>DATFRA010000283.1:0-26712 GCA_035263705.1 Allostellaceae bacterium
CAAGTCAGTCCCAATTCCCGGAACACGATCCCGGGCCGCGTGTTCTTCACGGTGGATTTCCGGCACCCGGACGATGCCGTGCTCACCGAGATGGATAAAGAACTGCGCGCGGCCTGCGCGGAGATCGCGGGTGCGATCGGCCTCGAGGCCGCGGTGAAGGAGTTCTGGTATTTCCCGCCCACGCCCTTCGACAAATCCTGCGTCGCGAGCGTGCGCAAGGCGACCGAGGCCCTGGGCTATCGGCACATGGACATCATCAGCGGCGCCGGCCACGACGCCGTCTACATGGCGCGCGTTGCGCCCACGGCGATGATCTTCGTGCCCTGCGTCGGCGGCATCAGCCACAACGAGATCGAGGACGCCAAGCCCGAGGATCTCGCCATGGGCTGCGCGGTCCTGCTGAACGCAGTGCTCGAGCGCGCCAATGCCGGCGGCGATCCCCCCGAGAAATCATAGGGCTCCTCAATAACCCGAGATTTTCTGGGGATTCCCAGGAACTTATGCGGCGATCCGCGCATGGCACGGCGGCGGCAAAATCATATATAAGCTGCGCGGCTTTGCGGTAATCGATCCACTCCACGGACCCGCGCGTTGCGGCGGCGCGGGTCCATTCGATCTGGATACGCGGTGACAAGCGATCTGCAACTCAAGCACGGTCTTGCCTTCGAGGACCTTTACCGCCGCGACGGCCTCGCGCGCCTCGACACGGCGTTCGTCGCCTGGCTCGCCTCGACCGATGCCGATCTGCACAATCGCCTGGTGACGGCGCGGCGCGACCCCGCTGCGCTCGACCACAAGGCGCACTCGCAACTGCTGACCGATCTCGCTCCGCATCTCGAGGATTTCGTCGCGGATCTCTTCGGCATCGCGAGCGAGGCCCGAGCCCTTCAAGCGCGGCATCACGCGCTGGCGCCGCTCTACGCGGTGAAGCGCCTCTTCGTGCAGCGTCGCGGGGTCAAGGGCGTGACGCCGGAGAAGGTCGCCGCGCTCGATGGTGCCATACTTGGCCGCGAGCTCGAGGCTCTGATCGGCGAGGCGCTCACCGAGCAGGGTTACGCCGCACACGTCTCGCGCTGGATGACAGCCGAGGCGGAGCATGGCGCGGCTCTCGACCTCGCGGCGCGCTATGCGGCCTGGGCGACGCTCTCCTCGGAAGGCCAGGCGCGGCACCGCCGCGGCGTGCTCTTCAAAGTGCCGCACAAGGTCGAGATGACGCATCTCATCGCCGTGGAGACGGTGGTGGAGCACGGCGTCACCATGCTGCGCCTCGGGCCCGAGCATGGCCGGGCGCGCGACGGCTTCGCGCTCACCGATGCGGGCATGGACCTCACGGGCGCGCTCGACCAGGCGAACTACTGCATCTGGTGCCACAACCAGGGCAAGGACAGCTGTTCGCGCGGCCTCAAGGACAAGAAGTGGGGCTCCTTCCAGAAAACCGTGTTCGGCGTGACCCTCGCGGGCTGCCCGCTCGAGGAGAAGGTCTCCGAGCTCAACGCGGTGAAGGCCGAGGGCTGGAGCATCGGCGCGATGGCGATCGCGGCGATCGACAATCCCATGATGGCCGCGACCGGCCACCGTATCTGCAATGACTGCATGAAGGCCTGCATCTATCAGAAGCAGGATCCCGTCGACATCCCGCAGATCGAGACGCGCACCCTCAAGGACGTGCTGAGCCTGCCCTGGGGCTTCGAGATCTATGGGCTGCTCACGCGCTGGAATCCGCTCGACATCCACCGGCCGCTGCCAAGGCCCGCGAGCGGCTACAAGGTGCTCGTGGTGGGGCTCGGACCCGCGGGCTTCACCCTCGCGCATCACCTGATGAACGACGGCCACGCGGTCGTCGGCGTCGATGGCCTCAAGATCGAGGCCTTGCCGGCGGAGATCTCCGGCATCGACGCCCACGGCGAGCGCCATGCGTTCCGGCCGATCCGCGACGTCGAGGAGCTGCGCGAGCCCCTGAACTCGCGAACCATGGCAGGATTCGGCGGCGTCGCCGAATACGGCATCACCGTCCGCTGGGACAAGAACTTCCTGAAGCTGATCCGCCTGCTGCTGGAACGGCGGAGCGAGTTCGCCATGTATGGCGGCGTGCGCTTCGGCGGCACGCTCACCGTGGAGAGCGCCTTCGCGCTGGGCTTCGACCACATCGCGCTCTGCGCCGGCGCCGGTAAGCCGACCGTGATCGCCATGAAGAACGGGCTCGCCCGCGGCGTGCGGCAGGCCTCGGATTTCCTGATGGCGCTGCAGCTCACCGGCGCCGCCAAGACCGACAGCCTCGCGAACCTGCAGGTCCGGCTCCCCGCGGTGGTGATCGGCGGCGGCCTCACCGCCATCGACACCGCGACCGAAGCGCTCGCCTACTATGTGGTGCAGGTGGAGAAATTCCTCGCGCGTTACGAGGTGCTCGCGGCCGAGCGCGGCGAGGCGGCGGTGCGGGCGGAATGGAGCCCGGAGGACGCCGCAATCGCCGCCGAGTTCCTGGCACACGCCCGCGCGATCCGCGCCGAGCGCGACACGGCCCGGCGCGAGGGACGCGCGCCGCGTTTCATCGATCTCCTCAATGGCTGGGGCGGCGTCACCATCGCCTACCGCCGGCGGCTGATCGACGCGCCCAGCTACACCCTCAATCACGAGGAAGTCGCGAAGGCGATGGAGGAGGGGATCCGCTTCGCCGAAGGCCTGACGCCGGAAGAAGTGGAGCTCGACGACTTCGGTGCCGCCAAGGCGCTGGTGCTGTCGCTGTCCGACGGCGGGCGTGTCACCCTACCGGCGCGCAGCATCCTGGTCGCGGCGGGCACGCATCCCAACACCGTGCTACAACGGGAGGATCCCGGCCACGTCAAGATCGACGGCCGGTATTTCCGCGCCGTGGACGAGACCGGCACGCCCGTGACGCCCGAGCGCGTCGCCAAGCCCGCGGTGCCGCAGGTGCTGACGAGTCTTCAGGCCGACGGCCGCGCGATCAGCTTCTTCGGCGACCTGCACCCGTCCTTCGCCGGCAATGTCGTGAAGGCGATGGCGAGCGCCAAGCAGGGTTATCCGGTGGTGAGTCGGATGCTCGCGCGCCGCGCGCCCACAGGCCCTTCGCCGGCCGAGCTCGTGCGCCGCCTCGACGACGAACTACGCGCGACGGTCCACGCGGTGCATCGCCTCACGCCTGAGATCGTCGAGGTAGTCGTGCGCGCGCCCATGGCGGCGCGCGTCTTCCGGCCCGGCCAGTTCTATCGCCTGCAGAACTACGAGACGCAGGCGGTCAAGACCGCGGGCACGACGCTTGCCATGGAGGGCTTGGCGCTGACCGGCGCCGCCGTCGACCCTGCGCGCGGCCTGCTCTCGACTATCGTGCTGGAGATGGGCGGGTCGTCCGATCTCTGCACGCTGCTGCAGCCGGGCGAGCCCGTGATCCTCATGGGCCCGACGGGCACGCCGACGGAGCTGCCGAAGGCCGAGACGGTGCTGCTCGCGGGCGGCGGCCTCGGCAATGCCGTGTTGTTCTCGATCGGCTCGGGCTTGCGCGCCGCAGGCTCGCGCGTGCTCTATTTCGCGGGCTACAAGCGCGGCCAGGACCGCTACAAGGTCGACGACATCGAGAAGGCGGCGGACGCGGTGGTCTGGTGCTGCGACGAGGCGCCGGGCTTCGAGCCGGGTCGGCCGCAGGACAAGACCGTGGTCGCGAACATCGTCGATGCCATGACCGCCTACGCCGAGGGCCGGCTCGGTCCGGTCGACATCAAGCTCAGCGAGGTCAACCGCATCATGGCCATCGGCTCCGACGGCATGATGGCGGCGGTGGCGAAGGCGCGGCACAGTGTGCTGGCGCCCTTCCTCAAGCGCGAGCACCGCGCCATCGCGTCGATCAATTCGCCCATGCAATGCATGATGAAGGAGATCTGCGCCCAGTGCCTCCAGGTCCACCGCGATCCCAAGACTGGCGCGGAGACCACGGTGTTCTCCTGCTTCAACCAGGACCAGGAGATGGACGCCGTGGATTTCTCGAATCTGCGCACGCGCCTCGGCCAGAACTCGGTCGAGGAGAAGCTCACCAAGCTCTGGGTCGACCATTGCCTGCGCGCGCTCGGCGCAAGGAGCGCCGCGGCGGCGGATTAGGCGTCAACTCGCAAACACGTGCCCGCTTCCGCGCGCCGCGCTTCCGATAACGTGCCAATTCCGGGACCCTACGGCTCCAACGGAGAGGCGCGGAGCGCCTACTCGGTGAGATAGCGTCTTGGATGGGCTCATCGCGCGAGATAATTCCGATGCACCCAGTCGCCAGTGGTTGCGCGCCTCGTCTCGAACGACAACGCGCCGTCGCTTTCCCGGGTTTCGAGGATCACGTTCCGGCCGATCGTCGCCTCGCTCGGTTTCCCGGCCGTCGCCGCCTCGAGAAACTCCGTCACGCCATTGGTGGTCGGCGGCATGGTCTCCGGATCGCTCGTCTTGGCAGCCAGCGCCTCGGTCGCGGCAGCGGTCAGCAATTTGGGCCACATCTTGCGGAACAGGCCGTTCGAGGAAAAGATGTCGGCACTGTTCAGCTTGTCGTTGATGGCAAACGCGTAGCCGATGATATCGGGCTCGGATTCCCCGGCGGACCGCAGCGCAGCGACGTAGTCCGCCTGCGCCGCCTTCAGTTTGGAGTTCTCCAGCGTCAGCTGAAGGCTGCTCCTTGACTGGGGCGAGGCGACAGCGGCACCCAAGCTGATCGAAAGATTGTTCTGGATCTGCGCGACATCGTTCCAGACTTGGCTCTGACGCGACGCGGTCGATGCGGAATAAGGTTGCGACGCGTCGTGCCCGATCGGAGCCTTCATGGCCATTTTGACTTCGCGTGAGGGAACGGCGGTATGGGCGCTGGCGAACCTGTTCGGGTCCTCCGCTCCGCGAGCCGTCCAGCGACCTTGTTCCACGCAGTAGGACGAGATCGGCACGCGTCCTGAATGCGGCGGCACGACAAGGCTGACCATGAGCACACGATCTTGCTGCCCACCTTTCACGATATCGCCGGACTGAACAAAGACCTCCTCGTTGCCAAGATTTTCGAGTTCGAGTTCATTGACTTGGCCGGTCTCGCGCACGCGTACGGCACCTTTCGCGAGCGCTTCCTCCAAGGTGAGGGGGACAGGTCCGGGCACCGAGGCACCGTGGATCAGGTAGATCGCGAGATTGCCGTGGCTGTACGGTCCCGAAATGCGATAATCATCCGAGGCATGCGCACTTCTCAGTGTCGAGATGGCGAGCATCGCAATCGCCGCGCCCGCGACGGACAGCGGAAACCGTGGTTCCATGTGAGCCTCCCTTCCGATCTACAGATCGGTGGGCAGCACCCTAAGAGCGATTCGCGACCGGATTAGGACCGCACTGCGGCGATGCCGGGGCGGGCGTCCCCCGATCAGCTCACGCCCGTTCGGCGCCGTAGTAGAGCGTCACCGTGTGCCTGGCCTCGGCGAAGAACAGCCAGCGCTCGATCAGGACACCCAGCGTTGCGATCGCCGCGGCCAGGATGGCGCAGAGCGGAACAAGAGCCGCAGGAAGCAGGAACTCCAGGATGGTCAGCACCAGCGGCAGGGCGAACGCCGAAACGAGCGCAATCATCCGGAGCTTCGCCGCATGCTTGCGCGCGATGCGGAAGCCCATCTCCTTCATGAGATAGTTCTCGGAGGTGTGCGGCGCCTCGAAGAGGCGCACGCGGCCGAGTGCGCCCAGCCCGGTCGCCGTCCCGCCGTCGCTCCGGCTCGCGGTGCGATCGATGAAGCGCCAGTACTGCACCTTCAGCACCCCCGCGACCGCGGTGCAAGCTGCTGCGGCTATGACCAGATCGTTGTCGCTCGCGCCGAAGAGGGACATCGCTGCGATCAGCCAGAACGCGCCCGTCATCGCGGCGAGCGCGAGGTAGTTCGGCAGCACCCAGCCGTTGCTCCAGCGCTGGATCGGCTTGAGCGAAATGTAGATGAAGGCCGTGCACACCACGGTCGCGACGGCGCAAGCGGCCGAGATCACGGCGAACGCTGCCCATATCCCGCGGGTACTGCCGATGCCGAGCCAGCCCAGCGCGAAGAGCAGCGCCGGAACGTAGGTCGCGGTCGACGACACGCCCTCGCGCGAAAGCCAGGAGCTGCGCCATTGGGAGAAGGCGCGCCAGGCACGCTCGGGATGCCCCAGATGAAGGGTCGACGACAGTAGGCCGATCGTGATCGCGCCCAGCGAGAGCGCGAGCGCGACAGCCGCCAACCCGCGATTGGCCGGGAGCGAGCCCACGATTGCCCAGACGCCGAGCCAGGCCAACAGGCCATATCCCGCGCCGGACAGGGTCGTGAACACGATGACGGATAGCGCGGGATGCATAGGTCAGCCGGAGAGCAGCCGGTCGATCCAGGCGAGAAACCCGCTGCCGGCCGCGGCGATCGCTGGTGCCAGCTCCACCGGCGCGCCGCCCATCTCCTTGGCCGAGGCGCGCCGCGGGCGCGGCGGCAGGTACTTGTTCGTGGGAGCGTAGCCGAGCTCCGGCATCAGGTCGTAGCCGCCGCGCTCGTGCACCAGCTTGGAGACCGCGGAATCGGGATCGCCGAGGTCGCCAAAATGCCGCGCCGTGGCCGGGCAGGTCGCGACGCAGGCGGGCACGCGCGCTTCCTCCTCGAGCGTCTCGTTGTAGATCTTGTCGATGCACAGCGTGCACTTCTTCATGACGCCCGCGTCATAGTCGTATTCGCGGGCGCCATAAGGGCAAGCCCAGGAGCAGAGCTTGCAGCCGATGCAGAGATCCTCGTCGACCAGCACGATGCCGTCCTCGGCGCGTTTGTAGCTGGCGCCGGTGGGGCAGACGGTGACGCAGGCGGGCTCCGTGCAGTGAAGGCACGAGCGCGGGAAATGCACGGTGCGGCCGCTCGCGCCTTCGCCCACCTCGAAGGTGTGCACGCGGTTGAACCAGACGCCCAGGGGATCGGCGCCGTAGGGATCGAGATCCGTGAGCGGCGCCGCCACGCCGCCGCTGTTCCACTGCTTGCAATTGACGGCGCAGGCATGACAGCCGACGCAGATATCGAGGTCGATGACGAGGCCGAGCCGCTTCGTCGCCGGATGCGCGGGCAGGCTGGTCACGGGCCCGGCCTCGGCGGACGGAACTTGTCTCCGTAACGAAGCACGGATGGCCGTGCCGGGAGCGACGGTGCGCCCAGAACGGCGAAAGCCGGCTCGGAATGGCCGGCGGGCATCGAGGCCTTCTCGATTCTGACATGCAGGTCGTACCAGGCGGCTTGGCCCGTCACGGGATCGGCATTGGCGTAGCGATAGCCGCCGTCGCGCGGCGGCAGCAGCTCGCTGATGAGGTGATTGAGCAGGAACCCGCGCTTGGACTCGTGGGCGCCCAGCGCCAGGTTCCACGCGCCGGCGCGCTTGCCGATGGCGTTCCAGGTCCAGACGGTGTCGCGGTTGACGCCGTCCATCAGCTTCGCACGCACAGTGATGCGCCCGTGCCGGCTGGAAACCGCTACCCAGTCTCCATCGGCAATCCCGAGCTCGGCGGCACGCGCGCGATGAATGTGCAGGAGGTTCTCGCCGTGGATCTGGCGGAGCCAGGCATTCTGCGAGCCCCAGCTGTGATACATCGCCATGGGCCGCTGAGTGATCGCGTGCAGCGGATAGCCATCGCCGCCGCCCTCGAAGGGCGCGTACCAGAACGGCAAGGGATCGAAATATTTCTCGACGCGCTCCCGGTGCTCGGGCGGCGGCAGTACGCGGCCGTGACCCCGCGCGGCCAGCCGGAATCTCTGCAGCAGCTCGCTATAGAGCTGCAGCACCACGGGTTCCACGTGGTCGCGGAACCCCATCTCGCGCGACCATTCGAGATAGGCGCGATTGGCGAATTTGTAGTAGCGCCCCTCCGGCGGGATCTCGCCCTGCCAGAAGCACTGGTTCTCGACATAGCGCTCGAGCTGGCGCGGATTGACCGCGCCGACCCCCTGCTGCCCGCCATTGGCACCGCGCCAGCCCGCGAGCGGTCCGACGCCGGGCTTGCGCTCGTGGTTCACGATGTAATCGGGATAGAAGCCGGGGTACTTGGGTCTGCCGTCGGCAGCCACGAAGCCCGGGAGCTTCAACCGTGCGCCGAGGTCGATCAGCACGTCCTGGAATGGGCGCACGTCGCGGTCGGGCTTCACCACGGGCTGGCGGATCGCGTCGGCGGCGTGGTCGGCGTTGCTGATGGGCCGGTCCATCAGCGAGATGCAGTCGTAGCGCTCGAGATAGGTGGTGTCCGGCAGCACGAGGTCGGCGTAAGCCACCATCTCCGAGTAATACGCATCGGAATAGATGATGTGCGGGATTTCGTACGCGCCCGTGGCGGGATCGCGCGCCGTCAGCATGTCCATGGTCCCCGCGGTATTCATCGCGGAGTTCCAGCTCATGTTCGCCATGTATAGGAAGAGCGTGTCGATCTCGTATGGGTCGCGCTTGCAGGCATTGGCGATCACGAGATGCAGGAGGCCATGGGCGGCAAGCGGCGCTTCCCAGGAGAACGCCTTGTCGATGCGCAGCGCCTTGCCGTCGGCATCGACCAGCAGGTCCTCCGGCCCCTGGGGAAACCCGAGCGGCGGACTCGCGAGCGGCGTGCCCGCGCCGACGGGTGCCGCGGGCTTGCCCGAGGGCGGGATCAGGCGCGGGAAGGGCGGCTCGTAGCGGAAGCTGCCGGGCGTGTCGACGGCGCCGAGCAGTATCTGCAGCAGGTGGATCGCCCGGCAGGTGTGGAAGCCGTTCGAATGCGCGGAGATGCCGCGCATGGCGTGCATGGCGATGGGTCGCCCGATCATCCGGGCGTGGTGGCGTCCGCGGGTATCGGTCCAGGGCTGATCGACCACGATCGCTTCCTCGAACGCGACGTGCGCGAGCTCGGCCGCGAGCCGTTTGATCGTTGCGGCGGGGACGCCCGTCTCAGCCGCCACCGCCTCCGGCGCATACCGGGGATCGAGATAGCGTTTCGCCAAGAGCTCGAAGGAGGGCACGCCCCGTCGTCCGTCCGGCAGCCGACGCTCTCCGCTCAGCGCCGGCAGCGCGTCAGGATCGCTCGCCCCGACGAGACGCTCGCGCCTGCGGTCCCAGACCAGCGCGCCACCGTCGGTGCCGCGGGCAAAGAGACCGTGATCGGCGGCGCCCTCATCATCGATCACCAGCCATGGCGCGTTGGTGTAGCGCGCGAGGTAATCCGCATCGACCTTTCCGGCGCGCAGGAGCTCGTGGATCAGCGATAGCACCAGGAGGCCGTCGCTGCCCGGGCGGATGCCGATCCACTCGTCGGCGATCGCCGAATATCCCGTGCGGATCGGATTGACCGAGACGACCTTGGCGCCGCGTCCCTTGAGCTTGCCGAGGCCGATCTTGATCGGATTGGAGTCATGATCCTCGGCGACGCCAAACATGAGGAAATACTTCGTGCGCTCCCAGTCTGGCTCGCCGAATTCCCAGAACGAGCCGCCGATGGTGTAGAGGCCGGCGGCGGCCATGTTGACGGAGCAGAACCCGCCATGGGCGGCGTAGTTGACCGTGCCGAACTGCTGCGCCCACCAGCCCGTCAGGGCTTGGCTCTGGTCGCGGCCCGTGAAGAAGGCGAGCCGCTTGGGATCTCGCGCCCGGATGGCGCCGAGCCACTCGACCGCGGTTCCGAGCGCTTCCTCCCACTCGATCTCGCGGAACTCGCCGCGGCCGCGCTCGCCCACGCGCTTGAGCGGCTTGCGCAGCCGAGCCGGCGAGTTGTGCTGCATGATCCCGGCGGAGCCTTTGGCGCAGAGCACGCCGCGGTTCACGGGGTGGTCGCGGTTGCCCTCGATATAGCGGATGCCGCCGTCCTTCAGATGCACCTTGATGCCGCAACGGCAGGCGCACATGTAGCAGGTCGTGAATTTGACCTGGTCGGCGATCGGGTGGTTGGTCGCGACGGGCGGGTCGCGCTCGGCGGTTCCGCGAGGCGGCATCGGTCGGCTCGAGAGCGGGTTCGGCGCTATTGCGAGAGGGGCGCCCAGCCCTGGGATGTCAGAGCCTCCAAGGGCCGGAAGCGCGTCTTGTAGGCCATCTTGCGGCTCGCACCGATCCAGTAGCCGAGATAGACGTAGGGGAGCGCGCGCTTCCGCGCCTCGGCGATCAAGGCCAGGATCACGGCGGTGCCGGGGCTGCGAGCGGATTCAGCCGGATCGTAGAAGCTGTATACCGCCGAGAGTCCATCGTCGAGGAGATCAGCGAGGCACGCCGCCACCAGGGTTCCATCGGGCTTGCGATGCTCCTGCATGACGGTCATGACGGGGCTGTCCTCGACCATCGCGCGATAATCGCCGTAAGTCATCGATGCCATGTCGCTCTCGGCGTGGCGGGAGCGCTGGTAGCGCGAGAACACCCGGTATTGCTCTGTCGTGGCCCGTGCCGGCATGAGCCGCGGCGCGAGGTCCCGGTTTGCGATCATTGTGCGCCGCAGCGAGCGGCTGATTTCGAATTTCTCGACATTGACCCGAACCGGCAGGCACGCGGCGCAACCGGCGCAGGCCGGCCGATAGGCCAGGTGGTGGCTACGGCGGAAGCCGGCCCGCGACAGTTCGTTGTAGAAGGCGTAGGAATCGTGACCGCTGATTTCCGTGATCAGCTTCCGCTCGGTCTTGCCATCGAGATAGGGGCACGGCAGCGATGCCGTACGGTAGAACGGCCGCAGCGCCGACGCCACCGGAGGCAGGCCCGGCCCGGATCGGCGGCTGCGCAAGAGGCTGGTGCCGTTGCCATCCGGCACATCCTGCTCGACCTTCACCCGCATTGCGGTCCCTCGGCTGCAGCGAGCGGCATCGTCATGCCCGGCATTATGTGCGAAGCCGGTGCCGCAGCGCCAGTATCATCGAGCCGCCAAGATTTCCGCCTCGGGAGACGACCGGACGACCAGGGTCCCCGCGAGCATGTCGTGCAGCGTGCGCCGTCGCCGATCGAAGAGCGCGATCAGCAAGACGAGCGACCAAGACGGATAAACCGTGACATAAAACAAAATTGTCTGGACGAAGGCCTGAAGGTAGCTGGGCCGCTCGCCGGTCCAGCTGCGCACCTCGACGCCCGTGAGCCGCATGCCCGGCGTCGCACAGCGCGGCCCGCCGATCGTGAGCGTGTGGTAGAGCACGGGGATCAGGCCCAGGATGAGCAGGAGCGGGGACAGCAGTCCCAGGCTCGCGATCGCCAGCATGACGAAGACGATCCAGGCAAGCGCGATCAGCAGGCCGATGCACAACAGGTCCACGCAATAGGCGAAGACGCGCCGCACCAGGACGCCTCGGTAATACTCGGGCGAGGCGAAGGGCTCCGGCGGCTCGCCGGTCCAAGCCAGGTCCCGCATTTCATGATCGCCCGACACTCGCTCCCGCCTCGCTGCCACCTGGGCGCAAGTATCGGCGAGGGCTCAGGATCGAGGCAAGCGATCGCTCAGGTCAGCGGGGAGCCGCCAATATCTTTGGCCGCCGTTCGCCTGCGCGGCTACAGCACCGCGCCGGGACTGCCCAGCGCATGCTCGGTGAGGCCGCGAGTGATCAGCTCGTAGGCCTCGTCCACGGAGTCCGTGAAATGGAACAAACTGGCGTCCTCGGGGCTGATGGTGCCGTGGCGGACGAGCGCGTCGAAGTTGACCACTTCGTTCCAGAACTTGGGGCCGAACAGCACGAGCGGCATGCGCTTCTTCATCTTGCGCGTCTGCACGAGGGTGAGAATCTCGAAGAGCTCGTCGAGGGTCCCGTATCCGCCGGGAAACAGCACCACGGCCTTCGCGAGATAGACGAACCAGAACTTGCGCATGAAGAAGTAGTGGAAATGCACGTGGAGCTCGCGGCTCACGAACGGGTTGTCGAACTCCTCGTTGGGGATCGAGATGGTAAGGCCGACGTTGAGCCCCTTGGCCTCGGAGGCGCCGCGGTTGGCGGCCTCCATGATCCCCGGCCCTCCGCCGGTGCAGATGACGAAGCGGCGTGCGGCGTCGCCGAGCTGCTTCGACCAGTCCGTCAGGCGGTGAGCGAGCTCACGCGCGGCCTCGTAATACTCGGAAAGCTCCACCGCGGTGCGCGCCCGCGCGAGATCGCCGCCGCCACGCTCGGCCTCCGCCAACGCGGCCTCCGCCGCCTCGCGCGATTTGAGGCGCGCGGAGCCCATGAAGACGATGGTGTCTTGAACCTGGTAGCGCTGAAACCTCGAGAGCGGCTCCAGGTACTCGGAGAGGATGCGCAGAGCCCGCGCGTCCCGGCTCTCGAGGAAGCGCTGGTTCTGGTAGGCCTTGGGTTGGCGGTGGCGCGTCGGCTCAGCCATGGCGGCTCGCTCCGTGCTAGGGCGGCGACAGCGTCTCGGTCGCGACCGGGTTTCGCGTATCGATCATCAGCATATAGCCGTCGCGCCAGGGGCGGACGAGGTCGGTGTAGTGCTCGGAGAGCGGATTACCACCTTCGCCCGGCACGATCATGAAGCGCGTGCGGTCGGGATCCGCCATGTCGATCACCATGCGCAGTCCCGGTCCCAGCGTGTCCTGATACGGCCGCGTGCTACTGCGCACGGAGAAGCCGCCGCGATTGATCGTGTCGAGCCCACCATCGGCGGCGATGGCGGTCTCGAGATAGCGGCCCACCACCGGCACGGCCGAGAAGACCCGATGGCTGAACTCCGCGACATGCGCGCGGCCCCAGCGCCATTCGTTCATGTCGGGCCCGTAGGCTTTGCTGAGCTCGTCGAGCGCCAGCAGCAGCGCCGCCGAGAGCTGCTCGGCGCAGGTCTTCGGGACGGTCAGGATGCGGTCGTCGCACCAGTCCTGATGCGCGGTCAGGATGCTCGCGATGGCATCGGCGTGGAGCGACCAATAATCGTCGAAAGCGGTGCCGAGCCGATTGGCGAACACGACGCGATTGAAGTCGCGCAGCCACGCGCTGAAGAGCAGCGGCTCGACCGCGTCCTTGTCCATCCGGCGGTCCCATTGCCTGAGCCGCTCGATCGCCGCTTGCGCTTGCGGCGTGGTGACCGGTGCTTTCAGCATCAGCGGCAGCAGCCGGTCGGCCATCGGCGAGAGGATGTCCCGCTGGATCGCGGCCATGCTGTCGAGCGAGTGCCGTGCTCGCTGGTCGATCAGCGTCGCAATGCGCTGGGCGCGGTATGGCTCGTCCCAGTCGCGTCCGAGGAAATACGGGAAATTGTCGGGCACCGGCTTGTTGTTGGCGGTGACGATGCGGCCGGTGGGCGGATCGACAGCGCGCGGCATGGCGTCGGCCGGGACCCAGCCCGTCCAATCGAACTCGCCGGTCCAGCCGGGCGCCGGCAGCCAGCCGTCGCCGCTTACCCGGGTCGGCACGCGCGCCGGCGACAAGTAGCCGATGTGGCCATCGACGTCGGCATAGACGATGTTCTGCTCGGGCGCGTCGAATTTCGCGAGCGCCTTCTGAAAGCCGTCCCAATCGACCGCGCGGTTCATCTCCCAGAGCGCCTGCGGGGTCCGGTCGCCGTCCATGAGGTAGCTCGCCTGTAGCGCCAGGGCGAAGCCCGGCTGCGCCACCTGCTGGGCGGAGCCCGCGAGATCGGAGATCACCGGCCCGTGCCGGCTCTCGCGCACGGTGATCTGCACGGGCCGCGCGTCCTTCACCAGGATGGTCTCGGTGCGCGACTTCAGGGGCTGGGATCCGTCGGGCGTCAGGTATTTGTTGGGATCGTCGGGATCCAGCTTCTCGACGAACAGATCCGAGACGTCGCTGCCGGTATTCGTGAGGCCCCAGGCGATGCGCTCGTTGTGCCCGACCAGCACGATCGGCGCACCCGGCATGGTGCCGCCCTCCAGCTTGTGCGCGGGGGTCGCGACATGGACGAGGTACCAGACGCCGGGCACCTCAAGGCCGAGGTGTGGATCGTTGGCGAGGATCGGCTTGCCAGAGGCCGAGCGATTGCCCGCAACCACCCAATTGTTCGAGGCGCGCACGGGGTCCTCGAGCGCGGGCATCATCGCCGAGAGGGAGGCGAGCGGCAGGCTTCGATAGATCGGCGCCATCGCGCCCAGGATCACCGGGCCCTCCTTGGGATAGCCGGGATAGAGGATCGGCATCTCCTCGGGCTTCACGTGCTCGAGCAGCTTGGCGCGCGCGAGCTCGCCGCGATAATTCCCGGCGAGCTGCCAGGCCATCAGCTTGCCCCAGATCAGCGTGTCGACCGCCCGCCACGGCTCCGGCCGCGCGCGCAGGAGATAGTATTCGGGCGGCAGCGCCCACCGCCGGTCCGCGATGACGGCGTTGACCCCCGCGGCGTAGGCCCGGAGCACCGCCTGCACCTCGTCGGGGAGCTGCGGGAGCTGCCGCTCGGCGGCGCGCGCGAGCCCGAGGGTGCGCATCGTTCGGTCGGTATCCAATACCCGGGCGCCGAACCACTCCGCGAGCCGGCCGGCGCCGTAGCGGCGCTGCGCATCCATCTGGAACAGGCGATCCTCCGCATGGACGAAGCCGAGCCCGAAGGCGGCATCGAGATCGTTCGTGGCGACGATGGTGGGGACGCCGATGGCGTCGCGCGTGATCCGCACCGGCGCGGTCAGGCCCTGCACGGTGTGCGCGTATCCGACCGGCGGCAGCGCGGAATGCAGCCAGAGCAGTCCCGAAAGCGCCACGACGATCGGGGCGATCAGGATGATGAGGAAGATAAGCCGGCCCATGGGTGCCGGCCGCGCCGGCCTTCCGCGCTCAGCCAAGGTTCAGGATGATGGTCTTCTTCTGCGTGAAGTGCTCGAGCATCGCCTCGAGCGAGGCCTCCTTGCCGAGGCCGGACTGCTTCACGCCGCCATAGGACATGTTCGCCTGCACGACTAAGTTCTGGTTGACCTGCACCAAGCCCGCCTCGAGCCGGTGGCTCGCGTCGAGCGCGGTCTTGAGGTCGCGCGTCCAGATGGTGGCGGCGAGGCCGTAGTCGCTGTCGTTCGCCTGCGCCAGCGCGTCCTCGTAATCCCTGAACTTCATCACGCAGGTGACCGGACCGAAAATCTCCTCGCGGCAGATGCGGTTGTCGTTGGCGACGCCGGTGAAGATCACGGGCTGCACGTAGTAGCCGCGCTGCAGGTTGGGATCGCTCGGCATCTTTGAGCATTTGTGCGCCTTGGCGCCCGCGCTTTTCTCGCCGAGATCGATGTAAGAGCGCACCTTCTCGAACTGCTGCTTGGAGATGATGGTGCCGATGTCGGTCTGCTCGTCGAGCGGATCGCCCATCTTCATCGCATCGACCTTGGCCTTGAGCTTGTCGACGAAGGCGTCGTGGATGGACTCATGGACGAAGATGCGGCTCGCGGCCGTGCAGCTCTGGCCCTGGCGCGTGAAGCGCATGCCGATCACCGCGCCCGCCACCGCCTTCTCGAGATCGGCGTCGCCCATGACGATCATCGGGCTCTTGCCGCCGAGCTCCAGCGTTACCGGGATGAGCTTCTGCGACGCCATCTTGTAGATCAGCTTGCCGGTCTCGACGGACCCCGTGAAGGTGACCTTGCCGACGCCCTTGTGCTCGACCAGCGGCGCGCCGCATTGCGGGCCGTCGCCGGAGAGGATGTTGAGCACGCCCTGCGGCAGCACCTGGTTCATGATCTGGCACGCGCGCAGGACCGCGAAGGGCGCTTCTTCCGCCGACTTCACTACCACGCTGTTGCCGGCGACCAGCGCGGGCGCGATCTTGAGCGCCATCAGCAACAGCGGCACGTTCCAAGGGATGATCGCGCCGACGACACCGATCGGCTGGCGCAGCGTGATGGTGAGCGCGTCCGGCTTGAACGGCACGCTCTCGCCCTTGAGCTCGGAGCCGAGGCCGCCATAGAAGGTCAGGATATCCGCGAAGACGCCGGCCTCGACCCGGCTCTCGGTGCGGATCGCCTTGCCGGTCTCCAGCGTGATCAGCTTAGCCAATTCCTCGACGTGCTCGCTGAGGATGCGGCCGCACTCCGCGACTAGGCGCCCGCGCTCGCGCGCGAGCAGCTTGCCCCAGCTCTTCTGCGCCTTCGCCGCCGCCTTGACGGCGGCGTCGACGTCCTTGGCGTCGCCGTCGGCTGCCTCGCCGATCCTCTCCTGGGTCGCGGGATTGATGATCGGGAAGGTGCGGGCGGTGATCGAGCCCACCATGCCGCCGTCGATCAGCATCTTGCCCGACATCTCCCGCGCGAGCTGGTGGGGATCGAGCACGGGTTGCAGGCGGTTCTGGAGCATGGCGGCGGCCTCCCGTCGGGCGGAACAATGATGGGGCTCGGAGGGCCTAAGCCCTCGGGCGGAAGGGCCTTTTATACACATCCCAAGGGCGCTCGCCAGCCCCAGGAGATCGCACCGTTTGCCGCGGGAAAATAGGTCATGAAATCATAAACGCGGCAAGCGCCGTCCACGCTTCCGGTGTCAGCAGTGAAGCGGGCATGGCGCTGAGGCTCCCGACCGTCGCATGTTGACCCGAAGCGGACATCACGCAAAATCAGGATACGAATAGAAATGGTCCTATCACATCCGTTGGGGGGTCGCCGTGTACACCGCTCAGCTTCTGCATTTCAGTAAGCGTCTGACGTTGCTCGCTCCGGCATTCCTAGTCCTGCTTGGCCAGCCTACAGCCTGGGCCGAGGAGCGCATCTACAAAGTCGGAATTTTGGTGACCACGAGCGCCGCGTCTCCCCCGCCTCTATACAGACAGTTCACAGACGCGCTCCGCGCCTTAGGCTACATCCCCGATCGCAACGTGACGTTCGAATATCGAGGCTCGGAGGGCAAGAATGACCGCTTCCCGCTGCTCGTGACCGATCTGGTTCAGCAGCAGCACGTGGATGTGATTTTTTCCGGAGCAGCTCCAGCCATCCGCGCAGCCAAACAGATCACAAGCGCTGTCCCCGTCGTCTTTATAGTCGCCACCGATCCCGTTGCACTCGGCTTGGTCAAGAGCCTTGAAAAGCCCGACGGGAACATGACAGGCCTGACGGAGGAAGCTCCCGATCTTTCGGCCAAGCGAACGGCCTTGCTGAAGGAGATCATACCTCAGACCAAAAAGATCGGGATTCTGTGGGACGCCAATGCCTTTGGCGAGCAAATTGGGCTCGAAATGGCGCGCAAAACCGAACAGGCAGTCCGGGCGGCAGGCGTCCAGGCCGAGATCGTGGCCGTCAGAGGTTCGGAGGATCTCCAACGAGCATTCTCGTCACTGAAGCACGCTCAGGTCGATGGGCTGTTGGTCGAACCTAGCCCGATGTTCATTGGTCAGGCCAAGCTTATGGTCGAACTGGCGGCAGCAACGAAGATTGCCACGATCTATCCCTGGCCCCAGTTCACTCAAGCTGGTGGCTTGGCGTCCTTGGGGGCCGATCTCGATGAATATATGCGGCGCGCGGCTGGCTACGTCGACAAGATACTTAGAGGCGCGAATCCCGGTGATCTGCCCGTCGGGCACTCGGATAAATTCCTGCTGGTAGTCAATGCAAAGGCGGCAAAGGATCTGGGTATTAGCATTACGCCACAGGTGCAAGCGCGTGCTGACAGAGTGATCGAATGAGTTGCCAATGGCTTTTTTTGCAGTGTGTGAGTCCGCCTTTGGCACTTCCCGGAAGTGCCACCTGCGTCAAGTGAGGACCGGTTACGGTTCCAAAGCGGACTCCGGCAAAACACCGCAAGGCATGCTTATGAGTTCATGCCCCAGGCTTAAGCGGACGCGCGAAATCGATACTTATAGATCGAGCTCGCGGAGCAGCTTCGCGCGGTCGGCGTCGAGGGCGGGGGCGGGAGGGCGCGTGGGCGGGTCGGAGAAGGCGGTGAATTTCAGCGGATTGCCCGCGAGCTTGAGGGTGCCGGCCTTTGGGTCCTCGATGGTGATCAGCATGTTGCGCGGCTCGACCTGCGGATGCGCGAGCGCGCGGTCGATCGTGTTGATGGGTCCGCAGGGCACGCCGCCCTTGCCGATGATCTCGATCCATTCCTCCGCCGGTTTCCGCTTGAGCTCGCGCTCGATCTCGACCTTGAGCACCGCCTGCTTGCGGTTGCGGAGATCGTTGGTGCGGTAGCTAGGATCCGCCGCGAGGTCGGGCCGGCCGATCGCCGCGCAGAGCTTCTGATAGAGCGCGTCGTTGCCGGCGGCGATGATGATGCTGGTGGTGCCGGTCGCGAAGGCCTCGAAGGGCGTGATGGAGGGATGCCGCGCGCCCAGCGGTCCCGGCACCTCGGAAGTGACGGTGTAGCGCATGATGGCGTTCTCCAAGAGCGCCAGCTGGCAGTCGAACATGGCGATGTCAACCTTGGTGGCCTCGCCGGTGCGCTCGCGATGCAGGAGCGCCGCGTTGACCGCCACCGTCGTATAGAGTCCGGCGCCGATGTCGCCGATCGACATGCCGATGCGCACCGGCGGCTGGCCGGGATGGCCGGTGATGCTCATGATGCCGCCCAAGCCCTGCACCACCATGTCGTAGGCGGGCTCCTTCGAGAGCGGGCCCGTGTGCCCGAAGCCGGAGGCGGAGGCGTAGATCAGCTTGGGATAGCGCGCGTGCAGGGTTTCCCAGCCGTAGCCCAGCTTCTCCATCGTGCCTGGCCGGAAATTCTCCACGATCACGTCCGCGCGCTCGAGCAGCCGATCAAGGATCCGCCTGTCCGCCTCGGCCTTGAGGTCGAGCGCGATCGACTCCTTGCCGCGATTGATCGAGGAGAAATAAGTCGAGACGCCGTTCTTGAAGGGCCCGTATTCCCGCGCGTCGTCGCCCTTGCCGGGCGGCTCGATCTTGATCACGCGCGCCCCCAGCTCCGCCATCAGGAAGGTGCAATAGGGTCCCGCGAGGATGCGCGAGAGATCGACGACGGTGATCCCGGAGAGCGGGCCGGACGCGGCCATGTGTCACCTCGAGGTGCGACGCTGCTGGAACTCTCGGCCCAATTCCTAGCGCAGGATTCGGACGCGGAGCAATCAGAGCGGCAATTTGGCTTGCTCATGCCCGGCGTCGCAGGGATTGTCGCAGGAGATCATCGGAGGGCCCGCTGTTCACCGGCTATCTCGCGCCCGAGGGCTTCGTCGAGGACCTGCGCACGGAGCTCCGCGAGGTCAGCGCCACCTATGGCCGGCTGCTGATCTCGCCGGGCGGCCCGAAGCCGGTGGCGTGGGTCGCCAACGTCTGGGTCGATCCGATCGAGATGCCGATCGCATCGATCGGCGACGCCGCGAAGCGCTTGCGCGCGATCCAGCGCAATTGGTCGCTCTATCCGCATACGCAGCACCGCCGCGCGGCGCTCATCGAGGCGAAGCTGGCGAAGGTCTCGGCAAAGCCGCTTGTCTTCCCCGCGCTGGCACCGACGGCGCCGCTGGGCTCCTGGACCCTGATCGATGCCGGCATGCTCCTGGCCGCGGCGCGCTGCACGAGCCCATATCCGAACGGCGAGGCACGCTTTGTCGCGGACCGAATGGGGCCGCCTAACCGGGCCTATCTCAAGCTCTGGGAGGCGCTGACTCTGCTTGGCACCCATCCGAAACCCGGCGAGCTCTGCCTCGATCTCGGCAGCAGCCCCGGCGGCTGGACCTGGGTGATCGCGAAATTGGGCGCGCGCGTCATCAGCGTCGACAAGGCGCCGCTCGATGCCGCCATCGCGGCGATGCCCCTGGTCGAGACACGTCGAGAGAGCGCCTTCGCCCTCGATCCCCGCGCGCTCGGGCCCATCGATTGGCTGTTCTCGGACGTGGTCTGCTATCCCGCGCGGCTGCTCCGGCTCGTGGAGCGCTGGCTCGAGGCCGGTACCTGCCAGCGCTTCGTCTGCACGCTCAAGTTCCAGGGCGCGACGGACCACGAGACCGCCCGGCGCTTCGCCGCCATTCCGGGCTCACGGCTGCTGCACCTCCACCACAACAAGCACGAACTTACTTGGATGATGCCCGCGTAGCGGTCGAGGTCGCAGCGGGGACAGTGCTCGCCGACGAACTCTGAGAGCGCGTGAGCGGCAAGTTGGTCTTCCCGCGCCAAGAGCGGAGGGCCTGGGCGCTCGGCGCGATCGCCAGTCCGTGGAGCGCCTCGAGGCTCGCGAAAATGTCTTCCGCGCCCGCGTCCAGAGGCTGGCGCTCGTCACGGCGCACGGGCCCGCGCAGGCGGCGATTACGAGCGGCGATCAACTGGTCAGCCGGCAGACCGGTGGCCGTGGCGAGCGGATTTGCCCAGGAGGTGTCGGCGGTGTCGCTCACTGCTTCGTAGCCTACGACGCAGCCCCCGAACATGCGCAGGAACAGCAGCGCGTTGCGGTTGACGCGATTGTAGTACTTCACGAGCGTCTCGAAGCTGGAATGCCCGCGCATCAAGCCGCTGCTGGTCGCGAAAGCCTCGAACCGCCGATAGCTCGCGACGATGGTCGGGAAATAGCCGATCTTGAAAGCGGGCTGCACGGCGAAGTCGGCGCCTTCCCCCTTGATGTAGCGAGCCGCGCGTAGCAGGCGCCGCAGGCGCGACTTGCCCATCGAGCGATAGAAGTCCCAGAGGTAACGGCGCGGGCCGATGCCGGGGCGGTCCGGCGATAGATCGTAGGCGTAGCCCATCCACGCCGCCATGCGGTGGAGGTCGGGATGCTCCAAGTCGCCCGTTCCGGGGTCCCACTGGTCGGGCGTGCGCATGCCGAACTCAGCACCGAGGTCGGCCAGGAAGGAGGCGAGCAACGTTGAGCCCGACCGTCCGGAGGACAGGATGAAGACGCGCCGGAACTCCCGATCCACGGAAGTCTCCACCGCACTAATGCTCTCGCTGACCGTCACGAATCTGTCGATCCTACTGTCCTTTTGGGGCGGTGCCGTCGCGATTAGTGAACATTTATCGTCCGCACGAGCGTGTGGTCAACTGTGAGTGCCATGTTTCTGGCGCCGATCCATCACAAAGATGTCTGTATCGCGACTTTGCGGGGCCTTGGACGAGACCGCCGGGCTCGTACGTTATTGAGAGGCAATGGACAGTATCCTCGATAGCAGATCGCGCTTGTCGTCCCCGGCAGGGCTGCGCTTGCCGGAGTTCACAGAACGTGCGCCGTGGGTCGGTGGCGACTTGCAGTCCCTACGGAATTTTTTGCGTCGGCCGCCGATCGATCTCCGGTCCTATAAGAGCGAGCGGCTCGTGTTGCCGCTGGACCGTCGGAGCGGCGACCATGTATCGGCGCTCCTGCATCGGCCGCGCGCCCAGAGCGCGGCGCGACGTCCCGTCGTGCTGCTGATCCATGGGCTCACGGGCTGCGAGGACAGCATCTACATGCGCGCCAGCACTGCGCACTTCCTGCGCGCGGGATTTCCCGTGCTGCGGCTCAATCTGAGGGGTGCGGGTCCGACGCGTCCACATTGCCGACAGCACTATCACGCCGGGCGGACCGAGGACCTGCGGCTGATGCTGGCGGCGCTGCCGCCAGCGGTGACCGAGGATGGTCTGGTCGCCGTGGGATTCTCGCTCGGCGGCAACCTTCTGCTCAAGTATCTCGGCGAGATCGGCTCCGGGGCGGCGATCCTCGCGGCGGCGACCGTGTCGGCGCCGCTCGATCTGGTGGCGACCGCCCATCACCTCGGGGCGCCACGCAACACGGTTTATCACTGGTATTTCCTGAGGGAATGCCAGCGCGAGACGCTCGCGCCGGTTTCTGCGGTGACACCCGAAGAGCGTTATGCCGTACTGGGCGCCGAGACCTTGTGGCAATTCGACGACCGCTTCACGGCGCCCCGGAATGGTTTCGGCGGCGCCGCCGATTACTATAAGCGGAACTCTGCGCAGATCTTCCTCGACGAGGTCGCCGTGCCCACCCTGGTGGTCCACGCGCACGATGACCCGATCGTGCCCGACGAGCCCTATCGGGAATACGATTGGCGCCGCAACCGGCACTTGTTGCTGAGTCTCCAGGCCAAAGGCGGCCACGTGGGCTTCCACGATCGCCGCGGCGGCACGTGGCACGACCGGGCGATCCAATCCTACTTCGAGCGCGTGCTCAACCTTTCCTGAGCCGGCGGGCCGCGTCGACCGCACTGTAGGTAAGGATGCCGTCCGCGCCCGCGCGCTTCATGCCGATGAGGCTCTCGAGGATCACGCCGTCGTCGAGCCAGCCCTTCTCGATCGCGGCGTGCAGCATCGCGTACTCGCCGCTCACCTGATAGACGAAGGTCGGCACGGCGAAGCGCTCCTTCACCCGCCGGACCACGTCGAGATAGGGCATCCCCGGCTTCACCATCACCATGTCGGCGCCCTCCGCGAGGTCGAGCGCGACCTCCCGCAGCGCCTCGTCGGTGTTGGCGGGGTCCATCTGGTAGGTGCGCTTGTCCGCCTTGCCGAGCGACGACCTTGAGCCCAGCGCGTCGCGGAACGGCCCGTAGAAGCCTGACGCGTACTTGGCGGCATAGGACATGATCTTGGCGCGCTCGAAGCCGCGGGCGTCGAGCGCATCGCGGATCGCGCCGACCCGGCCATCCATCATGTCGGACGGCGCGATGATGTCGCAGCCGGCCTCGGCCTGGACGAGCGCCTGGCGCACGAGGATCTCGACCGTCGTATCGTTGCTCACGTCGCCGTCGCGCAGCACGCCGTCGTGACCGTGCGTGGTGAAGGGGTCGAGTGCGACGTCGCAGAGCACGCCGAGGTCGGGGTGCGCGGCCTTGACCGCGCGGACCGCGCGGCAGACCAGGTTCTCGGGATTGGTCGCCTCTTCGCCCTCCGGCGACTTCCGATCGAGCGGCGTCACCGGGAAGAGCGCGACACAGGGAATGCCGAGGCTCTTTGCCTCGCCGGCGGCATCGACCAGCGCTGGGATCGACAGACGGTCGACGTGCGGCATCGAGGCGACCGGCGCGCGTGCCGCCCGCTCATCATGCACAAAAACCGGCCAGATGAAATCCGCTGGCGTCAGCGCATGCTCGGCGACCATGCGCCGCGTCCAGTCGTCGCGCCGGTTGCGCCGCATACGCAGGCGCGGAAAGGCGCCGAGGGGCTGAGAGGATGTACGGCTCACGGGGACCGTCGGGACCGTTGGGGCGGCGGGATCATAGGTTCGGCGGGCCAGCCTGGCAATCGGACTGCTCGACAAAGCGGCACGCGAAGGGTCATGCGGCGCCGGCATCGATGATCCGCCTGCGCTCGGGTTGTCGCGCCCAGTTCAACCCGGCAAGATGTCCGACGTCATCTCAAGGGGAGATCCCGGATGTCCGGCTTGACCTTGCGCAGCGGCATTTTCCTCGCCCCATTCCATCCGATCGACGAGGACCCGACGCTGTGCCTCCGGCGAGACATCGAGCTGGTGGAGTGGCTCGACAAGCTCGGCTACGAGGAAGCTTGGATCGGCGAGCACCACTCGGCGGGGTTCGAGATCATCAGCTCGCCAGAGCTGTTCATCGCCGCGGCCGCCGAGCGCACCAAGCGCATCCGGCTCGGCACCGGCGTGGTTTCGCTGCCCTATCACAATCCCCTCATGGTCGCGAACCGAATCGTGCAGCTCGATCACATGACCATGGGGCGGATCATGTGCGGCGTGGGACCGGGCCTGCTCACGTCAGACGCCATGATGCTGGGCATCGATCCGTCGACCCAGCGCGAGCGCATGCTGGAGGGGCTCGAGGTGATCCTCAGGCTCTTCCGCGGGGAGACCGTCACGGAGAAGACCGAGTGGTACACGCTCAAGGACGCGCGTCTGCACCTGCTGCCGTTCACGCGGCCCCATCCCGAGGTGGCGGTCGCGAGCCTGGTGACGCCCTCGGGCGGCCGCGCCGCCGGTAAGTACGGCCTCGGCATGCTCTGCGTCGCCGCGACCGTCGAGGGCGCCTTCGACGTGCTCGCGACCAACTGGAAAGTCGCGCAGGAGATCGCGGCCGAGCATGGCCGCACCATGGATCCCGCGGTGCTCCGGCTGGTCGGTCCGATGCACATCGCGGAGACCCGCGAGCAGGCGCGCGCCAATGTGCGCTACGGGCTGCAGAAGTATCTGACCTATTACCAGGCGATCAATCCCGCGCGGTTCTCCGATCTCGAGGGCCGCGATCCCGTCGAGGTTCTTACCGAGACGCGCCGCGCGGTGATCGGCACGCCCGACGATGCCATCGAGCAGATCGAGCGCCTGCGCGCCAAGCAAGGCGAGTTCGGCTGCTTCCTCCAGCTCGCGCACAACTGGGCCAACTGGGAGGCGACGAAGAAATCGTACGAGCTCTATGCGCGGCACGTGGTGCCGCACTTCCGCGGCTCGAACGCGCTGCGCGCCGCCTCCAACGCCTGGACCTACGAGCATCGCACAGCCTTCACGACACTGCGCGACGCCGCGACCAAGAAGATGTTCGATCAGCACGAGGCGGAGCAGGCGGCCAAGGCGAAGGCAAAGGGCCGGGCCGCGGAGTAGTGGCGCGGGTGGCGTCTGCCATCCCGCGATTTTTCCGGGTTGGTTGGCAATCGTGCGGGAAGATTGCTATGGTTTTTTCCGCGGTTCTTTGAGTGACGGGGTCGGGGGATGATTAGGGTTAAGCGGCTGGCTCGGCCGGCCGACGCGCGTGTGGTGGCTGGCGCGGCGGGTAGCAGCAAGCGAGGGCGCAGCGAGGTCGATGTCCGAGTGGGGCGACGGCTCCGCGAGGCCCGGCTCCTGGCGGGCGTGAGCCAAAGCCAGCTCGGCGCGCGCATCGGCGTCACGTTCCAGGCAGTGCAGAAGTACGAGAGCGGGGAGAACCGTCTCAGCGCGAGCCGGCTGCTGGCGGTGGCTGGAGCGCTGCATCAGCCGCTTTCCTTCTTCTTCGACGACCTCTCGGCGACCGACGCCGCGGGATCGCCCGCGAGACTGACGCCCAAGGAGATCAAACTGCTGCGGTACTATCGCGGCATCGACAACGAGGAAGCGCGCGACTGGATGCTCAAGCTCGCGAAAAGCATGGGCGGTCGAAGAGGAGCAAGGTCGGGTACCGAAAAGGCACTGTAGCGGATTCGAGACATGACAGCCCGCGGACGAGGTCCGCGGGCGTTCGAGGGCGAGGCGGATGCACGCACCGGGCAGTGGGATACTGATCGACGACTGCGGTGAGGTATGGTCGGACAGCTCGCCGGAGCTGGCGCGGCATCTTGGCTACCGTGAGCCCGATTTCGACGCGCCCGGATACGCCGTGCGCAACCTCGGCTTCATCAACGTGCGTCAGCACGAGGAAGGTGTCAGGGTATCGCTGCGCTCGGGCACCTTCAGCCTGCTGACCCTCGCCGCCGCGCTCTACGAGCTGATCGATCGGCGGCCGCGGCGCATCGTGCTGGCGGTGTTCTGGGGCCAGGATTGGTCCTACGAGATGTTTACCAGCATCGGCTCTTTCGCCGAGCGCGCCGAGGATCTCGCGTCGGGAGAGCCCGCGGCGGGTCGGCCCCGCTGGCTCGCCGCCGAGCGGAAGCTCGAGGCGCTGAAGTTGCCGGCGTTCGAAAAAACCCGGCCGCTGGTCGCGCTCTGGACCGCGAGCCGTGGCCGGCTCAGCGACGATCTCACCAGGGCGCTGCGCGCCTGCGACCTGATCGACCGCGCGGTGCTCGTGCGCCAGATCGGCGGCACGTCCCGCCTGGTCTACGAGCATTTCGGCTCGGCGATCAAGGCGATGCGGCCGTGCGAGACCTTTGCGCTGATCGGGCGCGACGTCGACGACATCGCCGATCGCGCCTACGGCGGATGGGTGGCCGGGAGCTACGCGTCGATGCTGCGGAAGCGCCGCCTCCGGCTTGACTCGATCCGTGCCACGCTCCGGACCTCCGAGGATTGCACCGTCAAGGTGCGTTACGATCGGCTTCTCATGCCCTGGCGGCGGGCCGGCAACGACCTGTTTGCACTCGGCATCTCCATGCGCCGCGAGCTCTCGAAAGTGTGCTGAAGCACGACGTCGGCGGCGTCCTCGAGCATCTCCTCGCTGCTCATCCACATCAGGTAGGACGGGAACAAGCCGCGGAACGCGAGCCGCAAGGTGATTGGCATGTTCTCCTCGACGTGGAAGGGTCCCGAAGCGTGTGGCACGCCGAAGGTATGCGTTTTCGGCTCGACGAAGCTCCAGTGGAAATCGGTCGCCCAGCGGGTGAAGGCGTAGGCGCGGGAGATCCTCGGCAGGATCGTGGTCAGGCCGCGCAGGCGATAGTCCGGCCGCACCCAGAGCGCGCCCCCGTAGACATTCCGCCTCTTGATGTGCGCGACCGCGGCGCCGTCGAGCTCGACACTCTCGCCGGCGGCGATGTGCGGCGCGGGGTCATCATAAAAGACGCGCAATGACCGGATCTCATCCACGACGGTGGTCCTGGGCCAGTCGAAGAGCCGCGCGGCATGCGTCGCGACCGCGTCGCCGTTGGCGTCATACGCCTCGAGCCAGAACGCGGAATCGATGCGCAAGTTGCTCTGTCCGGGATCGAAGATCGGCGACATCGGGGTCCAACTCGCGCGGTGCCGGTGGTTGAGCTCGACGA
Source organism: Allostellaceae bacterium (assembly GCA_035263705.1). Taxonomy (GTDB): domain Bacteria; phylum Pseudomonadota; class Alphaproteobacteria; order ATCC43930; family CGMCC-115725; genus DASZHJ01. The sequence goes on from DATFRA010000283.1 coordinate 26,387, forward strand.
GGCCGTCGAAGTCGGCGCGCAGCCGCAGTTTCACGCCCTGGTCTCTCGCCGCCGTGTCGGCGACGAGGAAGAAACGGCCGAGCAGGTCGTGCGGGCCGTGCAGCAACGTGATCTGGTCGAGCAGGCGGCGATGACGGATGAACATCGGTGAGACCTCCTGAGGCCGGCGGCGCATACACTAGGAGATAGAACCAGTCTCACAGATGCTCTGCCGCGGAGCACGCGCGACTCGACATTCGCGCTGGCGACTCGGCCGCGACTCGGCCTTGTGTTTGCTGGCGACAGCCCCCGCCGCTATCATCCGCGCCCTCTGAGCGACTCGGGTG
>DATFRA010000284.1:0-20444 GCA_035263705.1 Allostellaceae bacterium
CTGGCGCTGCCGAGCATGCTCAAGGCCGGGTACGACCACCGGCTCGCGACGGGAATCGTCGCCAGCGCCGGCTCGCTCGGGACCATTCTGCCGCCGTCGATCATCCTGATCGTGCTCAGCGATCTGATGCAGGGCGCGCTCGCCGGCGCACGCGAACGATTGGGTCAGAGCGCCAACGCCGTGATGACCGAGAGCGACCTCTTCCTGGGCGCAGTTCTGCCCGTGGCCCTTCTGCTCGGCCTCTATCTTCTGATCGCCGTCGGCGTCGCGTGGTTCGCCCCGCAACGCTGTCCCCCGATCGCGGTCCCCGCCGACAGGCGCCCGGGGCGCGTGCGCCTGCTGGTGAGCCTGGTGACGCCCGTGGCGCTCATCGCCATCATGCTCGGCGCCGTCATCACCGGCCTTGCTTACGTCGTCGAGGCGGCGGCGCTCGGCGCGGTCGCCGCGACCCTGCTTGCGCTCCGGCGCGGCGAGCTGACCTTTCGCCGCATGGCCGAGGTAGTCCGTGGCGTCGCCCGGCTCACCGGCATGGTCTTCATGCTTCTCATCGGAGCTTCGATGTTCTCGCTGGTCTTCCGTGGATTCGACGGGGACCTCTTCGTCGCCCGCCTGCTGGGCCTCGTGCCCGGCGGCGTGTTCGGCGCCACGCTCGTCGTCATGGTCATCATCTTCGTGTTAGGTTTCTTTCTCGACGCACTCGAGATCATGCTGCTGGTAGTGCCCATCGCCATGCCTCCGCTGCTGGTGCATGGCGCCGATCCCGTGTGGCTCGCGGTGCTGACGGCCGTCAACCTCCACACCAGCTTTCTGATGCCGCCCTTCGGCTTCGCGCTCTTCTTCACGCGCAGCATCGCCCCCGCCGAGGTCTCGACGCTCGAGATCTATCGCGGCGCTCTGCCCTTCATCGCCGTCCACGTCCTTGCGTTGGCTCTGCTGTGGACCAATCCGGAGATCGCAACCCTGCTGCCACGGCTCGCGAGCGGCGGGCCTTCTCCCTCCGCAGTCTCGCCGGATTCGGTCGGCGTCCGTCTGCCGGCGCCCGCCGGAGTCACGGATGCGCCCCTCGAGATCACGAAGCCGCAGAACAGGTAGCGGTCACTCCATCGACGCTCAGGCGGCGATCGCCTGGTCTGCGGCGAGGTAATCGAGCGCGAGGTCGCGGGCCACGGCCGCGTGCGTGATCTTGCCGCCGTGCACATTGAGCCCATTGCGCAGATGCGCGTCATCGGCGAGCGCCTTCCGCCAGCCCTTGTCGGCGAGCGCTACCGTGAACGGCAGCGTCGCGTTGTTGAGAGCGAAGGTCGAGGTGCGCGCGACCGCGCCGGGCATGTTGGTGACGCAATAGTGGATCACGCCGTCGACGCTGTAGGTGGGCTCGGCATGGGTCGTGGGCTTGCTGGTTTCGAAGCAGCCGCCCTGGTCGATCGAGATGTCGACCAGCACCGAGCCCGGCTTCATCTTGCGCACCATCTCGCGGGTGACCAGCTTCGGCGCGGCCGCGCCCGGCACCAGCACCGCACCCACCACCAAGTCCGCGGCCAGCACCTCGTGCTCGATGTTGTCGAGCGTAGCGAAGAGCGTGTGCAGCTGGGAGCCGAACTGCATGTCGAGCTCGTTGAGCCGGCGCAGCGACTTGTCGATCACGGTGACGTAAGCCTCGAGCCCCATGGCCATGCGGGCGGCGTTGGTGCCGGCGACGCCGCCGCCGAGGATCACCACCTTGGCGGCGGCGACGCCGGGCACGCCGCCCAGCAGCATCCCCATGCCGCCCTGCTCCTTCTCGAGGCAGTGCGCGCCGACCTGGATCGACATGCGGCCGGCGACCTCGCTCATGGGCGCCAGCAGCGGCAATCCACCGCGGGCATCGGTCACGGTCTCATAGGCGATCGCGGTGACGCCCTGGCGTGCCAGGCCCTGGGCTTGCGCCTTGTCGGCCGCGAGGTGCAAGTAGGTAAAGAGCACCTGACCCTTGCGCAGCAGTGCGATCTCCGGAGGCTGCGGCTCCTTGACCTTGACCACGAGTTCCGCCTCGCCGAAGACCGCGGCAGCGCTCGGCAGGACGCGCGCGCCCACGGTTTGGTAGGCCGCGTCGGGAAAGCCGATTCCGGCGCCCGCGCCCGTCTCCACCACCACCTCATGACCGCGATGGATCAGCTCGCGCGCGCTGCCGGGCACCAGCCCAACGCGATACTCGTGGGTCTTGATCTCTTTCGGCACGCCGACACGCATGAAATGGGTCTCCTTGGGGGACGATCCACCAGTTGGGATTTGCCGGAGCCTATCACGCGGCCCACGCGCATGAAATCGTGCGCGGGCAGGTCGTACGCATGTCAGGACTGCGTCAGAAATTTTCGAATGCTGACACCCGACTCGGCGGTAGGATCGTGCGCCATGCTTCGCCGCTCGTTGCTGATCGCACTGCTCTCGCCCCTCGCCGCGACGGGCGCACGCGCGCACTCCTATGTCCTGGGCTCGGTCGAGATCGGCCACCCGTGGGCGCGGCCGACCAGTGCGCAGCTTGGCACCGTCTACTGCGTGCTGGCGGTCAAAGGCGACGACGCGGACACGCTCAGTGCCGCCGAGACCCCCATCGCCACGCGCGTGGAGCTCCGCAATGCCGCAGGCGAAGCAGTGTACGGCATCGAGATCGCGTCCCCGCACCCGGTGGTGCTGCGGCCGGGTAAGCCTTACCTGGCCCTGGTCGGTCTCAAACAGCCTCTGATGCTCGGCGACGGCTTTCCCTTGACGCTGCGCTTCGACATCGCCGGCGAGATCACCGTGACGGTGATGGTGGAGAACGTCCCCGGCGAGTGATCGCCGCTACTGGCGGTAGCTCGGGTCCCTGGCGTCGAGGAGGCGCAGCAGGGCCGGCCATGCGCGCTCGCCATGCGTGTCGAAGCCCTCGCACTGCTTGGCCGTGTACTCGGAGACCTCGTGCGACAGCGCGTTGACGCTGCCGCGCGAGGCCATCAGGTCCATCTGAACGCGGCAGGACTGCTCGAGGTAGTACATGAGCTGGAACGCTTCCGGGACGCTGCGGCCGGCGGTGAGCAGCCCGTGATTGCGCAGCACCAGCACCCGCTTCTCGCCGAGGTCGCGCACCAGACGCTGCCGCTCGTCGAGATTGGTCGCGACACCCTCGTAATCGTGGTAGCCGACGCGGTCGTAATAGGGCGCCGAGAACTGGTTCAGCGACAGCAGGCCTTCCTTGAGGCAGGAGACCGCGACACCCGCGCGCGTATGAGTGTGGAGGACGCAGTTCACATCGAGCCGCGCCGCGTGGATCGCGCTGTGGATCACGAAGCCCGCATAGTTCACGGGATGCTCGCTCGGCTCGACGGCATTCCCGTCGTAGTCGATCTTCACCAAGCCCGACGCGGTGATCTCGTGGAACATCATGCCGTAGGGATTGATCAGGAAGTGCCCCGGTGATTCCGGCACGCGCGCGGAGATGTGCGTGTAGATGAGATCGTCCATGCCGAAATGCGCGATCAGGCGATAACAGGCGGCGAGATTGATCCGGGCCTCGCGCTCGGTGTTCTGCTCGGCTTTCAGGGCAACCACAGCCGACATGACAATTCTCCGTGCAGCTCGGGATTGACGCAGTCTAGCGGCCCGTCGCGGCGGCAGCCAGAGGCACCGATGTCGCGCCGCGGACGAGCCGCCGCACGCGCTCGGCGACGGCGAGCGAGGCCGTCAGGCCCGGCGATTCGATGCCGTAGAGATTGACCAGGCCGGGGATGCCGTGCACCGCCGGCCCCTGGATCACGAAATCCGCCGCCGGCTCTTTGGGCCCGCTGATCTTGGGCCGGATCCCCGCATAGCCCGGCTGCAGCGCGCCATCGGGGAGCCACGGCCAGTAGGTCCGGATCGCTGCATAGAACCGCTCGCCGCGGCGAGGATCAACGTTGTAGTCGACGCCATCGATCCACTCCGTGTCGGGTCCAAAACGCGCCTGCCCCGCCATGTCGAGCGTGAGATGCACGCCCAACCCCGCGGTCTCGGGCGCGGGATAGATCAGGCGGGAAAACGGCGAGCGGCCCACCAAGCTGAAATAAACGCCGCGGCAGAAATACGCGGGCGGGATCGTCGCCGCGGGAATTCCATCGATCGCGCGAGCGAGCGCGGGCGCGTATAGCCCCGCGCTGTTCACCAGCAGGCTCGTACGCAGGCGCATCGGCTCGGCGCCGCCGACTTCCAGCAGGAACCCGCGCTCGTCGACGCGGCCGCCGAGCACGGGCGCCCGGAACGCCACCACCGCGCCCGCGGCCTCCGCGTCGCCCTGGTAGGAAAGCATGAGCGCGTGGCTGTCGATGATGCCGGTCGCGGGCGAGAGGAAGGCCTTGATGCAGGAGAGCTCCGGCTCGAGAGCATTCACCTCGTTGCCGCCCAGCCACTCGAGATCGTCGACGCCGTTCGCGTGCGCCCGCTCCCAGACCCGCTCGATCGACGGCAGATCCTCATCCCGGCAGGCCACCAGGAGCTTACCTATCTTCTTGTGCGGCACGCCGTGCTCTCCGCAGTACTCGTAGAGCGCGCGGCGCCCCTCGAGACAGAGCACCGCCTTGAGGCTGCCCTGGGCGTAATAAAGCCCGGCGTGGATAACCTCGCTGTTGCGCGAGGAGGTCTCTGACCCGATCCAGCGCTCCCTCTCCAGGACGAGCACCTCGCGTCCGTCGAGCGCGAGCGCGCGGGCCACCGCGAGGCCCACCACGCCCGCGCCCACCACCACACACTCGACCTGCGACTCGGTCACGATGCCTCCGGCTGAGACGCGCGGCATCGTGGTCGATCGGATGTCCCGAGACAAGCAAGCCCGCGCATGGCGGGAATGTGGCCACAGGGGTTGTGCCGAGGCCTCGGCAACTCTAGGGTCTGCCCGCTCAAAACCGCGGAACCCTGCGGATTTTGGAAGGGAGCGAGATGGGCGGGAGACACCAAGCGCGCACGGCCTTCCTGCTGGCGATCTGCCAAGCCTGCTTCCTGTCGGCGTCCTCGATCGGCGTCGCCTCGAGCGGACTCGTCGGCACGGAGCTCGCGCCCACCCTCCTCCTAGCGACGCTGCCCTACTCGCTGATCGCCACCACCAATGCCTGCGTCACGGTGCCGGCCTCGTTCCTGATGGCGCGGCTCGGCCGGCGCACGGGCTTCGTGCTCGGCGCGCTCATCGGCGGGATCGGCGGGGCGATCTCGGCCTGGGCGATCTTCGAGCGGAATTTTCTGCTGTTCTGCCTCGGCAACGCCCTTTGGGGCTGCTTCCAGGCAACCGCCCAGTATTACCGGTTCGCCGCCGCCGACGCGGCGGCACCGGGCTTCCGGAGCCGCGCAGTCTCCTACGTTCTGGCGGGCGGCGTCGCGGCCGCCGTGATCGGGCCGGAGATCGCCACGCGCTCAAAGGACTTGTTCGCGCCGGTGCTGTTCGCCGGCTCCTTCCTGGCGATCTCCGTGCTCGCGGCCTGCACGATCCTTACGCTCGCCTTCCTCGACATTCCCGTGCCGACCAGGGCAGAGCGCCGGCAAAGCGGCGGCCGACCTATTTCGGAGATTGCGCGCCAGCCTATCTTCGTCACGGCTGTCGCGAACGGCATCATCGGCTACGCCATCATGAGCTTCGTGATGACGGCATCCCCGATCGCTGCGGTCGGCTGCGGTCTCACGCCCGGCGACGCCGCGGGGATCATCCGCTTTCATCTCATCGGCATGTTCGCGCCGGCGTTCTTCACGGGCGCGCTCGTCGCGCGCTACGGCTCGACGCGGATCGCGCTCACGGGCACCGCGATGCTCTTCCTCTGCGGCATCGTGGCGCTCTCCGGCACCAGCAAGCCTCATTTCTGGGTCGCGCTGGCGCTTCTGGGCTTCGGCTGGAACTTCATGTTCGTGGCGGGCACCACCATGCTGACCCAGGCCTACCGCCCGGAGGAGCGCGCCAAGGTGCAGGGCCTGAACGAGTTCCTGATCGCGGGCTCCGCGGCGCTGGGCTCCCTCGCCTCGGCTGGCGTCTACGGTGGCTTTGGTTGGGACGGCCTCAACCTCGGTGTGATGCCGCTCCTGGTGGTCTGCGCGGGCATCACGGTCTGGTACGCGCTGACCCAACGCGCGGCCGAGCGCACTGCGGCGGCCTAGACCCTACCCTCGATCAGTTCGATCCACTGCTGCTCAGTGAGCATGGCGACGCCGTACTCCTTCGCCTTGTCGGCCTTGGAGCCGGCGTCCGCGCCGACCACCACGTAGTCTGTCTTCTTCGAGACGCTGCCAGCGACGTTGGCGCCGAGCGCCTCGGCGCGGCTCTTGGCCTCCGAGCGCGTCATGGTCGTCAGCGAGCCCGTGAAGACCACCGTCTTTCCCGCGATCTTGGAGCCGCTCGCCTTCGGACCTTCGAAGTCGAGCACCTCGATCTCGCTCAGGAGGTCGTCGACCAGCTTGCGATTATGGGGCTCGGCGAAGAAGCCCACGATGTCGGTCGCCATGTCCTCGCCGATGCCGCCGATGTCGTTGAGCGTCTGCCAAGCCTCGCCGGCCTCGTCCTTGGCCGCGATCATGTCGCGGCGCCAGCGGTCGAGCGTCTTGTAATGCCGCGCCAGGAGCCGCGCCGTGGTGTGGCCGACCTGGGGAATGCCGAGGGCATAGATGAACCGATCGAGCGGGATCTTTCGCCGCGCCTCGATCGCGTCGATCAGCTTCTTGGCGCTCACGGGTCCCCAGCCGTCGCGCTCGGCGAGGGCAGCCTCATGGCGGTGCAATCGAAAAATATCGCCGGGCGTCTTGATGAGCTTGTCGGTCCAGAGCTCGTTGATGCGCTGCTCGCCGAGCCCGTCGATGTCGAAGGCGTCGCGGGAGGTGAAGTGGCGGAGCCGCTCCACCGCCTGCGCCGCGCAGATCAATCCGCCGGTGCAGCGCCGGACCGCCTCGCCCGGCTCACGCACGGCGAGACTGTGACAGACCGGGCATTTTTGCGGGAACACGTAAGGCTTGGCGCTACGCGGCCGCTTCTCCGGCACCACGCCCACCACTTGCGGAATCACGTCGCCCGCGCGCTGGACGATCACGGTGTCGCCGATCCGGATGTCCTTGCGCGCGATCTCGTCCTCGTTGTGAAGCGTCGCGCGCTGCACCACGACGCCGCCCACGGTGATCGGCTCCAGCATCGCGACGGGCGTCAGCGTGCCCGTGCGCCCGACACTGATCAGGATGTCCTTGAGCACCGTGCGTGCCTGCTCCGCCGGGAATTTGTGCGCGATCGCCCAACGCGGCGCGCGCGTCGCCATGCCGAGCCGCTCCTGCAGGTCGATTTCGTTCACCTTGTACACGACGCCGTCGATATCGTAAGGCAGCGTTGCGCGCTCGTTGGCGAGCTCGGCGTGATAGGCAAGCACGGCGTCGACGCCGTGGCAGAGCTTCGACTTCGGATTGACCGGGAAGCCCCAGTCCCTCAGATGCTTCAGGATATCGGAATGGCTCTTGGCGAAGCGCTTGCTGGCCTCGCCGAGCGCGTAGCCGAAGAAGTTGAGCGGCCGCGTCGCCGTGATCCGCGGATCGAGCTGACGGAGCGCGCCCGCCGCGGCGTTGCGGGGATTGACGAAGGTCGGCTCGCCCGCCTTCTCGCGTTCCGCGTTGAGTTCGAAGAAACCCTTGTGCTCGTAATAGACCTCGCCGCGCACTTCCAGGACGTCGGGCCAGCCGCGGCCGTCGAGCCTCTTCGGGATGCCCCGTATGGTCTTTAGATTCTCGGTGACGTTCTCGCCGGTGACGCCGTCGCCGCGCGTGGCACCCAGCACGAGCCGGCCCTTCTCGTAACGCAGAGTCGACGACAGCCCATCGATCTTGGGCTCGCACATGACCGCGATCTTGTCCTCGGCGACGAGCGCGAGGTCCTCGGGTCGCTTGAAAAAATTCCGCACGCTCTTGAAGAAATCCCGAACGTCCTCCTCGCTGAAGGCGTTGTCGAGCGAGAGCATCGGCAGCGCATGGCGCACCTTGGCGAAGCCGCTCGCCGGCGCGGCGCCGACGCGCTGGCTCGGGCTGTCGGAGCGTACCAGGTGTGGGAACCGCCGCTCGATCGCGTCGTTGCGGTGGCGCAACGCGTCATAGGCGGCATCGGAAATCTCTGGCGCGTCCTGCTGATGATAGAGGCGGTCGTGGTACCCGATCTCCGAAGCAAGGCGTTTCAGCTCAGCGGCGGCTTCCTCCTGCGAGAGCGACTCCACGGACGGCGCCGCCTCCTTTTGCTTCCGTTTCGCACTCATGGCCGGAGTCCGCCCATCAGACTCGCCGCGGCGGCGCGGGCCTCGGCGGTGATGACGCTGCCGGAGAGCATGCGGGCGATCTCCTCCTGGCGCTCGGCGGCGCTGAGCTCGGCGACCGTGGTGAGCGTGCTGCTGGCGGCCTGGCGCTTGGCGACGCGCCAGTGGTGCGTGCCCTTCGCAGCGACCTGGGGCGAGTGGGTCACCACCAGCACCTGCAGCTTCTCGCCGAGCCGGTGCAGCCGCTCGCCCACCGCCGCCGCCACCGCGCCGCCGATGCCGCTGTCGACCTCGTCGAATACCAGCGTCAGAGCCGGCAGCGTGCGCGCCAGGACCACCTTGAGCGCCAGCAGGAACCGTGCGAGCTCGCCGCCGGAGGCGATCTTGGCGAGCGGCCCAGGCGGCGCGCCGGGATTAGTCTGCACCTCGAAGTGCACGCGCTCGGCGCCCCACTCGCCCCACTCGACCTCGGGCAAAACGGTCAGCACCGTGGCGAAGCGCGCTTTATCGAGCTTCAGCGGCCTGAGCTCCTTGGCGACCGCTGCGTCCAATGCCTTGGCGGCGCTCCGCCGCCGCTCGCCAACGCGGTTCGCGATCGCAACATAGTCGTTGCGCGCCTCGGCCTCGCGACGCTTCAGTGCCTTGACCTCGCTGCCGCCATCCTCGAGCGCCGCCACCTTGCCGGCGATCTCCATGCGGAGGTCTGCGAGCGCGTCGACCGCGACACCGTGCTTGCGGCCGAGGGCGCGCAGCGCGAATAGCCGCTCCTCCTGCTGCTCGAGGCTCTGGCCGGCCGGCCCCAGTTCCCGGAGCGCCGTCTCGACCTGCGCAATCGCCTCCCTGAGCTCGCTCGCGGCTCGCTCGAGCGCCCCCACCGCGGGGTCGAGACGCTCGCCCAGCTTCTCGCGCAGCCGCTCGAGGGGGCGGAGCGCCGTGCCGACGGCACGCTCGGCACCGCGGTCCCCCGCCAGCTCCAGCAGTGCCGCCTCCAGCGCCGCGCCGAGCTTCTCACGCTGTTGCAGGAAGGCACGGGACTCCGCGAGCCGCTGCTCCTCGCCACGCTCGGGTTTCAACGCGTCGAGCTCGCCGAGGCAATGGCGGAGGTAGTCCTCCTCGGCCCGCGCGTTCGCGAGGCGTCCCTCCGCGCCCTGGCGAGCCGCTCGGACCTCCTGCCAAGCCCGCCACGCGCCTTGCATCGTCTGACGCTCGGCGCCATGGCCGCCGAACGCGTCGAGCGCCTCGCGATGGGTCGAGGCGTCGAGCAGGCCTCGCTGGGCGAATTGCCCCTCGATCTCCACCAGCATCTCGCCGAGCTCGCGCAAGAGGCCGACGCTCGCGGGCTGGTCATTGACGAAGGCGCGGCTGCGGCCGTCGGTGGCGAGCACGCGACGGAGGACCAGGACGCCATCGCCCTCGCCCTCGAGCCCGTGCTCCGCCACCCGCGCCCGCGCGGGGTGCCCCGCTGGCAGCGCGAAGACCGCGGTCACCACGGCTTGCTCGGCGCCCTGGCGCACCAATCCGCTCTCCGCGCGGACACCCAGCGCTAGGCCGAGCGCATCGAGAAGGATCGACTTGCCAGCGCCCGTCTCGCCGGTCAGCACGCCGAGACCCGGATGGAAGCCGAGTTCGAGCCGATCGATCAGGACCACGTCGCGAATCGTGAGGTTTTGCAGCATCGCGCGCGATGATAGCGACGCCACGCACGCCCGGCCAGGGCCCGGGTCCTGATGTTCAGGCGCGAGCGCTGCGGCTTAGAAGATCGAGTCCACCACCCGGGTGAACCAGCCCTTCGTGGCCCGCAAGTCCGGCGGCAGGTCCTTGGAGTTGGTCACCAGCGCGTAGCTGTCGCGGTACCACTCGCTGCCGGGGTAGTTGTAGCCCAGAACCGAGGCGGTCCGCTTCGCTTCGTCGTTCAGACCGAGCGCAAGGTAGCATTCGATCAGCCGGTGAAGCGCTTCCGGCACGTGGGTAGTGGTCTGGTAATTGTTCACGACGTTACGGAAACGGTTGATCGCGGCCAGGTACTCTTTCTGAGTCTCGTAATAGCGGCCGATCTCCATCTCCTTGCCGGCGAGATGGTCGCGCGTCAGGTCGATCTTGAGCCGCGCGTCGCGGGCGTAGCGCGTGTCGGGGAAGCGCCGCACCACCTCTTGCAGCGTCTTGAGCGAGTCCTCGGTGATGCGTTGGTCGCGGCCCACGTCGGTGATCTGCACGTAGTAGTCGAGCGCCTTCATGTAATAGGCGTAAGCGACATCCTGATGGCCCGGATGCAGCTGGATGAACCGGTCGAGCGCCAGGATGGATTCATCGTAGCTGCCGGCCTCGTAGAGCGAGTACGCCGACATCAGCTGCGCCTTGGTCGCCCAGATCGAATAGGGATGCTGACGCTCGACCTCGTCGAACTCCTTGGCGGCCTTGCTGTAGCGCTCGCCGACCAAGTCGTCCATGGCGGTGTTGTAGAGCGCCTCGACCGGACGCTCGACGTAAGCGTCCTTGTTCTCACTGGCACATGCGCCGAGCACGAGCGCGCTTGCAACGACGAGAGACCGCAGCATTCGCATCGCCTTAACCCCAGTCCCGAGCCCCTAGTCCCAACGTGGGTGGGCATGGTCGGACCGCCCGCTCCCGCGGCCGTTATAACATGGCCGGGCAGACGCGAACGACTCCCGAAAAGGCGCGACTGTGTGGGGGGTTAGGCGCGGGCTACGCGGGCGCCGTTAGCCCAATTCGCGGCCTCTGCGAGGTCCGCCGCGCCGAGCGTCGTGCGGCACCACGCGGAGCGGTCGGCGAACAGGGCCTCGAGCAGCCTTCGGTTCATCGCGTGACCGGAGCGCACGCCGCGGAAATGCCCGACGAGCGGTCCACCGGCGAGGTAGAGATCGCCCACCGCGTCGAGCACCTTGTGACGCACGAACTCGTCGGCAAAGCGCAGGCCGCCGGCATTCAGGATCTTGCCGTCGCTCACGACCACGGCGTTGTCGAGGGAGCCGCCGCGGGCGAGGCCGGCGGAGCGCAGGCGCTCCACGTCCTCGAGGAAGCCAAAGGTCCGGGCCCGCGCCAGATCGGCCTTGAAGGTCTCGGCGTCAACCGACAGCGCGATGTCCTGGCGGCGCACCTGCTGGGTCGAGAAATCGATCTCGAAGCTCACGTTGAACCCGACGTCGGGCTCGAGCGTCGCGGCGCAGTCCTCATCGGCGACGCGCACCGGCTTCAGCACCTTGATGGCACGGCGGGGCACGTCCTGCTCGACGATACCAGCGCGCTCGATCAGGAACAGGAACGGCTCGGCGCTGCCGTCCATCACAGGGACCTCGGGACCGTCGAGCTCGACGGTGACGTTGTCGATCTCGATGCCCGCGAATGCCGCAAGCAAGTGTTCCACGGTCGCGACCGATACACCTTCGCGGTTCGTGAGCGTGGTGCAGAGCGGCGACTCCTGGACATTACGCCAGTTGGCGGCAACACAGGCGCCGCCGCGGTCGCTGCGGCGGAACACGATGCCGCTGTCGGTGGGCGCCGGATGCAGAGTCATGGCCACGCGCGCGCCGGAATGCACGCCAACGCCACGGCAGGGCATGGCGGCCTTGATGGTTTTTTGCTGAACGACCCCCAGAGTCACGACTAATCCCCCGATACCGGAGCGCGAAATGCCCCTCGCGCCCGAGAGAGCTAGCAGGCGAGAAAGCTCAAAACCAAATCACACTTTATGAATGATTGTGACACGGATTTGTCGGCAGATTCAGGGAGTTACGGGGCTCTGGTAAGCCTTCTTAACCGCCTGTTAATGCTGCCGCTTCGGCCGGACGGCGGCTCAAGAAAGCCGTCGTCCGGGCCGAAGAGGGTCGCGACTCAGTTGGCCTGTCGGCGCAGGAAGGCAGGGATTTCCAGGAGGTCCTCCTCTCCTTTGCTCACCGTGACTCGGTCCGCCGGATCCAGCGGCCCCAACCGCGGCTGTTGCGGCGGAGGCGCCGGTGGCAGCGCCGGCGCAACCGGCCCCGCGGTGATCGGCTCTGGGGCGGTCCGCGCACGGCCGACGCCGGTCACGCGTTCGAACAGGCTCGGCCCACGCATTTTGTAAGCGGGTTGCCCCCGTCCGCCGTTGGCCATGGCCGCAGCGGCGAACGGATCAGGTGACCCGATCGGGGTCGTCGCGGTCGCCGGCCGAACCTGCGGCTCGATCGGCTTCGGCGGGATGAAGGCGTCGTCCCTCACGACCGCGCGCTCCATCCTCTCGGCTTCTGGCGTCGGAGCAATCGCGGCCGGCGCCGGCGGAGCGGCGACCATCGGTTGCGGCGCAGGCCTCGCCACCACCGGCTGGGCATGAGGCAGCGGCGGTGCCGCCGCGACCTGAGCCTGTGGCTGTGGCTGCGCCACCGCGAGCGCGCTCGTGCCGGCGACCGCCGGCGGAGGCGCTGCTGCCATCGCCGCCGCTGCCGCCATCGGACCCGTCGCCACGGCCGCGGGTGCCGATACCGGAGGCGCCACCGACTCCGGGCGCGAGCGGTCGCTGACCAGGCTGATCACCGGACGCGGTTGCGCCATGGCGGCGGCGTCGATGCCGGTCGCCACCACCGAGATCCGGATCCGGCCCTCGAGGGATTCGTCGAAGGTCGAGCCGAAGATGATGTTCGCCTCGGGATCGACTTCCTCGCGGATGCGGTTTGCGGCCTCGTCGACCTCGAAGAGCGTCATGTCGGGCCCGCCGGTGATGTTGATGAGCACGCCCTTGGCGCCCTTCATCGAGACGTCGTCGAGCAGCGGATTCGAGATCGCCGCTTCCGCCGCGTCGATCGCGCGCCGATCGCCCTCGGCCTCACCCGTGCCCATCATCGCCTTGCCCATCTCGGCCATGATCGCGCGGATGTCCGCGAAATCGAGGTTGATGAGGCCCGGCATCACCATCAGATCCGTAACGCCGCGCACGCCGGAATAGAGCACGTCGTCCGCCATCTTGAAGGCGTCCGCGAAGGTCGTCTTCTCGTTCGCCACCCGGAACAGGTTCTGGTTCGGGATGATGATGAGAGTGTCGACGTACTTCTGCAGCTCCTGGATGCCGGCGTCGGCGGTGCGCATGCGCTGCGAGCCCTCGAACTGGAAGGGCTTGGTGACGACGCCCACCGTGAGGATCCCGGCCTCGCGCGCCGCGCGGGCGATGACGGGACCGGCGCCCGTGCCGGTGCCGCCGCCCATGCCGGCGGTGATGAAGACCATGTTGGCGCCACCCAGCGTCTCCATGATCTCCTCCAGCGTTTCCTCGGCGGCGATGCGGCCGACGTCGGGCCGCGAGCCCGCGCCCAGGCCTCTCGTCACGCCGACGCCGAGCTGGATGCGGCGCTCGCACAGCGATTGCTTCATCGCCTGCGCGTCGGTGTTGCAGACGACGAAGTCGCAACCGACGAGGTTCGAGCGGATCATGTTGTTCACCGCATTACCACCGGCGCCGCCCACGCCAATCACGGTGATACGTGGCTTCAGCTCATGCTGCTCTTGGGGTACCGAAATGTTGATGGTCATCCTGTCCTCCGCGTAACTCCGTGGTTCCAGCCGGTCGTGGTCCGACCGGAAGAGTGGTCCCGGCCCCCGCGGCATGGGGGCCGGGTGCTAAATGTGCTCACGTATCCACACGCCGAAGCGGCCGAAGAGGCCGTCCGGCTCCTCCGCGAGCGCGGGACCCTGCCGCAGGGTCTCGGCCCGCTCCGAAAGTGCGAACTGAATCAAGCCGGCGCTCGTGGCGAACGCCGGCCCACCCGTTGCCTCGGCGAGCCCGGAGATGCGCAAGGGCTTGCCGACGCGAACCTGCTTGTCGAGGATCAATCCCGCGAGCTCGCGCATCCCGGGGAGCTGCGCCGCTCCACCCGTGAGCACGACGCGGCGGCCCGCCATCTTGTCGAAGCCGCTCGCCTCGAGGGAGTTCCGCACGAGCTCGAAGGTTTCCTCGATCCGGGGCGCGATGATCCCGAGCAGGATCGACTTCGGCACGTGCGTGACCTCGCCGTCTTCCTCTTCGCCCACCTGGGGCACCGTGATGGTCTCGCGCTCGTCTGCGGGCGAAGCGATGGCGTTGCCGTGCAGCGTCTTCATGCGCTCTGCGTGCACCACCGGCGTCGACAGCCCGCGCGCGATGTCGTTGGTCACGTGAATGCCGCCAACCGGCACCGTGTCCGTGAACACGAGATTACCCTCGAAAAACACCGCGATCCCCGTGGTGCCGCCGCCCATGTCGATGACGGTGACGCCGAGGCCCGTCTCATCGGAGACCAGCGCCGAAAGGCCCGAGGCGTAGGGGCTCACCACCAGCGCCGCGATATCGAGGTGGCAGCGCGCGATGCAGGCGGCGAGATTGCGAACCGCGCCCGACAGCCCCGCCACGATGCTCATATTGACGCCGAGTCGCTGGCCGAACATACCGCGGGGATCGCGGATGCCGCGGCTGTCGTCGATGGAGAAGCCAACGGGGATCGAGTGAATCACCTCGCGGTCCGCGGCTTCCTTCAGCTGGTAGCCCTGGTTCAGCACTCGGCGCATGTCGGCGTTGCTGATCTCGCGGCCGTTGATGGGGATCTCGGCCTTGACGATGCGCGAGGGCGCGAAGCCGCCCGACATGTTCACCACTACCTCCGAGACGGTCTCGCCGGCCATCTCCTCGGCGGCGTGCACCGTGCTCAGGATCGCCTGGCTCGCGGCCTCGAGGTCGACAATGAGCCCGTTGCGCACGCCGCGGGAGACCTGATGGCCGATGCCGATGATGCGCGGACCGCCCGCTTCCACGCGCGCGAGGAAGCAGCACAGCTTGCTGCTGCCGATATCGAGGGCGGCGATCAGGCTGCCGCGGGCGCGCTCGCCGCGTTTCCTCATGTCGACCTCCCGACGTTCTTTTTCTTGCTGGTGGAGACCGCGGGCTTGGCCGCCTCCGGCACCTGCAGCACCAGCCGGTCCGGCAGGCGGAGGTCGACCTTCAGGATGTCGCGCCTGAGCAGGCCGTCGGTGCGATCGAGCTGCGCGAGCTGGTGCCAGGCGGCGCCGACGTTGTCCTCGGGCAGCGCCACGTCGATGCCGTTGTCGAGCTTCAGGTTCCAGCGCCGCCCGCCGACCCGCACGGCCGCCGAGACGTGCGGCCGAAGCGCCGGCTCGCTCGCAAGCATGTCGAGGAGCGCCGGCGCAGCCTTCGGAGCGTCGTCGCCTACGAGGATCAACAGATTGGCGAACTCGTCGAGGCTCGGCACCGGCACCACGCCACCCTCGCGGTCGATCAGCTCGAGCTTGCCCTTGCGCTGCCAGAGCGCGAGCGGCTGCCGCTCCGTCACCTGCACATAGATCGTGCCCGGCAGCAGCCGCTCCACCGAGGCCGCGCGAATCCAGGGCAGCGCCTCCAGCCGCACCTTCGCCGCCGACGGATTGACCTCGAGCATGGGCGTGCCGCGCGCGGCGCCGAGCGCCGCGAGGATGGCGTCACCGCTGGTGCGGCTTCGGCCTCGTACCGCGACATCGCTCACGGTGAGGCCCGCCTGCGCCGTCAGCGCCACCGCCTTGGCCCGCACCTGCTCGACGCTCGCGGCGTCCCAGCCGCTGCGATGCACGGCAAAACCGCTCCCGCCGAGCAACGCCAATGCGAGCGCCAGCGCGCCAGCGCGCCAGGCCCAGCGAGGCGTGGGGCGGCGGCGCGGCGGGCGCGCGGCGCGACCGAGTTCGGGATCCGCGGTCAGACGTCGCATGCCGCGTTCTCCACCATCCAGCGCACCAGCGCCGGAAACTCGATGCCGACCTGACGGGCGATATCGGGCACCAGCGAGGTCGGCGTCATGCCCGGCTGCGTGTTGATCTCGAGCAGCACCATGCGGCCGGGCTCGCCCTTGGTGTCGTCGTAGCGCAGGTCGGCGCGGCTCACGCCGCGGCAACCCAGGGCCTGGTGCGCACGAAGCGCGATATCGAGCGCCTGCTCGTAGGCCTTCTTATGGATCGGCGCCGGCATCAGGTGCTCGGAGCCGCCGAGCTCGTACTTCGAGGTGTAGTCGTAGAAGGTGCCGTGCGGCCGGATCTCGAGCGCGCCGAGCGCCCGATCGCCCATCACCGCAACCGTGATCTCGCGGCCCGGCACGAAGCGTTCCACGAGCGCCTCCTCATAGGCCCACTGGCCCGCCTCGACCGACCAGGAATTGTCATTGGGCCGCACGATGCGGACGCCGACGCTGGAGCCCTCATTAGGCGGCTTCACCACGAAGGGGCGCGGCACGGGATCGCCCTGCGTGAGTTGCGCCCTCGGCACCACGCGGCCCTCGGGCACGGGGAGGCCCGCCGCGGTGAAGGCGGCCTTGGCCATCGGCTTGTCCATCGCGACCGCCGAGGCGAGCACACCGGAATGCGTATAGGGAACGCGCAGGAACTCCAGCACGCCCTGCACCGTGCCGTCCTCGCCGCCGCGCCCATGGAGCGCGTTGAACACCACGTCGGGCCGCGGCTTCAGCAGCTTCACAAGCTTGTCGAGGTCGCGCGGCACGTCGATCGCGACGACGTCATAACCCTCGGCCTTGAGCGCCTTGGCGCACTCCTTGCCGCTCGAGAGCGAGACCTCGCGCTCGGCCGACCAACCGCCCATGAGCACCGCGACGCGGGTCATGGCGCCGCCTCCTTGAGGCCCGTCGCCGGCCGGCCGATGCGGCGGATCTCCCACTCGAGCGTCACGCCGAATTTCTCGAACACGCGGCGGCGGACCTCCTCGCCAAGACCCTCGATGTCCGCCGCCGTGGCGGTGCCGGTGTTGATCAGGAAATTCGTGTGTTTCTCGGAGACCATGGCCCCGCCGCGCGTGAGGCCGCGGCAACCCGCGCGGTCGATCAGCTCCCAGGCCTTGTGGCCCGGGGGATTGGCGAACGTCGAGCCGCCCGTGCGCGCGCGGATCGGCTGGCTTGCCTCGCGCTCGGACTGGATCTGGGCCATGCGCTGCTGGATCGCGTCGCGCTCGGCCGCGACGCCGCGGAGCGTCGCGCCGACGAAGATCCAGTCCTCGGATACGCCGCAGTGGCGATAGGAGAGGGCCATTTTGGCGAGGCTCAGGTCATGCCGCGCGCCTACGCTGTCGAGCGCCGAGGCGCTCTCGAGCACATCCTTGATCTCGCGGCCGTAGGCGCCGGCATTCATGCGGAGCGCGCCGCCGATGGTACCGGGAATCCCCGACAGGAACTCGAGGCCGCCGACGCCGGCAGCGCGAGCGGCGATGGCGACATTGAGGTCGAGCACCGCGGCGCCCGCCGTGACGCGCGTGCCGCTGATCTCGATCGCCGAGAAGCCGCGGCCGAGCCGCACCACGACGCCGGGAACGCCGCCGTCGCGCACGAGCAGATTCGAGGCAACGCCGATCACGGTCACGGCCACGTCCGGCGGCCGCTTCGCCAGCAACTCCGCGAGGTCGTCGGCGTCGGCGGGGCGGAACATCACCTCGGCAAGGCCGCCGACGCGGAACCAGGTGACCGGCGCCAGTGGTGCGTCGGCGGTCAGGCGGCCGCGCACCGGTGGCAGCCGGTTGATGAGGCGTTGGGTTTGGCGCGCGGTCATCATGCCGCCGTCCCCGATTGGGTCATGGCGAAGAGCCGGTTGAGGTCCGCCGGCAGTGCCTGCGCCCAATAGGTGATGGATCCCGCACCGAGGCAGACCACGTAATCGCCGGCCTTTACCAGGCTCTGGACGAGCGGCGCCAGCTCCTTTGGTCCTTCGAGCGAGAGCACCGCACGATGGCCGCGGCTGCGCAGTCCCGCCACCAGCGCGTCGCGATCGATGCCGGGGATCGGCGCCTCGCCGGCGGCATAGATGTCGGCAATCACCACGACGTCGGCGTCGTTGAAGCAGGTGCAGAAGCCCTCGAAGAGATTGGCGACCCGCGTGTAACGGTGGGGCTGCACGACCGCGATCACGCTGCCGGATGTGGCCGCGCGCGCCGCCTTGAGCACGGCGGCAATCTCCACGGGATGGTGCCCGTAATCGTCGATCACGGTGACGCCGCGGACCTCACCGGTCTTGGTGAAGCGGCGCTTCACGCCCTTGAAGCTCTGCAGCGCCGTGCGCATGACCGTGTCCGGGAGGCCCATCTCCTCCGCGACCGCGATCACCGCGAGCGCGTTCTGGACGTTGTGCTGGCCAAGCATGGGCAGCCGGAGACCATCGATGCTGCGGCTGGTCTCCGCGTGCCGGTCGGTGATCACCGCGTCGAAGCGCGCGCCCTCGCGGCCGATGTCGATGTTGACCGCCCGCACGTCCGCCTGCGGCGACAGGCCGTAGGTTACGACGCGCCGCTCCCCGAGCTTGGGGATCAGGCCCTGCACCACCGGATGATCGATGCAGAGCGTGGCGAAGCCGTAGAACGGGATGTTCGCGACGAAGCTCTCGAAGGCGTGCTGCTCCGCCTCGAAGGTGCCATAGAAGTCGAGGTGCTCGGGATCGATGTTGGTGACCACGGCGATGGTGGCCGGCAGCTTCACGAAGGTGCCGTCGCTCTCGTCGGCCTCGACCACCATCCAGTCGCCGGCGCCGAGCCGCGCGTTGGTGCCGTAAGCGTTGATGATGCCGCCGTTGATCACGGTGGGATCGAGCTGCGCGGCATCGAGCAGCGCGCCGATCATGGAGGTGGTCGTGGTCTTGCCGTGGGTGCCCGCGACCGCAATCGACCATTTGAGTCGCATGAGCTCGCCCAGCATCTCCGCGCGCCGGACCACCGGGATGAGCCGCGCGCGGGCCGCCAGCACCTCGGGGTTATCCGGCTTCACCGCCGAGGAGATCACCACGACCTGGGCGTCGCCGAGGTTCTCTGGCTTGTGGCCGATCTCGACGGGAATGCCGAGCTGCTGAAGCCGGTGCACATTGGCGCCATCGACGAGGTCGCTGCCCTGCACGGCATAGCCGAGGTTGTGCAGGATCTCGGCGATGCCGCTCATGCCGATGCCGCCGATCCCCACGAAGTGGATCTTGCCGATATGGAGCGGCAGCGCCTTCATGCGGCGGCCTCCCCGACGCCTTCGCCCGCCGTCGCCAGCACGAGATCGGCGAGCCGCTCCGCCGCGTCCGGTCGGCCGAGGTCGTGCGCGGCGCGCGCGGCCTTCGCCAAAGTCTCCGGCGCGTCCATCAGCGCGCCGAGCCGCTCGCCGAGTGCCTCGGCAGTGAAAGCCGATTCGCCCATTACCCATACCGCGCCGGCGGCTTCGAGCGCGCGGGCGTTGGCGGTCTGATGGTCGTCGGCGGCGTAGCGGTAGGGCACGAGGATCGCAGGCCGGCCCATCACCGTGAGCTCGGCCACGGTCGATGCGCCCGACCGCGCAATCACCAGCTGCGCCCGCCCGAGCCGCGCCGGCACGTCGTCGAAGAAGGGACGGATCTCCGCGGCGACGCCGCTCTTTCCATAAGCGGCTCGCACGGTCTCGACATCCTCCGGCCGCGCCTGCTGTGCGAGCCGGATCCGCTGCCGCAACGGCGAGGCGAGCCGCGCGAGTGCCTCCGGCACCACCGCGCTCAGGATACGCGCGCCCTGGCTCCCGCCGAGCACGAGAAGCTCGAAAGCGGCATCGCCCCACGACTCGATATAAGGAGTGCCGCGCATGGCCGTCACTGCCGGCCTAACGGGATTGCCCGTCTCGGTCGCGCGGCTGCGGTCGGCGGCACTCAGGCCCGCGACCTCGGCGAATGAGGTCGCGATCCGCCGCGCGCGCGAGGCGAGCAGCCGGTTCGCGCGGCCGAGGATGGCGTTCTGCTCGTGAATCACCGTCGGCCGATTCTGCCGTGCCGCCGCCAGCATGGTGGGCACCGAGGGATACCCGCCGAAGCCCACCACCGCCGCGGGCCCGAGCGCGCGCAGATGCCGGCCGGCCTCGAGGGTGCCGAGCACAAGCTCGATCGCGCCCAATGCCTTTCGGAGCAGATTGCCGCCAAAGCGACCCGCGCGAATGCGGTGCAACGCCACGCCGGGGAGACGCTCACCGAAAGCCTCGCCGCGGCTGTCCGTCACGAGGGCTACGCGCCGGCCGCGCGTGAGCAGCGCGCGCGCCAGCGCTTCCGCGGGGAACATGTGGCCGCCGGTGCCGCCGGCCGCGAGGACGACTAGGCCGCTCATGTGTCGACCCCGCCGAAGCGCCGCCGCGTCAGCGCCAGCGCCATCCCCATGCCGAGCCCGACCGCCACCATCGACGAGCCGCCGTAGGAGATGAACGGCAGCGTCATGCCCTT
>DATFRA010000285.1:0-60201 GCA_035263705.1 Allostellaceae bacterium
TTCACTTCGCCCCTTCGAGGGGTGCCAGTTCCTAGATCCGTGTCAGGTCGCTGAGCGGCGGCGCCCGAGGTTCACGCGCACCCTACGACGCCACAGCCGCTCGGGCTCAGGCGAGGCAGATCGAGCGCTTGATGTCCACTATACCCCTGACAGCGGCGCAAAAGCGGATATCGCGGGACTTCCGCGATGTGCCAACTACGGTCGCGCATGCTCACCAGGAAATGTAGCGGTGGCCGCATGGTGTCTATTTCTCTCGCTCCCATATAATCCTGCGGAAATCAGTCTTGCCTGGGAACACGATGCTCGGCGCCGGCGCCGACTCTATGAACAGCTTATCGCCTTCGATTCTAAAATGACGCCTCTGCTCGGTGCCGTTCCAATCTTCGTTCCAAGAGACATCGACGAGGGTGATGAAGTCGTTGCCTTCGACGCGGTATTTGCCGCTATACGCAAGCATCGACTTGTGCAACGCAGCCCGTTCGGTGTCGCCCTTTCCGCCTCTGCGGTTATCGGCGGTCGTTATCACGATGCTGCGGCCCTCGCGCGTGAGGACTAGGTAGCCTTTCGGGTTCATTCCAAAGACGTTCTGCGGTGCCCGGTTCTCGACAATCACCTGCCAAGAAACGAGCTTCCAGTTGCCCACGAGGCCGTTGGATTGCGCCGTGGATACCATGGTCGCCTCCAGCTCCTGGCTCTGTATCGGGGCACCGAGGGTGCCATGAACCTTGGCCGCGGCCCGACAGCAAAATGGCCGTGCCGGTCCGAGTTGGTTGTGACGGTGGCGGAAGTCGCCTAGCAATGAGGCAGCACGCCAATCGAAATGTGCGCGCGATTTGACGGGGAATGTCTGGAAGGGGTCAGACTCGGCTTTTCCCGCTGTGTTGCCGGAATTCCCCTTCAGCGCCCAGACCGGACTTCACTTCGCCCCTTCGAGGGGTGCCAGTTCCTAGATCCGTGTCAGGTCGCTGAGCGGCGGCGCCCGAGGTTCACGCGCACCCTACGACGCCACAGCCGCTCGGGCTCAGGCGAGGCACCACGCGAGAATGCCCTTCTGCGCGTGGAGGCGGTTCTCGGCTTCGTCCCAGACCACCGAGCGCGGGCCGTCGATGACCCCGGCGGTGACTTCCTCGCCGCGCTTCGCCGGGAGGCAGTGCATGAAGATCGCGTCGGGCTTGGCGCGCTCCATCAGCTTCTCGTCGACCCGGTAGGGCGCCAGCAGGTTGTGGCGGTTGACGCTCGCCTCGACGCCCATGGAGACCCAGGTGTCCGTGACGACGCAGTCGGCGCCGGCGACCGCCTGCTCCGGCACCGAGGTCACCTCGACCCGGCCGCCCTCGGCGCGCGCCCAGTCGATGAGCCGCTGGGGCGGCTGCAGCGATTCCGGGCAGGCGATCCGCAGGTCGAAGTCGAAGCGCACGGCGGCATGCACCCAGCTCGCGGCCACGTTGTTGCCGTCGCCGCTCCAGGCCACGACCTTGCCGGCGGCCGTGCCTTTGTGCTGCTCGAGGGTCATCACGTCCGCCATCAGCTGACAGGGATGGCTCGTGTCGGTGAGACCGTTGATCACCGGCACCGTCGCGTAGTTCGCGAGCTCCTCGAGCTTCGAGGCCTGCGTCGTGCGGATCATGATGGCGTCGACGTAGCGCGACAGCACGCGCGCGGTGTCCGCCATGGTCTCGCCGCGCGAGAGCTGGCTGTCGGAGGCGCTGATGATCACGACGTCGCCGCCGAGCTGCTTCATCGCGAGCTCGAAGGAGATGCGCGTGCGCGTCGACGGCTTCTCGAAGATCATCGCCAGCGTCTTGCCGGCGAGCGGCCGCTCGCCGTTGCCCCGGCCGTTGCGCTTATAGCCCCAGCCGAGATCGAGGATGCGCCGGAGCTCCGGCGCATCGAGCCGGTCGAGATCGAGGAAGTGCCGCGGCGCGGCCATCGCTCATCCCTCAGCGCTTCCACTCGCGCGCGACGGCGTCGAGATAGCCGATGGCCTCGTCGATCTGCTTTTCCTCCGCGATGAGCGGCGGCAGCAGCCGGATCACGTTGTCGCCGGCCGTCGCCGTCACCATGCCCGCCGCGCGCAGCTTGTCGCAGACCTCGGTGCTCGGTACCTCGCAACGGAGCCCCGCGAGCAGACCCTTGCCGCGCGCCTCGACATAGATGCCGGGATGCTTGTCGACGAGGCCCTGCAGTAGCCCGTGGAAATACTTGCTGACGCGCCGCACCTGCTCGAGGAATTTCGGATCGAGCATGAGGTCGAGCACGGCGTTGCCGAGGTGCATGGCGAGCGGGTTGCCGCCGAAGGTCGAGCCGTGGCTTCCGGCCTTCATGCCCTGGGCGGCCTTCTCGGTCGCGAGACACGCACCCACGGGGAAGCCGCCGCCCAGCGCCTTCGCCACCGTCATGACATCTGGCTTCACGTCCGGCCACTCGTGGGCGAAGAGCTTGCCGGTGCGGCCCATGCCGCACTGGATCTCGTCGAACACCAGCAGCAGCCCGTATTCGTCGCAGACCTCGCGGAGCTGGCGCATATACTGGTCGGAGCCCGCGCGCACGCCGCCCTCGCCCTGCACGGGCTCGACCAGGATCGCCGCGGTCTCGCCGGTGATCTTGGCGCGGAGCTCGTTCATGTTCTCGAACGGCACGTGGTCGAAGCCGTCGACCATGGGCTCGAAGCCCTTCAGGTATTTCTCGTTGCCGGCGGCGGCGAGCGTCGCCAGCGTACGGCCGTGGAACGAGCCGTGGCAGCCGATGATGCGGTACTTGCCGGGGTTGCCGGTCTCGTCGTGGTACTTGCGCACCATCTTGATCGCGAGCTCCACCGCCTCGGCGCCGGAGTTCCCGAAGAACACCGTGTCGGCGAAGGTGTTGGCGACCAGGCGCTCGCCCAGGCGCTGCTGCTCCGGGATCTGGAACAGGTTCGAGGTGTGCCAGAGCTTCTGGCCCTGCTCGATGAGCGCCTTCACGAGATAGGGGTGGCAATGGCCCAAGCCGGTGACCGCGATGCCGCTCGCGAAATCGAGGTACTTGCGGCCGTTGGTGGCGAAGAGGTAAGCGCCCTCGCCCCGCTCGAACGCCAGTTCGTTCCGGGCATAGGTCGGCAATAAGGCTGGAATCACGGGACTGTCTCCTGCGCGAAAGAAAGGTGAAAGGAAGGGTAAAGCCTAGCGATGACGGTTTATCGTCGTCGCTGCCGCTCGCTTCCGCTCTTCACCGGGAGCCGGCGCTGCCGGCTCGTTTCGCGCGTCATGTCCTCACCGCTCCGTTTCCCGGGCATCCAGGAAAGCCGGTGAGTATGGAGATGGGGCCTACCCATGTCAACTCGCGCCGCACGCCATTTGCGTCTGGGCGCGAGAAACCCCCGGTTTTCGGGCTCATTTGAGGGGTCGGTTATACGTCTCCGGGATCGCGATCATGGTGATGAGCGAGGCGATCGCGGCCGCGATCACATAGAAGCTCGGCGCAAGCGGATTGCCCGTGGCTCCGATAAGATAGGTGGCGATCGTCGGCGCAAACCCGCCGAAGATCGCGACCGCGATGTTGTAGCCTGTCGACAAGGTGACATAGCGCACCTTCGTGGGAAAGATCTCCGCGATCGCGGCCGGCCCCGCGCCGCTGTAGAACGCCAGCGGAATGGCCCACAACAACTGGTTCAGGACGACCGCCCAGAACTGATGCACGGCGACGATGAACGAGAACATCGGATAGATGCCGACGGCGAACAGCACGCAGGCGGCAATCAGGAGAGGGCGGCGCCCAACGCGATCGGAGAGCGCGCCAAAGACGGGGATCAGTGCCGCCAGCAGGATAAGCCCCAGCAGGGTCGCGAACAGCGATTGCGAGTAGGGCAGGCTCAGCTGGTTGCGCATGTACGTCGGCATGTACGTCAGCACGATATAGAACCCGACGGTCCACAGCAGCGTGAAGCCGAAGGCCGTGAAGGTTTCCTTGGGGTACCGCTCCAGCATCTCCAGGAACGGGGTCTTCGCCACTTCCTGCTTGCGCTCGATCTCCGCGTATTTCGGCGTCTCCTCGACCTTCGATCGCAGGTAGACGCCGACCGGCGCGATCACGATGCCGAACAGGAACGGCAGGCGCCATGCCCAATCGAGCATCTGCTGATCGGTGAACGCGACCGTCAGCAGCCACGCAACCAAGGAGCCGAGCACGAGCCCGCCCACCGTGGTCACCTGCTGGAAGCTGCCGATGAAGCCGCGCTGTCCGGCGGGCGCATACTCGACGAGGAAGGCGGTCGAGCCGCCCCATTCGCCGCCCGCCGAGAACCCCTGGATCAACCGCGCAAGGGTCAGGAGCACGGCAGCGGAGACGCCCGCCGTTTGGTAGGTCGGAAGGATACCGATCAGGACAGTGCCGACGGCCATCGCCATCACGGTGAAGATGAGCGCGTTCTTGCGGCCATGCTTGTCGCCGAAATGGCCGATCACGATGGCGCCCACCGGCCGCATGAAGAACCCGACACCAAAGATGCTGAACGACAGCAGGAGCTGCGTGGTGCCATCGGTGCTGGCGAAGAACAGCTTCCCGATCGTGCCCGCGAGGTAGCCGTAGACCGAGAAATCGTACCACTCGAGCAGATTGCCGATCGCCGCGCCGCTCACGGCACGCTTGGTCATCGGCGCTGCGACGACGTGCGAACCCGCGACTCCCCCGACCATGGTCCCCTCCACTGGTCCGTCCCGGATCAATTAACTTCGCACGGCACTATTTCGGGGGCAATGCGGGCATCCTGCGTCCTTCGACTCGCCCGCTACCGCGGGCGGCTCAGGATGAGGTAATTGATTGATGGCACGAAGAGAATCACCTCATCCTGAGCCGCGATGCGCAGTATCGCGAGTCGAAGGACGCACGGACTTGTCGAAGAAGGCGTGGCTCTCAGGCCGCATCGGCCCCCCATTCAGTGACGCCTCACGCCTTGAGCTTGTAGCCCGTCACGAAGAGGCGATGGCACCAGGCCAGCAGCAGCAGGTCGATCCCGGCCATGAGGGTGACGCCCGCCACGAGCGAGCCTTCGGCCGTGCCCGTGAAACCGTAGCGGAACCCGTCGATCATGTAGAAGAACGGGTTCAGATGCGCGACGAGCCGCCAGGACTCCGGCAGCTGTGCCACCGAGTAGAAGGTGCCGGAGAGGAAGGTGAGCGGCGTCACGATGAAGTTGGTGACCGCCGCCAGGTGGTCGAACTTGTCGGCCCAGAGTCCGCCCAGAATGCCGAGCAGCGACATCATCACCGACCCGGCGATGCTGTAGTAGAGGATGGCTGCGACCGAGCTCAGATGGAGGGCGGCGAGCGGCGCCAGCACCACTCCCACCGCGAAGCCCACCACGACCCCGCGGGTGGCGCCGCCCAGCGTCAGAGCGAGCACCAGCTCGGCCGGGCTCAGCGGCGGCGTCAGCAGGTCGACGATATTGCCTTGCATCTTCCCGATCACCAGCGATGACGAGGTGTTCGCAAAGGCGTTCTGCGTGATCGCCATCATGACGAGGCCGGGTACCAGAAACTCGACGTAGGGCACGCCCGCGATCTGCCGCCCGCCGCCGCCGAGCGCCAGGAGGAAGATCGCGAGGAAGAGCAGCGTGGTCACCACCGGCGCCGCCACCGACTGCATGACCACCTTGAGGAACCGCCGGACCTCCTTGGCGTAGAGCGTCCAGAACCCGATCCAGTTGACGGTCCCGAACGAGCGCAGCCGCGGCGGACCCGCGAGGAGTGGGGCTTGAGACATGGGCGCGGAGGATAGGCGGGGCAGCCGACCCTCGACAAGGCCGACGGGCTGCGTCCTTGGACGCGCTCCCCTTCGACAAGCTCAGGGTCGCTTGCTCAGGATGAGGGTCTTTCTGGGTTCCGGACCGATGCCCCTCATCCCGAGCAAGCGAAGCGCGTCGAAGGACGCACGGCCGATGGATCGTTTGCCAACCGGGCGATCGCCGCATCACGATGCGGCCATGGCACCCCGTCCGTCCCGCCGTCCACCGGCGATCACCGACTCCGTGCTGGAGAAGGCGGCGCTGTTCTATCTTGAGCGCTACGCCGCCTCGAGCGGCCAGCTCCGCCGCGTGCTGTTGCGCCGGGTCAAGCGCGCGACGATGCTGGGCGCCGAGGCCGACCAAATTGAGGCCGCCCGGCGCCATATCGAGGCCCTGATCGAGCGCTTCCTCGCCTCGGGCCTCCTCGACGACCGCCGCTTCGCCGAGGCGCAGGCGCAAAGCCTGCGGCGCCGCGGTGCCTCGCGCAGGCGCATCCGCGAGCGCCTCGCCGCCAAGGGCGTCGATCGCGGCCAGGTGGAAGACGCGCTCGAGACCATGGAGCCCGAGGGCGAGACCAGCGAGCTCGCCGCCGCCTGCGTCCTGGTGCGGCGCCGCCGGCTCGGCCCCTATCGCGCCGCCGGCACGCGCCGGGAGTTTCGCCAGAAGGATCTCGCGACCCTTGCCCGCGCCGGCTTTTCCCTCGATGTGGCTCGGACGGTGCTCGCCGCCCGCGATCCCCCGGCGCTCGAGCGCCTCATGCGCGGCGACGAGGACTGACGCGGGTCAGTGCCGCTCCGCCTCGCGTTTCGCCATGAGGTCGGCGAGGTCGGTGTTCCCCTGGGCACGGAGCCCGGCGATGACGCGGGTGCGGTCGGTGGCGTCGCGGTTCTGGCTGAGTTTGAACTTGCCCTCGAGACGGGTCACGCGGATGGCGAAACCGGAGATGCCGCGCAGCATGCCCTGGCGGTACTTTTCCGGCTGCTCGGCGAGACGCCAGGGCGCCTCCGCGCCAGCCTCGTGATGATCGGCGAGCCGCGCCACCAGCCGCTCGAGCGCGGTCACGTCCTCGATTGGCTCCACAGTGCCGTAGGCGTGCACGATGCTGTAATTCCAGGTCGGCACTGCCGGGTGGGTCGCGTACCAGCGCGGCGTGATGTAGCCATGCGGCCCCTCGAAGATCGCGAGCGCCTCGCGCCCGGCGCCGAGGTCCTTGAGCTGCGGATTGCCTCGGGCGAGATGCGCCCAGAGCGTGCCGTGCGGACCGTCCTCGACGTCGTAGAGGAAGGGGATGTGGCTCGCGATCACGCCGCCGCCCGAAGTGACCAGGATGCCGAAGTTATGGTCCCGGATGAAGTCGGCGAGCACCTCTCGCCGAGGCTCGGCGAAGTGACTGGGTATGTAGACCATGGCTCTCTCCCGGGACGTCACGCGGCGCGATTGGAGGGTGCGATGCCGGTCTCGTCAACCGAACTGTAGAGGCATGCCCGCGGCGTTAAGGGCAACGCTCGCGAGGAGACCGACGCCCGACGCAATGAGCACCGTGCCGGAGACCCGGTCCACCCAGGCGAAATGCTCCATGTGCGCGAAACGCCGCAAGGCGGCGATGCCGAAGCAGAGGCCGAGCCACCACACCAGCGAGCCCGCGAACACGCCGCCCACGAGAATCCAGACCAGCACCAGGCTCACCGTGCCGTCGTAGTCGAAGCCCACCTTCGCGAAGATCGCGGCGAAGGCGAGGATGGTGATGGGGTTGGTGATCGTGAGCGCGAAGGTCGAGGCGAAGGCGGCCGCGAGCTTCTCGCCCTTGAGGGGCTGCGGGTCGGCGTTGCTCCGGCTCTTGAATGCGCGGGCGCCCACGCCCAGGAGATAGACGCCGCCGAGCGCGCCCAGGAATTCTTGGTAGCCCAGCAGCCAGTCGCGCACCACGGTGAGGCCGAGACCCGCGATGATGCCGAAGATCACGTCGGCGACCGCCGCCCCAAGCCCCGAGACGATGCCGAAGCGCGCGCCCTCGAAGAAGGTGCGGCGCACGCAGAGGACACCCACCGGCCCCGCGGGCACGGCGATCACCATGCCGACGAAGAGGCCTTTGATGAGGTAGAGCAGGGTTGCTGGCAAAGGGCGTGGCGAGCCGAATGGCGGTGGGAGCGCCAGTCATGCCCTCTCCTCCGAGGCGACGCAACCCGAGAATGCCGGCGCTCACGAGAAAATGCGGCTGCGCGGGCGCTGGCGAGTACCTATGTTGGAGGGATCGAACCACGTGAGGACCGCTCGCATGGCGGAGGAGAAACCCGGCGCGCTGGACCAGACGCGTCCGAAACTGGTGGAGAGCAAGCAGCGCTGGGCGCGCGAGGGCCGGTTGCTGACCGGTCGCCACGCGCGGCCCGAGGCCGAGCGGCTGCCGCCGGGCCAGCGCGAGGTCAAGGACTGGCCCGTGCTCGATCTCGGCGTTCAGCCCGACGTCCCGCTCGAGCGCTGGCAGCTCAGCGTCGACGGGCTCGTCGAGAACCCGATCGTCTGGGATTGGGCGACCTTTCGCGCCCAGCCGCAGACGCGCGACACCTCTGACATCCACTGCGTCACGCAATGGTCGCGCTACGACAACGCCTGGGAAGGCGTCTCGGCACGGCATCTGCTGCAGGTGGTGCGGGCCAAGCCCGAGGCCAAGTTCCTGACCTTCACGAGCTACGACGACTACACGACGAACCTTCCGCTCGCCGATTTTGACGACGACGACGTGCTGCTCGCCCATTCCTGGCAGGGCAAGCCGATCCCCCGCGAGCACGGCGGACCCGTACGAGCGGTGGTGCCGAAGCTCTATTTCTGGAAGAGCGCGAAATGGCTTCGGCGGATCACCTTCATGGCCGAGGACAGGGCCGGTTTCTGGGAAGTGCGCGGCTACCACATGCGCGGCGATCCCTGGACGGAGGAGCGTTATGGCTGAGAGCACCGCCCACGACTTTTCCCTTTCCACCATCGACGGCGCGCCGCTGCCGCTGGCAGCCTACCGTGGCAAGCCGGTGCTGCTGGTGAACACGGCCTCGTTCTGTGGCTACACGCCGCAATACGCCGACCTCGAGACATTGCACGAGCGCTATGCCGCGCGCGGCCTCGTGGTGCTGGGCGTGCCCTCGAACGACTTCGGCGACCAGGAACCCGGCACCGCGGCTGAGATAAAGAACTTCTGCTCGACCAACTACCACGTGACGTTCCCGCTCGCCGCCAAGGAGCATGTTCTGGGGCCGGAGGCGCATCCACTCTATCGCTGGATCGAGGCGGAGCTCGGCGAGGCCGGCCTGCCCCGCTGGAACTTCCACAAATACCTGATCGCGCCCGACGGCAGCCTCGCGGGCGCCTGGCCATCCAGCGTGAAGCCACAGGCGCCGGAGATCGTCGAGGAGATCGAGCGGCTGCTCGCGTGAGCGGGCGGATCGAGCTCAGGCGCGCCGGCGCGGCCGATGCGCCGGCGGTGCGCGCGCTGACCCGGGAAGCCTACGCCCAGTGGGTCCCGCTGATCGGCCGCGAGCCCAAGCCGATGACTGCGGACTACGATGAGGCGCTGCGGCGCCACCGCGTCGACATGCTCTATCTCGACGGCGAGCTCGCGGGCCTGATCGAGACGATTCCCGAGGCCGATCATGTATTGATCGAGAACGTGGCGGTGGCGCCCGCGTTTCAGGGACGCGGACTCGGACGGCACTTGCTGGCCCATGCCGAGGCGCTTACGGCATCGCTCGGACACGGCGAGATCCGGCTCTACACCAACAAGCGCTTTGCCGCGAACGTGGCATTCTACCTGAAGCTCGGCTACCGGCTCGACCTGGAAGAAGCGTTCGCCGGCGGTGTCATGGTCCACATGAGCAAGCGGCTTCAGCCGCCAGCATCATGAGAGCGTCGCGGCAAGCTCCGCGAAATCGGCCACGATGAGGTCCGGCTGGTGCGGCGTCTCCCCGAAGGGGCGCTTGCGCCGGTCGATGAAGGCAGTTCGCATGCCGAAGGCCTTGGCGCCGATGCAATCGAAGGCGTGATTGGCGACGAAGAGGCAACTCGAGCGCGCCTCGCCGATGACTTCCTCCGCCTTCGCATAGGTCTTCCAGTGCGGCTTGAAATAGCCGGCGTCCTCGGCGGAGATCACGTGATCGAAGCGGAAGCCGATTTGCGACCCCGCCGCCTTCAGCATGTCGCGGTCGCCGTTGGAGAGGATCGCGAGCTTGAGGCCAGCGCCACGCAGCCGCTCGAGTGCCGCCATCACGTCGGGGAACGGCTTTAGCATCTCGATCTGCGAGACGAGCCAGCGCACCTCGCCCTGCGTATAAGCGATTCGGCACCTGTCCATCACATAGGAGACAGTGCGATGCCCGACCTGCCGATAAGGCGTGTGCCCGCGGTCGCAGAGCGCGTCGATCATCGAGTTCTCGAAATGGGTCCGCCGCCACCAGGTGACGAAGCTGCCGGGATCGCCGGCCCATCCCTTCTTCTTCAGGAACGGCGTCACCGCCTCGGTGAGGCCCTTCTGCATGTCGACGATGGTGCCGTATTGGTCGAAGACCAGCACCTTGATCTCGCGCCTGAGGATCTCCGGGCGCTCCATGGCGGCCACCTCCGGCTATTTCGATAGCAGCATTCGATCGCCCGCGGCCAGACCTCTTCAATTAGCGGCGGAAGGCATGCGCGTGGGGGACGGCACATCCCGCGCGTTCCTGAGCGTGCGCACGGCGAGCCGCTCGATGCGGCCGCGGATCTCCATCTCGTGGCGCTCGGCGTTGCTGAGGTCGATGCCGGCGCGCACCACCACGGCCTCGGAGACCACGAGCTCGGCGCCGTAGGTCTTGGTCAAGCCCTCGAGGCGGCTTGCGGTGTTGACGCTGTCGCCGACCGCGGTCACCGAGACCGCGTGGCCGTAGCCCATTTCGCCCACGATCGCGGGCCCCGTGTGGATGCCGATACCGATGCGGAGCGGCTCCGGCAGGTCGTGGGAGAGCGTCTCGTTGAGGTGGGCTAGGCGCTCGGACATCGCGCGCGCGGCGGCGAGCGCCTCGCGGCAGCCGGCCTCGACGCCGCGATCGAGGCCGAAGAGCGCCATCACGCCGTCGCCGATGAACTTGTCGATGCGCCCGCCCGCCTCCTCGACCGCGTGGCCCATCTCCGCGAAGTACCGGTTCAGCAGGAAGACCACGTCGTAGGGCAGCTTCTGCTCGGAGAGCTTGGTGAAGGCGCGGAGGTCCGCGAAGAGAATCGCGATCTCGCGCTCGCTCCCGGTGAGGTAGCTCGGCCGGCGGAAGCCGTCCCGCGCCTGGGCGGTCGCCGGCAGCAGCGGCGTCACGCGCAGGTCGCCGACGGGGCGGAGCTGGCAGGCGAGGCGCACGTCGGGCGCGGCACCCACGCGCTCCAGTACCTTCAGCTCCGCGGGCTCCGGCGGCGGCAGCGCGTCGGCCTCGCCGCCGACGCGGATCCGGCAGGTCGAGCAGCGGCCGCGGCCGCCACAGACGGAGGCGTGCGGGATGCCGTTGAGTCGGCTCGCCTCCAGCACCGAGATACCCGGCACGATCTCGACCACGCGACCGCTGGGATAAGTCAAGCGCACCACGCCGCGCCAGCGCTGCCAATACCAGCGCAGGATCCGCGCGGCGAGCACGGCGATGAGCGCGCCCAGGAACCCGATGCGCACCCAGGCGATGAGCGCTTCGATAAGCGCCAGATCCTCCGGCGCGGCGTTCGGGTGCGCCTTCTGGAGCTCGGCCACCCAGGCGGGATTTTCGGCCATGCCGAGAACCTCGCGGCCGCCCTCGGCATAGCCGAGGATCGCCAGCGTCGGCATCAGCAGCGCGAAGGCGAACAGCAGGGGCTGCCAGCGCTCGTACCAGGGCTTGAGCTTCAGCGAGAACCGGAGCCCGATCACCGCGTGCACCCAGGCGATCACCAGGACCGTCAGCTGCAGAATGCCGGCCCAGGGGTCGGCGACGTAATAGTTGTAGAGCAGTGTCGAGTAGTAGCCGAAATCGGCGCCGAAGTAGGTGTCGGCGACGCGCGTCCGGAGCACGTGCGCCGTCAGGATGAAGGGGATGCAGAAGCCCAGCACGAGCTGCAGAGCCTCGGCGAGCGGCATCCTGAGCGACCGGCGGAGCCACAGCGCCCAGAGCGCCAGGCAATAGTGGATCGCGAAGGCGCCGTAGAGCGCGAGCGTGCCCAAGTCGCTGGCCCACACCTTGTAGATGCGCTGGAGCGTGCGATCCATCAGGTCGAGCGAGACGAGACCCAGGCTGTGATTGACGAAATGCGTCGTCACGTAGGCGAACATGACGAGCCCTGAAGCCAAGCGCAGCCGCCGAATCAAACCGCTTCCCCGCCCTTGCCTCGCGCGCGTCGACACATTACACCGTTTTAAGTTGCAAACGAGACCGGCGCGCGACGATTCCCAGCCTGGTGTTCTTTCCGGGAGCGCCGTCGCAGAACGCGGTCGGAGGAGAAGCTTGCCCACGATAGAGACGGATGCGGCTGCGCCGGACGCGATGATTTCCGTGCGCCATCTGACCAAGCATTTCGGACCCATCCTCGCCGTCGACGACGTCTCGCTGGCCGTCAGACGGGGCGAGGTGCTGGGCTTCCTCGGCCCCAATGGCGCCGGCAAGTCCACCACCATGAAGATGATCACGGGCTTCCTGGCACCGAGCGCCGGCACCGCGGTGGTCTGCGGCGCCGACGTCACCGAGGACCCGATCGCGGCCAAGCGCCAGATCGGCTACCTGCCGGAGGGCGCACCCTCCTACCCCGACATGACGCCTCCCGCCTTCCTGCAATTCGTGGCTCATATCCGCGGCTTTCGTGGCGCCGTGGCGCGCGAGCGGATCCAGACCGCGATCGCCCGCACCGCGCTCGAGAGCGTGCTGGCGCAGCCGATCGACACGCTCTCCAAGGGCTTCAAGCGCCGCGTCGGCCTCGCGCAGGCGCTCTTGCACGACCCGCCGGTGCTGATCCTCGACGAGCCCACCGAGGGGCTCGACCCCAACCAGAAGCATGAGGTGCGCAAGCTCATCAATGTGCTGGCCCCGGAGAAGGCGATCATCATCTCGACGCACCTCCTGGAGGAGGTCGACGCCGTCTGCAGACGCGCCGTGGTGATCGCCAACGGCAGGCTGGTGGCGGACGGCACGCCCGAGGAGCTCGCCCGGCGCTCGCGCCATCACAACGCCGTCAGGATCGAGGTGACGCACGCCGCCGCAGGCGAGGTGAGCGCCGCGCTCGCGCGGCTCCCCGGAGTGGCGTCGGTCGAGCCCGCGGACGACGACGAGAGCGAGGCGCTCATGGTGTTCGCGAAGGACGGCCGCTCGATCGTCGCGGAGGTCGCCGACCTCGCGCGCGCCATGCGCTGGGAGGTGGCGGGGCTCCGGGTCGAGCGCGGCCGCCTCGACGATGTGTTCCGCACCGTCACCGCGACGGCCTGAGCTCGGCACCGTGATGGGCCACATCGCCGTCATCGTCCGCCGCGAGCTCGCGAGCTACTTTGCGACCCCGCTCGCCTACGTCTTCATCGTGATCTTCCTGGCGATGGCGGGGGCGCTGGCGTTCTTCGTGGGCAATTTCTTCGACCGCGGCCAGGCGGACCTGCAGCCCTTCTTCACCTTCCATCCCTGGCTCTACCTCGTGCTGATCCCGGCGCTCGCCATGCGGCTCTGGGCCGAGGAGCGCAAGAGCGGCACCATAGAATTGCTATTGACCCTGCCGATCTCCATGACCGAGGCGGTGATCGGAAAATTCCTGGCGAGCTGGATCTTCGCGGGGATCGCGCTGGCGCTGACGGCGCCGTTCTGGATTACCGTCGACTATCTCGGCCGTCCCGACAACGGCGTGATCCTGGCGAGCTACATCGCGAGCTTCCTGATGGCGGGCGCCTTCCTGGCGATCGGCGCCTGCCTCTCCGCCCTCACCAAGAACCAGGTGATCGCCTTCGTGGTGACCGCCGCCGTGTGCTTCGTCTTCACGGTCAGCGGCTCGCCGATCGTGCTGGGTTTCGTCAAGGGCTGGGCGCCCCAGGCGGTGATCTCGACCGTCGCCGGCTTCAGCTTCCTGACGCACTTCAACGCCATCATCCGCGGCGTCATCGACCTGCGCGATGCCGTGTTCTTCCTCTCGACAATCGCGTTCTTCCTCTACGCCAACACGATCATCGTCGACCTCAAGAAGGCGGACTGAGCGCATGGCCCTTCCGACCTTCTCCCGCCGCACGCTCGCTCTGCTGAGCCTTGCCTCGGCCGCCGTGCTCTTCGTGTCGGTGAACGTGATTGCGGGCCAGGTGCTGCGCTCGGCGCGGATCGACCTCACGGCCGGCCGAATCTATACGCTCGCCGACGGCACCGCGCGCACCATCGCGGAAATCCAGGAGCCGGTCACACTGCGCTACTACTATTCGCACCGCCTCGGCGACGAGATCCCGTCCTACGGCATCTATGCCCAGCGCGTGCGCGAGACGCTCGAGGAGTACGCCGCCCGCGCCAAGGGCAAGATCGATCTGCAGGTGATCGATCCCGAGCCGTTCTCGCCCGAGGAGGATCGCGCGGTGGCGCTGGGACTCCAGGGGGTGCCGCTCGAGCAAGGCGGCGAAAAGGTGTACTTCGGCCTCGCCGCCACCAACTCCACGGACGACCAGGAGCTGATCCCGTTCTTCCAGCCGGAGCGGGAGCGGTTCCTGGAGTACGACCTCACCAAGATGATCCACGCGATCGCGCGGCCCAAGCGGACCGTGATCGGCCTCGCCTCGGACTTGCCGCTGGAAGGAGATTTTGCGGCGGCGATGCAAGGTCAGCCGCTCAGGCCCTACGCGATCGTGAACCAGCTGCGCCAGCTCTACGAGCTCCGCACGATCACCACCCAATTCGACAAGGTCGAGCCCGATGTCGACGTGCTGCTGATCGCCCATCCGCAGGGTCTATCGGAGAAGACGCTTTACGCGATCGACCAGTTCGTTCTGGGCGGTGGCCGCGCGCTGGTGTTTGTCGACCCGCATTCCGAGACCCAGCAGATGCGGCCCAACCGCTACGCGCGGCCGGGCGGTCCGGTCGACAGCAACCTGGAGCCGCTCTTCAAGACCTGGGGCGTCGAGCTCGAGCCCAAGGTGGTGGCGGGCGACCGACAGGCGGCGCGCCGGGTCAACATCGGCACCGCCGCCTCGCCGATGCCGCTCGAGTACGTCGCCTGGCTGCAGCTCAAGGGCGATGCGCTCAACCACGACGAGCTCGTCACCGGCGACCTCGACCAGATCAACATGGCGAGCGCGGGGATCCTGAAGCCCACGAAGGACACCAAGACCGCTTTCACCCCGCTGATGCAGACATCGACGGAGTCCGAGGAGATCCCGGTCGACAAGGTCGAGGGCATGCCCGATGTCGCCGGCCTGCTCGACGACTTCAGGCCGTCGGGCGAGCGCTACACGCTTGCCGCGCGCATCAGCGGCCCGGCGGAGACGGCATTCCCCGACGGCCCGCCCAAGCCCAAGGACGAGCAGAAGGCGAGCGACGCAACGGCGACTGACGCCACGAAGAAGGACGATCCCGCCAAGACCGACGAACCGCCGCAGCTCAAGGAGGCAAAGCAGCCGATCAACGTGATCGTTGTCGGCGACACCGACATGCTCGACGACCGCTTCTGGGCGCAGACCTCCGAGTTTTTTGGTCGGCAGGTCATCGTGCCCACCGCGAGCAACGGCGACTTCGTGGCCAACGCGCTGGAGGTGCTGGCGGGCGGCAACGATCTCATCAGCCTGCGGAGCCGCGGCACGGCGGCGCGGCCCTTCGTGGTGGTCGATCAGATCCAGCGCGCCGCCGAGGCTCAGAACCGCGCCAACGAGAAGGCGCTCGAGGACAAGCTCAAGGCGACCGAGGACAAGATCAAGGACATCCAGCAGAACAAGGAGGGCGCGGTCACGCTCACCGCCGAGCAGAGCCAGGCGATCGACAATTTCCGCGGCGAGATGCTGCGTACGCGCCAGCAGCTCCGCGTAGTACAGCGGGCGCTCCGGCAGGACATCGACCGCCTCAAGGCGGAGCTCGAGTTCTTCGACATCGCCTTCATCCCGATCCTCGTGGGGATCGTCGCGATCGTGCTGGGCGTCGTGCGCATCAACCGGCGCAAGCGGCCGACCGTGCACGCCTGACCGGAGAGCGACAAGCCATGCACAGCAAGGGCGTGATCAGTTTGATGGCGGTGGCGGCGCTCTCCGTCGTTGCCGCCGCCGCGATCTCCTTCACCGGCCGCGGAGCCACGGTGGACCCGCTGGCCGGGAAGCCGGTGCTCCCGCAGGTCGCGGCCAAGCTCGGCGACGTCGGCAAGGTGGTCGTGAGGCGGGTGGCTGGCACCACCACCTTCGCGCGGAAGGGAGACAGTTGGACGGTGCTGGAGAAGAGCGGCTATCCCGCGGACGCCGCCAAGGTGCGGAAGATGCTGCTCGGGCTCGCCGAGATCACCTATGTCGAGCCGAAGACCGCCGAGCCCAGCCGCTACAAGCGCCTCAACGTCGAGGACCCCGCGACCGAGAAGAGCCAGTCGGCGCTGGTCGATGTCTATGACGCCCAGGGCGGCGCGCTCGGCTCGGTGATCGCGGGCCGGCGGCGCATCGACGAGCTCGGCGGCGGCAACGACGGGGTTTACGTGCGGCTCCCCAATGAGACGCGCTCGTGGCTCGCACGCGGCACGCTCGACCTCGACAGCGACATCGCGCAGTGGCTCGACCGGCGCATCGTCGACATCAAGGAGACGCGGACCAAGTCGGCGGTCCTGCAGCAGCCCGACGGCGCCGCCCTCACTATCAGTCGCGACAAGCCCGAGGACAAATTCGCGGTGAAGGATCTGCCGGCCGGCCGCAAGCTCAAGAGCGACACCAGTGCGGTCGAGCCCGCGACCGTTTTGCAGGCCTTCGACCTCACGGACGTGAACCCGGCGAGCGAGGCGGCGTTCCCGAAGGACAGTCTCGACACCGCGATCTACACGACCTTCGACGGGCTCGCGGTCAAGGTCGAGCTCGCGAAAATCGGCGAGACCGACTGGATCCGCCTCTCCGCGACCGACAGCGGCGACGAGAAGGTCAAGGCGGAGGCGGACAGCCTGAACCAGCGCTGGTCGCCCTGGGTCTACGGCGTGGCGCCTTATAAGGCGACCGCCATTCGCACCAAGATGGAAGATCTGCTCGAGCCGCCGCCCGCGCCGCCGGCGGGCGCGCAGAGCACGCCAGCGGCGCCGCTCCAGAAGAAGCCGTGAGCGAGCGAGCGCCGGTTTCGCCCTGCGTCGGTGTCTGCACGCTCGACCCCGTGACGCACTTCTGCGTCGGCTGCGCGCGCTCCATCGCGGAAATCGCCGAATGGCCGCGGCTCGGCCCCGAGGAGAAGCGACGCATCATCGCCGCACTGTCCGCGCGCCGGTCTCAAGCGCGGGGCAGGCATGCCCAAAGCGGCCTCGCGCCCGGTTGATCCCGGCACCCCTCGCCCCATTTAGGCGAGGTAACATCGGTACGAATTCCGGAGATGCTTCCATGGCCCCGACCGCGACTGAAACTGCCGAGCGCAGCGTGGTGCGCGTCGTCCGCGGCATGCCCGCAAGCGACGGCGCCGGCGTGCGCTTGACGCGCGTGATCGGCCAGCCCGGCCTTTCCGAACTCGACCCGTTCCTGTTGCTCGACGAGTTCCGCTCCGACAACCCCGGCGACTACATCGCGGGCTTTCCGGAGCACCCGCACCGCGGATTCGAGACCGTGACCTATCTGATCGCGGGCCGCGTGCGCCACGAGGACAACAAGGGCCACAAGGGCCTGCTCACGGCCGGCAGCGTGCAATGGATGACCGCCGGCCGCGGCATCGTCCATTCGGAGATGCCCGAGCAGGAGCACGGATTGCTGCAGGGCTTTCAGCTCTGGGTGAACCTGCCCCGCCGCGACAAGATGACGGAGCCGCGCTATCAGGAATACGAGCCGAGCGCTATCCCCGAGGCGACGCTCGAGAATGGCGCGCGAGCGCGCGTGATCGCCGGGCGCTTCGCGGGCCAGCAGGGCCCGATCGATACCGCCGCAACCGAGCCGCTCTACCTCGACATGAGTTTGCCGGCGGAGAGCGAGGTGCAGGTGCCGATCCCCGCGAGCCACGCAACCTTCGTCTATGTCTTCGATGGCGGCGCCAGGGTCGGGGCGAGCGCCACGGCCGTGCCGAAGGGCACGCTGGCAATCCTCGGCGAGGGCAGGAGCGTTGCGCTGCGCGCCGACGCGAACGCGGGGCGGCTACTGCTCGTCGCGGGCAAGCCTCTCAGGGAGCCGGTCGCGCGTTATGGCCCCTTCGTCATGAGCACGGAGGCCGAGATCCACCAGGCCATCCGCGATTTTCAGGCGGGCCAGCTTTAGGGCTTCCGGGCGGATCTCCACGCTGATTTCCAGGGCTCGGTGGGTTAATCTTCCATTGCCGTGCCGGTAGCCTCATGATCCCGCCGCGAAAGCTGCTGCCTCTCCTCGCCCTGGTCGTGCTCGTGACAGCTTGCTCCGGCAAGCCACAATGGGTCAGGCCCGGGACCAGCAATGACACCGTCAGCGACGACCTTGACGACTGCAAGGCCCTCGCCAACGCCGAAACCCGGCGGGATGCCGCCATCGACCAGGACATCCTCGCCACGAGGGGTGCCGATTGGGAGCGCAATAACACGCTCCAGGCGAAGAAAAACACCTTCGCCACGCAGGACCAGGGGCGTGCCCGCGACATCATCGCGAGCTGCATGGGCGCGAAAGGCTACACGCCCGCCCGCCGTAGCGGAGGGTGACAAGCCTGCACTACCCCTGATCGGCTTGCAGCGGATCGATGCGCGCGGTGAATCAGGCCCTAAGATTTTGAATTGGACCAATCATCGTCGGGGACCTGATGCTCTGCGAGGTCCTGCAAGGCCTGCGCAACGAGCGGGCGGGACGCAACGTGGAGGCGCCGCTACACCGGTTCCGGATCGAGCCCATGGCCGGAGACCGGATTGCGGTCCATGCGGCGCGCAACTTCCGCTTCTTGCGCGGGTGCGGCGTCACCGTCCGCAAGACGCTCGACTTGTTGATAGGCGCTTGGTGCATCGAGCATTGCCGGCCGCTGCTTCACAACGACAGCGATTTTCGACCGATGGCGCGCTATCTCGGGCTCATTGAAGTGCCCGCGGCGGTTCGGACCGCGCCATCGTGAACCGAGTTGCGGAATTCCAGACTGGCGCGCCCGAGAGGATTCGAACCCCTAACCCCCAGATCCGTAGTCTGGTGCTCTATCCAGTTGAGCTACGGGCGCCCGCGAAGCCGCCTACGGGGCGAGCCGAACGAGGGGGCGAAGCTACTCGCAACCTTTTGCGATATCAAGTCGCGGCTGGCGGCCTGAATCCCGTCCGGGCGGTCCACGAAAGCGGCTTGTCGCTCCAAAGGGCATTGCGTAATATCCGGGAGATTCGTGAGGTGCGGGAATCACTTGCGTCGACTGCGCCGGGGGGCGCTGCCTATCGATCTCCGCGCCGCAGTAGGGGGGCACCCGTCGCAACCGCAATGTCGCAGCTCCGCTCGTATCTCGTGATCGTCGCTGCAGCCGCATTGCTCAGCGGCTGCTCTTACATCGATAGCGTCTTTACCGGCGAGGACACCTCGGAGGAGGATCAATATCCGCCAGCCGATTCGGAGCAGGCGCAGCAGATCCCGCCCTCAGGAGCCGAGCAGAACCCGCAACCGACTTACACACAGGCCCCCGCTCCTGCGCCGCAGGCGGTCGGCACCGGAAACTATGCGCCGCAAGCGGTGGTGCCAGGTGCGAGCACCGGGACCTACGTCGGGCAGAAGGTCGCGGCGCTGCGCAGTGATCTGCAGCGGCTGCAGACCAACATCAACCAGCATAATCAGGAGTTGCAGCAAGCGCGCCAAGGCATGGGGTCGGATGCCGGCAGCTACTACAGCCTGGTCGCCTCGATCAATTCTCGGCTGCAGGCCGGGACGACGCCCGGCAACCCGCAGCTGGTGCAGCAGTGGACCCAGGCGCAGGCCTCGCTGGACCGGCTGGGCAGCGATATTACCCGTCTCAATATGATCTCGAATGCAGCGGCAAGCGATTCTGCGCTCGCAACCTATATCGTTGAATCCGTTCGCGCCGCCTATGGCCTGCAGGGAGCGGTCGACGAGGATCATCGTCAGCTCAACATCCTCGAGAACGACTGCAATCGCACGGTGATCTTGATCAACAAGCTGCTCCACGACATCGCCGAGGATATCGGGCGGCAGAACAACTACGTCAGCAACGAGCGGCGCAATCTCACGGTGCTGTCGCTCGCGATCAAGAACGGCGAGCTCTACGGCAGCAGCGCCAACAATCGCGCCGTCGCGAGCGCGGCGCCGCAGCAGGTCGCCTCGGCGAGCACGGCGATCGCGGGCCGCCAGCCCCTGATGGTGATCCGCTTCGATCGGCCGAACGTCGCCTACGAGCAGGCGCTCTATAGCGCGGTGAGCCGTGCGCTCGACCGCCGGCCCGGCGCCATCTTCGACGTGGTCGCGGTGTCCCGGGCTGGCGCGAATGCCGGTCAGTCCGCGCTCAACACCAGCAACTCCAAGCGCAACGCCGAGAACGTCGTGCGGTCGCTCACCAACATGGGCCTGCCGCCCGACCGCATCAGTCTCGCGGCGACGTCCAGCGCCTCGGCGCAGGGGAACGAGGTTCAGGTTTTCGTCCGCTGAGCGAGGGCCGCGCATGAGCGAGCCCAAGAGCGCGCTCAAGCATTTTCCGGTCACCTGGGACGATCTGCACCGGCACGCGCGCGCGCTCGCTTGGCGGCTGCTCGACCTCGGACCCTGGCGCGGCATCATCGCGATCACCCGCGGCGGCTTGGTGCCGGCGGCGATCGTGGGGCGCGAGCTCGACGTGCGCCTCGTCGACACCATCTGCGTCGCGAGTTATGACGACGCCACGCTCGGTGTGCGCGGCAAGGTGGCGATACTCAAGGGCGTCGCGGGCGACGGCGAGGGTTACCTCATCATCGACGACCTCGTCGACACCGGGCACACCGCCCGCGTGGTGCGGGAGATGTTGCCGAAGGCGCATTTCGCCACGGTCTATGCCAAGCCCGCGGGCCGGCCGATGGTCGACACCTTCGTCACCGAGGTGAGCCAGGACACCTGGATCCTGTTCCCCTGGGACATCGAGCATCAGTTCACGCCACCGCTCGCCGCGGCGAAGCGCAAGAGCTGACCGGATGGCCGCCTCGCACCGGACCGGCTAGGGCCATGGTTGCGCGCCTCCGGTTGTGGGCCGTTGCGCTGGCGCTGCTGCGCCTGTGGCTGCTCCCGGTCGACCCGGCTACGGCACAGGAACCCTCGCCAAGCGACCGCAGCGTCGCCGATCGGCACCCCGTAATCGCTTCGCGCGACATGGTGGCGGCGGCCAATCCGTTGGCGGCGGAGGCGGGCCGCGCGATGCTGCGCGAGGGCGGGAGCGCCATCGACGCCGCGATCGCGACCCAGATGGTGCTCACCCTGGTCGAGCCGCAGTCCTCGGGGATCGGCGGCGGCGCCTTCCTGCTCTACTGGTCCGCGCGCGACGCCCGCGTCGAGAGCTACGACGGCCGAGAGACAGCTCCCGCGGCGGCGCGCCCCGACCGCTTCCTCGGACCGGACGGCACGCCCCTCGCATTCATGGATGCGGTGGTTGGCGGCCAATCCGTCGGCGTGCCCGGCACGCTGAGGATGCTGGCCCTCGCCCATCGCAAGCACGGGCGCTTACCTTGGGCACGGCTCTTCGAGCCCGCGATCCGGCTTGCCGAGGACGGCTTCCCGATCTCGCCGCGTCTCTACGGGTCGGTCAGCAAGGACAAGTATCTCCCGCGCTTCGAGCCCGCTCGCGGCTATTTCTATGAATCCGACGGTAGCCCGAAGTCGGTCGGCACCGTGCTGCGCAATCCGGCCTTGGCGGCGACGCTGAGAGCCGTCGCCGAGGGCGGCGCCGACGCGTTCTATGCGGGCGCGATCGCCGAGGACATCGTGCGAGCGGTGACCCACGCGCCGGCGCGGCCCGGCGACATGACGGCCGCCGATCTCGCAGGCTACGAAGCGAAAGAGCGATCGCCGGTTTGCGCCCACTATCGGCGATTCCGGATCTGCGGCATGGGCCCGCCGAGCTCCGGCGCCACGACGGTGCTCGAGATCCTGGGCCTGCTCGAACGCTTCGACCTCGCGCGGCTGAAACCCATGTCGGCGCAAGGCCTGCATCTCTTTGTGGAGGCGGCGCGCCTTGGCTACGCCGACCGCGACCGCTACCTCGCCGACAGCGACTTCGTGCCCGTGCCGCTCAAGGGCCTGCTCGATCGAGCCTACCTTGCCAACCGCGCACGCCTGATCGATCCCCGGCAGGACCACGGCCGCGCCGAGCCTGGAGCGCCGCCCAAGATGCATGCGAGGCTCTGGGGCGGTGGCGACACCGTCGACCTCCCCTCTACCAGCCACCTCTCGATTGTGGATGCGGCGGGGGACGCCGCCGCCATGACGATGACGATCGAAAACGGCTTCGGCTCTCGCATCCTGGTGGACGGATTCCTGCTCAACAATGAGCTCACGGATTTCTCGTTCCGGCCCGAGGTGGGCGGTCACCCGGTTGCAAATCGCGTCGAGCCCGGCAAGCGGCCGCGTAGTTCCATGGCGCCAACGCTGGTGTTCGGTCCCGACGGCAAGTTCCTGCTGGCCGTCGGCTCGGAAGGCGGCAGCGAGATCATCGTGCACGTCGCGCTCACGCTGATCGCCATGCTCGACTGGGGCTACGACATCCAAGCCGCGATCGATCTCGCGCACGTCAGCAACCTGAATGGCGATACCGAGATCGAGTCGGTGCCGGCCGCGGAAGCGCTTGCGGCCGCGCTCCGCGCGCGCGGTCATATCGTCACAGTCCGCGCGTTCGACAGCGGCCTGCATGGGATCATGCGCACGCGGCGTGGCCTCGAGGGCGGCGCCGATCCGCGCCGCGAGGGCGTGGCGCTCGGCGACTGAGCGGCTTACTCCGAAGCGGCGCGGGGCCAGAGTGGCGCCGTTTGGATGGACCCGCTCCAGCCTTATGCCGGTGGACGCTCAAGCGCCGCGCGGGCTTGTCGCGATTCCGCTTTCGCGGAATGCGCTCTAGACTGCGCCGCCATGACCGACGATCCCGCCGAGCGCCCGACCGTCGCGTTGCTGCCGGGGCATCAAAAGCGCGCGCTGCACGGCCATCCCTGGATCTTCTCGAACGAGGTCCAGATGGACGCCGCCGCCAAGGCGTTGCCGCCCGGGAGCCTGGTGACCCTCAAGACCGGCGACGGGCGCGTGCTCGGCGTCGCGACCTTCAATCCGCACACGCTGGTGGCAGCGCGCCTCCTCGACCGCGACGCGGGCCGGTGCATCGACCTGGGCTTCTTCGCGAAGCGCCTCAAGCGCGCGCTGGCGATCCGAGAGCGGCTCTATGAGGAGCCCTATTATCGCCTCGTCCACGCGGAGGCCGACGCGATCCCCGGGGCGGTGGTGGATCGGTTCGGCGACGTGGTGGTGGCCCAGCTCAACACCGCCGGGATGACCCGGCTGGAGCCGGAGCTCCTGGCCGCGCTCGAGGCCGTGGTGGCGCCGAAAGCGATCGTGCTCCGGAACGACAGTCCCGCGCGCGCCCTCGAAGGGCTCTCCGAGGAGGTTCGGGTGGCCGCGGGCACCCTCTCGGGCGCGATCGAGCTGCGCGAGAACGGCGCCCGCTTCGAGGTCGATCCGCTCGGCGGCCAGAAGACCGGCTGGTTCTACGACCAGCGCGACAACCGCAAATTCATGGCGAAGCTCGCGAGCGGCGCGCGCGTCCTCGACCTCTACTGCTTCGTCGGCGGCTTCGCGATCGAGGCGGCGGTGGCGGGCGCCGCCGATGTCACCGGCATCGACCGATCGGAGCCCGCGCTTGCGCTCGCGGCGAAGTCGGCGGCGCTCAACGGCGCCGGCGAGCGCTGCACGTTCCGACGCGGCGAGGTGTTCGCGGAGCTGCAGACCCTCGCGGGCGCCGGCGTGCGGTTCGATCTCGTGATCTCCGATCCGCCGGCTTTCGTCAAATCCAGGAAGGACCTGGGGCCCGGCCTGCGCGGCTATCGCAAGCTTGCGCGCCTCGCCGCCGGCGCGGTGGCGCCGCAGGGCTACCTCTTCCTCG
This sequence comes from Allostellaceae bacterium, assembly GCA_035263705.1. Taxonomy (GTDB): domain Bacteria; phylum Pseudomonadota; class Alphaproteobacteria; order ATCC43930; family CGMCC-115725; genus DASZHJ01. The sequence goes on from DATFRA010000285.1 coordinate 23,926, forward strand.
CCTCATGCTCGCACAACGTGACGCCCGAGGAATTCTGGGAGGCGGCGCGGCGCGGCCTCGAGGACGCCGGGCGGAACGCGCGGCTCCTGCGCAGCGCCGGGGCCGCGCCCGACCATCCCGTACATCCCAATCTCCCGGAGTCCGCCTATCTAAAGGCGCTGGTGCTGGCGCTGGATTGAGTGCGTTGCGCGTCCAGCTGGTCAATCACGAATACACGATGCTGGCCGTGCGGCCGCGAATTTTTACTTGCTGGGTGTACGTGCCGACGCCGGTCGGCTATCGCCGACCACCGTTCCGCGACGCATCTCCGCCGCCATCGCGCCCGCGCGTGGCAGACTCAACCGGAACACGGTGCCGTGCGCGGTGCTCTCGCTCAAGACGATGTCGCCGCCATGGGCGCGCATGACCTCGCGGGCGATCGCGAGTCCGAGCCCCGTGCCGCCCGGCCGCGCCGACCCCGCGAAGGGCAGAAACAGATTGGCAAGCGCCTTTGGCGGCAAGCCCGGCCCATCGTCGCTGACCTCGATCGCGATCTCGCCATTCTCCGCGGCGGCGGCGACGGTGATGCTGCGCACGCCCGCCTCCATGGCGTTGCGCAGCAGGTTCATCAGCACGCGGTGCAGCTGCTCGCGGTCCGCCTCCACGGCGAGGTCGGGCGGCACACGGTCGAGCAGCAGCGGCCGATCGCCGCCCTTGAGCTCTAGGAGGTCGGCGAGCTCCTCCACCATGGAGGCCAGCAGGAAACGCTGCAGCCGCAGAGGCGGCGCGCCCTCGCGGGTGAAGTTGAGCGTGCCGCTGCAGAGTGCCACCGCTCGGTCGATCGCATTGAGCAGCCGCGGCACCGCGCGCTTCACCTCCGGCGCCTCGCTGCCGGCGAGGCTGTCGGACATGAGTCGCGCGGTCGAGAGGATGTTGCGGAGATCGTGGTTGATCTTGGTGACGGCGGTGCCGAGCGCCGCGAGCCGCGCGCTCTGGCGTAGCGCCTGGCGCACGGTCTCCTGCAGCTGCGCGAGCTCGCGCTCGGCGACGCCGATCTCGTCGTCGCGCGCGCTCGGCTCGATCACGCGCGAGGCATCTTCGGGATTCTCGCGGAACGCCGTCATGCTCCGCGTCATCCCGCGCATGGGCGCGACCAGCAGCCAGCGCAGGCTCATGAACACCAGCGTCGCCGTGATCAGGGAGATCACGATCGAGAGCCCGAGGATGCGGCCACCGAACTCCCACATCTCCTCGCGCATCGGCCCCTCGCCCAGCAGGAACTCGACCACCACGTTCTGCTCCTTGGGCGACCGGTCCAGCACGCGCAGGATGACGTCGCCGGAGCGGGCGAGCGTCGCCACGGCATCGATGATGAGCTGGAAGAATCCGACGTCCTGCAGGTCGTAGGTGAGATCGACCGTGGGCGGCATGTCGCTGGCGATCATCAGCTGTGACTGGTTGGGAAGGTGCAGCACGATGCCGCTCGCGCCCACGTGATAGAGCAGCTGGTTCTGCAGGCTCGGGCTCACGCTGTTGTCGGGCGTCGCGTAGAGCGCCAGCGTCGCGATCCGCGCGGCCGCGATCCGGGTCTCCAGGTAGTTGTAGCGGAACCGCGCGAGCGACGGCAGGAACACCACCACCTCGCCGAGCATTACAAAGGTGATCGTGAGCAACAGCACGCGCGCCGACAGGCTGCGGGTCAGGCCAAAGAGGGCGGGGCGCTTGCTGCTCATGGAAGAAGTCTAGCACGAGGCTGGCGGCGGGGCATGATCTCAGCCCAGTCGCATGAGCCACCGCACCAGCCGCTTCGTCCGCTCGCTGAACAGCTTCGGTGTGAAGAAGCTGCCGGCGGCGCGCTTGCCGACCTCGCCGAGCGTCGGATAGGGCGCGATCATCGTGGCGAGCGCGCCGACCTTGAGGCCGCGGCTGATCGCGAGCACCCAGGGATGGATGAGCTCGCCGGCCTCAGCACCGATGATCGAGGCGCCGAGCACGCGGCCGTTGCGGCGGGTCAGTACCTTGATGAGGCCGTGCGTCTCGCGCTCGGCCTGGGCGCGGTCGTTCTCGTGGAAGGGCCAGCGTAGGATCGTGAGGTCGCCGCCGTGGCGCTCGCGCGCCTCGGCCTCGGTCAAGCCGACATGCGCAAACTCCGGCTCGGTATAGGTGACCCACGGCAGCGTGCGATAGTCGACCTTGGCCGGCAGCCGGAACAGCGCGTTGCGGATCACGATCCCCGCATGATAGCCGGCGACGTGGGTGAATTGCGGCCCGCCCACGGCATCGCCGATCGCGTACACTCGGCGGTTGCTGGTGCGCAGCCGCTGATCGATCACGAGAGCACCGCGTTCGTTGAGCGCGATGCCGGCCTTCTCGAGGTCGAGTCCCTTCAGGCTGGCGTGCCGCCCCGCGGCGACCAGCAGATGCGAGCCAGTGAGACGCTCCTCGCCACCCTCGGCAGCACTCGCTACCGCGATCCCGTCGCCGTCGGACTCGACGCGGCTGATACGAACGCCGGTACGCACCGTCACGCCGTCGCCGCGGAGCCGCTCGGTGAGCAGCGCCACCAGCTCCGGGTCGTCCTTTGGCATGATGCGCGGTAGCGCCTCGAGCACGGTAACCTCGGCGCCCAGCAGGCGATGCGCCTGCGCCATCTCGATGCCGATCGGGCCGCCCCCGATCACGATCAGGTGCCGTGGCAGCACGCGGTTCTCGAATATGGTCTCGTTGGTGAAGAACGGCACGGCGTCGAGGCCCGGGATCGGCGGCGTCGCCGGCGACGAGCCCGTCGCGATGACGATGCGCCGCGCGCGCACCCGCACCCCCTCGGCCTCGACGGTGTCGGGCCCGGTGAAACGGGCGAAGGCGCGGATCACGCGCACCCCGAGCCCCTCGAACCGCGCCTGGGAGTCGTTGGGCTCGATCGCGGCGATGACGCCGTGGACATGCGCCATCACCGCCCCGAAATCGACACCGGGCGGCGGGCCCGTGAGGCCGAAGGCGGCGTTCTCGCGCGCGGAGCGCACGCGCTTCGCCGCCGCCAGCAGCGCCTTCGAAGGCACGCAGCCGTAGTTGAGGCAGTCGCCGCCCATCCGGCGGTGCTCGAACAGCACCGTCTTGGCGCCCAGCTGCGAGGCGCCCGCCGCCACCGAGAGGCCGCCGGAGCCCGCGCCGATCACGCAGACGTCGGCATCGATCTGCTCGGTCACGGCTTGCGCTTCCAGCGCTTGTAGGCGACCGGCACCAGGGCGAGGAGGCCGAGACCGATCAGCGGCAGCAGGATGTGCCGCTGAAAGACCAGGTGCAGATCGGGCTTCTCGCCTCGGTCGAGGAATTCGCCGAGGCCGCCGCCAACGCTAGTGTAGACGACGGCGCCCGGAAGTATCCCGAAGAAAGTGCAGAGGACATAGGCGCCGAGCGACATGCCGAAGAGCGCGGGCACCAGGTTCACCAGCCAGAACGGAAACAGCGGAACCAGGCGGAGGACCAGCAGATAGCTCACGGCATCCCGCCGGAAGCCTTCCTCGACCTTCTTGAGGAACGGACCCGCGCGCCGGTGCAGCACCTCGCCGAAGGCGGAGCGCGCCACCAGGAAGACGAGCGTCGCCCCGATGGTGGCGCCGAGCACGTTGAAGAGCGTGCCCAGCACCGTGCCGAACAGGAAACCGCCGCTGAGGGTCATGATGGTAGCACCGGGGATCGAGAGCGCCGCCACCGTCGCGTAGAGCGCGATGAACGCCAGCGGCGCCCAGACGCCGAGCGCCGCCACCTGGGCGAGGATCCATTCGCGGTGCGCCTCGAGCGCGTGGAAGCTCACGTAGCGATGGGCGCCCGAGAGCCAAGCCGCGATCCCCGCGGCCACCAGCACGGCAAGCGGCAACCAGCGCTTGATGCCCGCAGGTTCGGGAGCGGGGTTTCCTTCCTGGTCCATCGCCGGTCAACCGCTCTCCCGCATGAGGTGGAAACGCGATCCTAGGCGCCACGGAGAGCGAGCCGCATCACCTTGCCGTGACGCCCGGTTGCAGCCCCGCAACGTTGACTTCGCCCCCCTGCTCCCGTATACAGCGGCCTCGTTTTCCTGAGAAGCCGCAGCCGGAGTCTGGCCCCGTGAAGCGCCCCTATCAACCGAGCAAGCTCATCCGCAAGCGCCGTCATGGCTTTCGCTCCCGCATGGCGACGGTGGGTGGCCGCAAAGTGCTCGCGAGCCGGCGCGCGAAGGGACGCAAGCGCCTCTCCGCCTGAGCGGAGGAGGCACGCCGCGGGCGATGGCGGCGCTGGAGCGCCTCAAGCGCCGAGCCGATTTCCTCCGGGTCGCGGACGGGCGCCGCAAATGGGTGACGCCGGGCTTGATCCTGCAGACGCTCGCGCGCGCTCCCGAGGACGGCGCCGCCGATGCGATCCGCGTCGGCTTCACGGCGACCCGGAAGATCGGCAACGCGGTCACGCGCAATCGGGTGCGGCGGCGGCTGCGCTCGGCGGCGACGAGCGTGATGGCGCGCCACGCGGCGGCGGGCTTCGACTACGTGCTGATCGCGCGGGCGGAGACCCCGACGCGGCCCTACGCGGCGCTGATCGGCGACCTCGAGGTGGCGCTGCGAAGGCTGGGAACCTGGCACGACGGATCGTAGTAGGGAGCGAGGAGAGAGTGCTGTGCTGACGCCACTACTGCGCGGTCTCATTCGCGGCTACCAGCTCTTCGTGTCGCCGGTGCTGGGACCATCCTGCCGGTATCTGCCGAGCTGCTCCGACTACGCCGCGGAGGCGATCGGGCGCCACGGCGCTCTCGCAGGGACTTGGCTCGCGCTCAAGCGTCTCGCGCGCTGCCATCCCTGGGGCGGCAGCGGCTACGATCCCGTGCCGGAGCCGCCCCGGCGCATCCATTCCATCGGCTGCCGGCACGGCCACTGAGGCGCGCGAGATCATGGAAGAGCAACAAAAGAACCTGTTCATCGCGATGACGCTGATCCTGCTCATCTTCATCGTCTCGCCGCTGATCCAGCAGTTCTTCTTCGGAAAACCGCCGGCGCCCGTGCAACAGCAGACGCAGACGGCGCCCGCGAGCGGCGGGTCGGCGCCACAGGGCGCACCGGCGGCGGTGTCCGGCGCGGCGCCGGCGGTACCGGGTGCCGCGACCAGCACCACGGCCATCGCGGCGCCGAAATCGCGCGCCGAGGTCCTTGGTGAGACCCCGCGGATCCGCATCGACACACCCAAGCTGCATGGCTCGATCGCGCTCGTGGGCGGTCACCTCGACGATCTCGAGCTCGCCAACTATCACGAGACCATCGACCCCAAGAGCCCCGAGATCGTGCTGCTGTCGCCGCGCGGCGCGCCGGACCCCTACTTCATCGATGTCGGCTGGTCCTCGGGCGACAAGTCGATGCCCGTGCCGACCGATGAGACTCGTTGGACGGCAACCAACGAGGGCGCGCTCACACCAGCGCATCCGGTGGAGCTTACCTGGGACAACGGCAAGGGCCTCACCTTCACGCGCCGGATCGCGGTCGACGACAACTATCTCTTCACGGTGACTCAGAGTGTCGCCAATCACGGCGAGGCCGCCGTCACGCTCTATCCCTATGGCTTTATCTGGCGCGAGGGGACGCCGCCGGTTTCGCCGAGCTACCTTCTCCACGAGGGGCCGATCGGCGTCATCGACGGCACGCTCAAGGAGGTGAAATACACCTCGCTCAAGGGCGAAAAGCCGATCGAGCAGAGCACGACCGGCGGCTGGCTCGGCTTCACCGACAAATATTGGCTGACCGCCCTAATCCCCGATCAGACGACGGAGGTGAAGACGGGTTTCCGCTTCACCGGCACCACCGACGCACGCGCAATCGAACGCTATCAGACCGATTATCTCGGCAACGCCGTCACCCTGCCGCAGGGCGGCACGGCCGGGACTTCCGACCATATCTTCGCCGGCGCCAAGGAAGTGAAGCTCCTCGACCAGTACCAGGCGGCGCTCGGCATTCCGCGCTTCGACCGCGCGATCGATTTCGGCTGGTTCTATTGGATCACCAAGCCGATCTTCCTGTTCCTCGATTTCCTCTACGGGCTGATCGGCAACTTCGGCATCGCGATCATGGTGCTGACGCTCACCATCAAGCTCATCTTCTTCCCGCTCGCCAACCGCTCGTATCGCGCGATGAGCAAGATGAAGCTGCTGCAGCCGGAGATCCAGAAGCTCCGCGACAAGTACGGCGAGGACAAGGCCAGGCTCAACCAGGAAGTGATGGCGCTCTACAAGCGCGTCGGCGCCAATCCGATGGCGGGCTGCCTGCCCATCTTCGTACAGATCCCGGTGTTCTTCTCGCTCTACAAAGTGCTCTACGTCACCATCGAGATGCGCCAGGCGCCGTTCTACGGCTGGATCCACGACCTCTCGGTGCCCGATCACACGACGTGGCTCAACCTGTTCGGCCTCATTCCCTGGGATCCCAGCATCACCTTCGCGTTGCCGGTGATCGGTAGCTTGCTGGCGCTCGTCTCGATCGGCGCGTGGCCGCTCATCATGGGCGTCACGATGTTCCTGCAGCAGAAGCTCAATCCCGCGCCGGCCGACCCCGTGCAGGCCAAGATGATGATGGCGCTGCCGATCGTGTTCACCTTCATGCTGGGCCAGTTCGCCGCGGGCCTGGTGATCTACTGGTCCTGGAACAACTTGCTCTCGATCGCCCAGCAATGGGTGATCATGCGCCGCGCGGGAGCCGCTTAGACAGAGAGGGGGCGCGTGCATGACGGCGGATGTGCCGAGCACGGTCTATCCGCCGGCGCACGCGCGCGACGCGCAAGCGATCGAGGTGGGTCGCGTGCTCTTCGCCGGTCCCTGCGACTTCGTGGCGGGTGCCTTGACCGCGGATCAGATTCCACCGGACACGCTCCCCGAGATCGCTTTCGCCGGCCGCTCCAATGTCGGCAAGTCGAGCCTCTTGAACGCGATCACGGGACGCGCCGCGCTCGCGCGCGTCTCCAACACGCCCGGGCGCACGCGCCAGCTCAACTTCTTCTCGCTCGGCGGCAAGCTCATGCTGGTGGACCTGCCGGGCTACGGCTATGCCGAGGCGCCCAAGCACGAGATCGCGCGCTGGTCCGAGCTCCTGCGCATCTACCTCAAGGGCCGCGCGAGCCTCCGCCGCACCCTGCTGCTGGTGGATGCGCGCCATGGCCTCAAGCCGATCGACGACCCCCTGATGACCCTGCTCGACGAGTCCGCGGTCTCGTTCCAAGTGGTGCTTACCAAGGTCGACAAGCTCTCGCCGAAGACTTTGGCCCAGCGGCTCGAGACCACGGCGGCGGCGCTCAAGAGCCACGTCGCCGCGCACCCCGCGATTCATGCGACTTCCGCGCAGGCAGACACCGGCCTCGCCGAGCTCCGCGCGGAATTAGCCCCGCTGGCGACCACGGCCTAGGCTTGCTACTCTCGCGCGCCGCAACCGATCGAGACTCTTCCATGACGGTCGAGCCCAACACCCGCGCCGCCGTGCTGTCGGAGGCCTTGCCGTTCTTCCGGCGCTACTCCGGCAAGACGGTGGTGGTGAAATACGGCGGCCACGCCATGGGCGACGAGATCGTCGCGGAGCGCTTCGCGAGCGACATCGTGCTGCTGAAGCAGGTCGGCATCAATCCGATCGTCGTGCACGGCGGCGGACCGCAGATCGGCCAGATGCTGAAGCGGCTCCGCATCAAGAGCGACTTCATCGACGGGCTGCGAGTCACCGACCGCGCCACCGTCGAGATCGTCGAGATGGTGCTCTCGGGCTCGATCAACAAGCAGATCGTCTCCGCGATCAACGAGCGCGGCGGCTATGCGATCGGGCTTTCCGGCAAGGACGCGAGCCTGATCCGCGCGCGCAAGCTCACGCGCACCAAGGTCGACCCCGATTCGCACATCGAGAAGGTGCTCGACCTCGGCTTCGTGGGCGAGCCCGCGGCGATCAATGCGACCGTGCTGGAGACGCTCCGGAACTCCGCGATCATCCCGGTGATCGCGCCGATCGGCGTCGGCGACGACGGCCAGACCTACAACATCAATGCCGACACGGTGGCGGGCGCCGTCGCGGGCGCGGTCAAGGCCGCGCGCTTCCTGCTGCTGACGGACGTCGCGGGCGTGCTCGACAAGTCGAAGAGGCTGATCCCCGAGCTCACCGCCGACGAGTCGCGCCGGCTCATCGAGGATGGCACGATCGCCGGCGGCATGATCCCCAAGGTCGAGACCTGCCTGCAGGCATTGGCCGACGGCGTCGAGGCCGCGGTCATCGTCGACGGCCGCGTGCAACACGCGATCCTCCTCGAGCTCTTCGCCGAGGGCGGCGCCGGCACCCTGATCAAGCGCCGATGAGCACGCCCACCGTCCTCGGGCTCGATCACGTGGTGCTGCGGGTCACCGACCTCGACCGCGCCCGCGATTTCTATTGCGACGTGCTCGGCTGCCGCGTCGAGGTGTTCCAGAAGAAGATCGGGCTCTTGCAGCTCCGCGCCGGCGATTCGCTGATCGATCTCGTGCCGGTGGATAGCCAGCTCGGCCGCATGGGCGGCGCGGCACCCGGCAGCGAAGGCCGCAACATGGATCACTTCTGCCTGCGCGTGAAACCGTTCGACGCGGCGGCGATCATCGCGCATCTCCGGGCGCACGGTGTCGATCCCGGCAAGGTCGAGCAGCGCTACGGCGCCGAAGGTATGGGTCCCTCGATCTATCTCAGGGACCCCGACGGCAATGTGGTGGAGCTCAAGGGCCCCGCCACCTCGAAGGAGCCGCCCACGGGCACATGAACGCGCGCACGCCCAACGGCGGCCGGCCGCTCCGGGAGATCGAGACCTGGGTCTTCGATCTCGACAACACGCTCTATCCGCACTCTTGCAACCTCTTTTCGGAGGTCGAGGCGCGCATGGCCGAGTTCATGTGCGCGGAGTTCGGCATCGACACCGAGGCCGCGCACGCCATGCGCCGGCGCTATTTTATGACCTACGGCACCACGCTCCGCGGGCTCATGAACGAGAACGGCATCGATCCGCGGCGCTTTCTCGACTACGTCCACCAGATCGACGTGACGCCGGTGCAGCCCGCGCCGAAGCTCAAGGCGGCGCTCAGGGCGCTCGAAGGCCGCAAGCTCATCTTCACCAACGCCGATCACCGGCACGCGGAGCGCGTGCTCGAGCGCCTCGGCCTTGCCGACGCCTTCGAGGCCGTGTTCGACATCCATCAGGCGGACTACCTGCCGAAGCCCAATCACGCCGCCTACGCGATGTTCATCGAGCGCTTCGCGGTCGAGCCGCGCAGCGCCGCCATGGTCGAGGACATCGCACCCAATCTGGTGCCCGCGCACGCGCTCGGCATGACCACGGTCTGGATTCCCGGCGGCCCCGACTGGACCCAAGCGCAGCCCGACGCGCCCCACGTCCACCACGTCGTCGAGGACCTCGCGGCCTGGCTCGCTGAGGTGCCCGCCGCTCGACCCAAGCGCCGCAAGACCGGTGAGCCTAAACGACGTTCTGCCTGATCACGTTTGGTGCCACACCGAAGGCCGCGCGGAGCCTCGCGTAGTGGTCGGGTTTTCGCGGGCTCTGGCTGCACGAAGGCACTGCGACCGTTGACATCGCGCAGGCGTCGCCGCATGTTTCGCCCGCCTTTTCAATAGCTAGCCCGGCATTTTCATGAGCACCGCCGATCTCGCAGGGATCATCGACGCCGCCTGGGAGGCGCGCGACACCATCACGACCCAGACGAAAGGGCCCGTGCGAGACGCGGTCGAGGAGGCACTCGACGGGCTCGACCAGGGGAAGCTCCGCGTCGCCGAGAAGCACGAGGGGCAGTGGGTCGTGCGCCAGTGGCTCAAGAAGGCCGTGCTGCTGTCGTTTCGGCTCTATGACATGAGCGAGATTCCCGGCGGACCCACTGACGCCGCGCGCGGACCCGCGATCTGGTGGGACAAGGTGCCCTCGAAATTCGCGGGCTGGGACGCCGCCAAGTTCCGCGGCGCTGGCTTTCGCGCGGTGCCGGGATGCGTGGTCCGCCGCTCCGCCTTCGTCGCGTCCAACGTCGTGCTGATGCCGAGCTTCGTCAATGTCGGGGCCTACGTCGACAGCGGCACCATGGTGGACACCTGGGCGACGGTCGGCTCCTGCGCTCAGATTGGCCGGAACTGCCACCTCTCGGGCGGCGTCGGCATCGGCGGCGTGCTCGAGCCGGTGCAGGCCAACCCCGTCATCATCGAGGACAACTGCTTCATCGGCGCGCGGAGCGAGGTGGTGGAGGGCGTGGTGGTGGAGACCGGCTCGGTCCTCTCCATGGGCGTCTTCATCAGCGCCACCACGCGCGTCGTCGACCGCGAGACCGGAGAGGTGTTCCGTGGCCGCGTGCCCGCCTATTCCGTGGTCGTCCCGGGCACGCTACCAGGCGGAACCCTTCCCGACGGGCGGCCAGGCCCGAGCCTTTACTGCGCGGTGATCGTCAAGCGCGTCGATGCGCAGACCCGCGCCAAGACCGCGATCAACGAGCTCCTGCGCGAATGACCGTCCAGGAGAAGCCGGAGGCCGTCGACCCCGCGGCGCTCGCGGCCGAGCTCATCCGCTGCGCCAGCGTGACACCCAAGGACGAGGGCGCCATCGACGTGCTTGCGCGCACCCTCGAGAGGCTGGGTTTCGCCTGCACCAAGCTCGAGTTCACCGAGCCCGGCACCGAGCCGGTGCTCAACCTCTACGCGCGCCTCGGCCGCACCGGCCGGAATTTCTGCTTCGCGGGCCACACCGACGTGGTGCCGGTCGGGCGGCGCGAGTCCTGGACCGTCGATCCCTTCGGCGCCGAGGTGATCAACGGCGCGCTCTACGGCCGCGGCGCGGCCGACATGAAGGGTGGCATCGCCGCCTTCGTCGCGGCGGTCTCGCGCTTCCTCGGCTCGCGCGGCGGCGCTTTCGACGGCTCGATCAGCCTGCTGATCACCGGCGACGAGGAGGGCGTCTCCATCAACGGCACCAAGAAGGTGTTGGACTGGCTCCGGGAGCAGGGCGAGACGCTCGATGCCTGCGTCGTGGGCGAGCCTACCAGCGCCAAGGTGCTGGGCGACATGGTCAAGATCGGCCGGCGCGGCAGCATGAGCGCTACGGTCACCATCAAGGGCGTGCAGGGCCACACGGCCTATCCGCACCTCGCCGACAACCCCATCCATCGCATGGTGAAGGTGCTCCATAGCCTTACCACCGAGCCGCTCGACAACGGCACCGAGCATTTCCAGCCCTCGACCCTGCAGGTCACCACCACCGACGTCGGCAATCCCGCCTCCAACGTGATCCCCGGCGAGGCGCGCGCCACCTTCAACATCCGCTTCAACGACCGCTGGTCCTCGAAGACGCTCACGGAATGGATCGAGGGCACGCTCGCAGCCGCCGGCGGCAACCGCGAGCTCAAGATCCAGGTGAGCGGCGAATCCTTCCTGACGCTGCCGGGAGTGGTTAGCAACATCCTGAAGCGCGCCATCGAGCAAGTCATGGGCCGCACGCCCGAGCTCAGCACCACCGGCGGCACCTCGGACGCACGCTTCATTCACCGGTACTGCCCGGTGGCGGAATTCGGCCTCGTCGGCCTCACCATGCACAAGGTGGACGAGCGCGTGCCCGTCGCCGATCTCGCGGCGCTCGCCGACATCTATCGCGCGGTGCTCGATCTCTACTTCCCGGCGGCCTGAGCCGGCGATGCCGAGCCTCGCCGAGATCTGGCGCGCGCTCCACGGCGCTTGGCGGTTGGCCTTCCTCGACACGCGCGGCTTGGCCGATTTCGACGGCAGCCGGAGCGGTGGGCTGCGTTCCTTCTGGGCGATCGCGCTGGTGCTGCCGCTCACGGTCGCGAGCATCGCGATCAAGCAGTTCTTCCCCGGCAGCGAGCCTGCGGCACCCCACAACGACCTCGTCGAGCTCGCGGGATCGTTGGTCGCCTGGCTAGTCCTGATGGCCGTGATGTACGGCCTCGTTGTATGGTACGGACGGGTCGAGCGGTTCTGGCTCTTTGTCGCCAGCTACAACTGGACCCAGGTGCCGCTCACCGCGGTGATCCTGCTGAGCGTGGCGCTGTTCGCCGGCACGAGCGCCCTGGTCGATCCCAATGCCGATGCCGAGACCACCCCGATTCTCGCCTCGTCCGTCGCCCATATCGCCTTCGGGATCGCTTTTACCCTGCAGCTCGGCACCCTCGTCTACGAGTGGTATGTGGCGTGGGCCGCCCTCGATTCCGGCGTTCCCTTGCCGATCATCGTGGTGCTGCTCGATGTCGTGATGGGACTGGGACTGAGCCATATCTCGACGGCGTTCGCTTGACGTCGGCGGGCGGGGAGACTCGCGCCCGGATCTCCGAGGCGCTTGCCCTGATTCTGGTGAGCCACACGGCGGCGCGGATCACCGTGGGCGACCTTCTCGATGCGCTCGCCGATCACGGCTTCGGCTTACTCATCCTCGTGCCGGCGCTGCTCAACGCGATTCCGGGTCCGCACATCCCCGGCTTCTCGCTGCCCTTCGCGATCGCGTTCGTCGTGCTGGGAGCTCAGCTTGCGCTCGGCTGGTCGTCGCCCTGGGTTCCCCGGCGCGTACGCCGGTGGTCGTTGACCTCGTCAGGATTCTCCCGCTTCCTCAGCCACGTCCTGCCGATCGTCCGCCGGATCGAGGCCTGGCTCCGGCCGCGGCCGTCCTGGCTCACCGAGCGCGCCGGCGCGAGGCTGATCGGCGTCGTCATCGTCCTCGAGAGCATCGTTCTCGCCCTGCCGATTCCGTTCGGCAATGCGCCGATCGCCTATGCGCTGGTGATCCTGGCGCTGGGGCTCATGGAGGAAGACAGCCGTGCCCTCCGGGTGGGCCTCGCCTTGAGCCTTCTCGCGCTCGCCTGGAATGCGGCGCTGATTGCGGGCGGCGTGCTCGCGATCCTGGAGCTGCTCGGCTACGCCTGATAGATCACGGCGACGAGGCAAAGGCCTTGGGCCGGCGCGGTCGGCCCGCCGGCGCGGCGATCCCGCGCCTCGAGCGCCCGCTTCACGTGGAGCGGCGACCACTTGCCCAAGCCCACCAGTTTCAGCGTCCCTACGATGTTGCGCACCTGGTGATGCAAGAAGGAGCGCGCCCGCGCCTCCACCACGACCTCCTCGCCGACTCGTGCCACGTCGAGCGCATCGAGCGTCTTGATCGGCGATTTCGCCTGGCACAGCGTGTCACGGAAAGTGGTGAAATCGTGCTTGCCGAGGAGATGCCGCGCGCCCTCCTGCATCGCGGTGACATCGAGCGGCGGACCCACGTGCCAGACGCGGTTGCGCTCCAGCGCCGGCGGCGCGCGCCGGTTCAGGATGCGATAGCGATAGTGCCGGCCACGCGCGGAGGCGCGTGCGCTGAAGCTCGCCGACACCGGCTCGACCGCGAGCACCGACACGGCATGCGGCCGCACGTGATGATTGAGCGCGCCGCGGATCTCGTCAGAATCCGTCTCGCGCGGGAGATCGAGATGCGCCACCTGGGCGAGCGCGTGCACGCCCGCGTCGGTGCGGCCGGCCCCGTGCACCCGCACGGCCTCGCCGCAGAAGAGCTCGACTGCGGTCTCCAGGATCTCCTGCACCGAGAGCCCGGAAGCCTGCCGCTGCCAGCCGACGAGGCTGGTGCCGTCGTACTCGAGCGTCAGCTTGTAGCGCGGCATCAGATCCGTGTGCCCGGCGGGAGGGGGTAGCCGCGCAGGAACGCCACGGCATCGACCGCCGCGCGGCCCGCCCGCTGCACCTTTCTCAGGCGCAGCGCGCCGGAACCGCAGGCGATGGTGAGGGCATCATCGAGCACGGTGCCTGGTCGTGCATCGCCGCGGCTCGCCGCGAGCATCGCCGCCAGCACCTTGATCCGCTCGCCACCACGCTCGAACCACACACCGGGCGCCGGATTGAGCGCTCGCACCGCGCACTCGAGCTCGGCCGCGGGCTTGCCCCAGTCGAGGCGGCCTTCATCCCGGCCGAGTTTCTTCGCGTAGGTCACGCCCTCCGCGGGCTGCGGGCGCGGGACGAGCGTACCCTCGGCACGGCCTGCGAGCGCTCGCACGATGAGCCGCGCGCCCAGCGCCGCCAGTTCGTCATGCAGTGCCGCGGCCGTGGTCTCCGGTCCGATGGGAACGGGCCCCGCGAGTAGCATCGGTCCGGTGTCGAGACCCTCGTCCATCTGCATGATGGTGACGCCCGTCTCTTTGTCGCCGGCCAGGATCGCGCGCTGGATCGGCGCCGCGCCGCGCCAGCGCGGCAGCAGCGAGGCATGCACATTGAGGCAGCCGAGGCGCGGCGCCTCCAGCACGGGCTTCGGTAGGATCAAGCCGTACGCCGCCACCGCGGCGGCATCGAGCCCGAGCGCACGGAATTTCTCCTGCTCCGCCGGATCGAGTTTCGCCGGCGTGCGGACGGGAATGCCCGCCGCCTCCGCCGCGCGGTGCACCGGCGACGGTTGCGCTCGATGCCCTCGGCCAGCGGGCCGCGGCGGCTGGCTATAGACCGCGACGACGCGATGTCCCGCTGCCAGCAGCGCCTGCAGGATCGGGACCGCGAAGCCCGGCGTGCCCATGAAGGCGAGGCGGAGCGTCATGGGCTCGGCGGCTTCAGGACCCGCTACCTGCCCGGCACACGGATCGGATGACCGGGCGAGATGAAGGCGAATCCTCGGCTACCGCTCGTGCCCACCATGATGGTTTCGATCACTGGTTCGGAGATCGGTTGGGCGGCGCCCCAATCCACCACGAAATTTGCTCCCGTCCCGCCGCGCACATCGTCGGTCGGGATCAGGACCTCGATGGTGCCGAACGGGCGGACCGCCACCGTTTCCGGGACAAAGCGCTCAACCAGATTGCCGCCGGTGTCGTAATAGTCGATGTGCTCCACCACCAGGGGCAGCGTGGCGGACGTGTTGCGTACGGAGAGGGTCACCGCGAGTTTGAGCTGTGCCGCGCCGCCGGAACCCACCAGGGTCGAATACGCCGGCACGTAAACGCTCTGGCGGAGCGTGATCTCGGCGGGCGCCGGCGGCGGCACCAGAGAGGATCGAAAGCGCACGAGCGGATCGGATGAGGGCGGCTTGGCGCTCTGGGCCGAGGCAGCACCGGAAGCGGTGCCCAGCGCCACGGCCGCCAGGAGCAAGAGCATTAGGAGGCGCGGGAATGCCATGGAAACCTCATCCGAGTGGGGAGGGCGCCGCGATCGATGCCGCCCATCCTACTTGAGACGGGAGGGGAGGGAAATTCAGGCCGGCACGGCGGCGGATTGGCGTTTGGCTTTCGCGAGCTTGCGCAAAATGATGCTGCGCTTGACGGCGGAGATGTGATCCACGAAGAGCGTGCCCTCGAGGTGATCCATCTCGTGCTGGATCACGGTGGCGAGCAAACCTTTGGCGTGAAGCTCGCGGATCTCGTTCTGCTCGTCGAGGTAGCGCACCTTGATCTCGGCGGGCCGCGTCACGTCGGCGTAGTGCTCTGGCAGCGACAGGCAGCCCTCGCTGTAGGTCGCGACATCTTCCGCGTGCCAGAGGATCTCGGGGTTCGCCATCTTGAGCGGCGCGGGTTTCTCGCCCTCCTTGGCGACATCGAGCACCAGGACGCGCTTCAGGACCCCGACCTGGGGTGCCGCGAGTCCGATGCCGGGCGCCAGGTACATGGTCTCGAGCATGTCATCCATCAGGCGGCGGACCTCGTCATCGACCGCCTTCACCGGCTTCGCCTTGAGCTTGAGGCGCGGATCCGGCGCCGTGATGATGGAAAGAATCGACATCGAGAATTCCGAGCGAGATCGGCCTCTTAGGTAGGCTCGGTGGCCGAGCGCGTCAACCCTCGGTACGCCCGGCGGATTCGCTGACATCGGGTAGCGTCGATAAGGCTAAAAATCGCGCCGGAAGTTCTTTCGTTCCCGTTTCGTCCTGATAGGATGAAACCGGCAATTGGGCAACCAAAGGGGGCGGGGCGCGGATGATATGGACCTGTTCCTGACGCTCGGATTCGTGGTGCTGGCGGCCGGTGCCTCGGTCGCGATCACCACGCTCTGGCTGCGCCGGCGAGACAGCCAGGCGGAAGCCGACTACGCCGCCTCCGAGTCTCGCGTCCAGGCGGCGATCCGTGACCGCGACATGGCGGTCGAGGCCCGGGTCGCGGCCGAGCGCGGTGCGGCGGCGGCGCAGGCGGAGCTCACGGCGATCCAGACGCGCCTCGCGGACTTCGAGCGCCTGCGCAAGGAGATGACGGACGCCGCCAAGGGCGCGGTGACCGAGACCGCGGCGCAGATCTCCTCCAAGCTGCTCGACGACCACAAACGCGAGTCCAGCGAGGCGAAGCAGCAGACCGAGGAGCGCGTCCGCAAGGTGAGCGAGACGCTGCTCAAGCAGTTGGCCGAGGTGGCGCAGCTGGTGGCCGTGCTCGACGACCGCGTCAACAAGACCGGGGGCGAGATGGAGCTGCTGATGCGGGCGGTGACCAGCCCCGGCGGCGCCGGCCAGCTCGCCGAGATCGGCCTCGCCAACACGCTGCAATCCTTCGGCCTCGAGGTCGGCCGCGATTTCCTCCTGCAGCAGACCACGGTCGACGAGGAGGGGCGGCGCCTGCGCCCCGACGCAATCGTGTTTCTGCCGACCGACACGGTGCTGGTGATCGACTGCAAGGCCTCCAAGTTCATGCTGGAGATCGCCAAGCACGAGGGCACGAACCAGGAGGCCGCCGCCTACGAGGGCCTCGCGCGCACCATGAACCAGCACCTGCGCGCGCTCTCCGAGAAGGACTATCGGAACGCCGTCTATGCCGCCTGCAAGCAGGCGGGGTTCGGCGGCGACGATCCCCACATCATCAGCCTGATGTATCTGCCGAACGAGGCGGCGCTCGAGCGACTCCGCCGCGCCGATGCCGAGTTCTTCCAGCGGGCGCGCGAGGCGCAGATCATCCCGGCGGGACCCGCGGGCCTGCACTCGGCGCTCTTGATGGCGAGCACCGAGATCCGGCGGCTCCGCCAGATGGAGAACCAGCAGGAGATCGTCGACAAGACCCGCGCCGTGCTCGAGAGCCTCGCCGTCGTGCTGGGCCACGCGGCGCGCACTGGTGCCGGCCTCAAGAACGCCGTCGACAACTTCATGAAATTCACGGGCTCGATCAATCAGCGCCTCCTGCCGCGAGTCCGCGGACTCGCGCGGCTCGGCGTCGAGCCGCCCAAGGCCCTGCCGCAGAGCCTGCCGAGCTTCGCCGTGCAGACCGCGGAGGACAGCACGCTCATCGAAGTCGAGCCCACGGAGCCTGCGCCGGAGCCCGAGCTTCAGTTGCCGCCCAGGTTAGTGGCCGAGTAGGCCGCTACAGCGGCCGCCGCTCCGCCAACGCCGCACTCAGCGTGCCCTCGTCGAGATAATCGAGCTCGCCGCCGACGGGGACGCCGTGGGCGAGGCGGGAGACGGTGACGCCGGTTCCGGCGAGGCGATCGGTCACGTAGTGCGCGGTGGTCTGGCCCTCGACAGTGGCGTTGAGCGCCAGGATCAATTCCCGAACCTCGCCTCCGGTGGCGCGCGCGATCAGTGCGTCGATGCGGAGATCCTCGGGTCCGATGCCCTCGAGCGCCGAGAGCGTGCCGCCGAGCACGTGATAGCGCCCGCGGAACGCGGCCGTCCGCTCGATCGCCCAGAGGTCGGCGACATCCTCGACCACGCAGAGCACGTGCGGATCGCGGCGAGGGTCCCGGCAGAGGCCGCAGGGATCTTCGGTATCGAGATTGCCGCAGATCCCGCAAGCTCGGATCCGCTCGGCCGCCGCCCGCATCGCATCGGCAAGCGGCTGCATCAGGCTCTCCTTGCGCTTCACCAGGTGCAGCGCCGCGCGCCGCGCCGAGCGCGGTCCGAGGCCGGGCAACTTTGAAAGCAGTTGGATCAGCGCATCCAGGTCCGACATCGGTGGTTCGGCCGCTCCTACCGCGTCATGCCGGCCTTGTGCCGGGCATCCACGTCTTCATCGAGCGTGGCGCAAAGACGTGGATGGCCGGGACACGCCCGGCCATGACGATAAGAAAATGCTGCGACTGGATCAAAACGGCAGCTTCATCCCCGGCGGAAGCTGCAGGCCGCCGGTGAGTTTGCTCATCTCCTCCGCGACCATGGCGTCGGCGCGCTGGCGCGCGTCGTTGACCGCGGCGACCACGAGGTCCTCCAGCACCTCGATCTCATCGGGCTTGGCGAGCGCGGGATCGATCTTGATCCGCCGCAGCTCGCCTTTGCCGGAGAGTGTTGCCTGCACCATTCCGCCGCCGGATTGACCCGAGGCCTCCATCTCGCCGAGGCGCGCCTGCAGTTCCGTCATCTTGGCCTGCATCTGCTGCGCCTGCTTCATCATCTGACCGAGATTCTTCATGGCTCTCCTTCGTCGGCGTCATCGGTGGGCGGCTCCGGGTCGGCGGGCGGCGGCACGTCGGGTCGCATGTCTCGCACGGCCTCGATACGGGCGCCCGGGAACGCGTCGAGGACCGCGCGCACCAGCGGATGCGCCGCGGCCTCGTGGCGGAGCGTCTCGTCCCGTGCCGCCGCCTGCTCCCGGAGCGTCGGCTCGCCCTCATTATGGGAAATACTCACCACCCACCGCTCGCCGGTCCAGTCGCCGAGCAGCTTGCCCAGGCGGTTGGCGAGGTCGCGCGGCGCGCCTTCGGTCGGCCGAAGCTCGATACGCCCCACCTCAAAGCGCACGAGGTGCACGTTGGCGAAGAGGTGCGAGCGCAACAGCGCCTCGCGCTTGCGGTCGAAGAGCGCCACCACCTCCAGGAAGCTCTGCGGCATGGGCTCGAGACCCGGCGCAGGCGCGGTCGTGGGCTCGGGGCTCCGTGCCATGTGGGGCGCGCCCGCGGGTTCGGTCTCGCCCACCGCCGTACGGCGGACGGAGGGCGCGCCCGCGCCGCCACCCAGCATGGTGGGCGCCGCGGTGCCTGTGCTCATGCCCGAGGGTGGGCGGACACCGGACGCCGGCGGCGCGGCGCCGGGGCCCGAAAGCGCCTTCACGAGATCCGCAGGCGCCGGCAGGTCCGCCACATAGGCGAGGCGCACCAGGACCATCTCCGCGGCCTGCAGCGGCGAGGGCGCGGTCTGGGTCTCCGCGAGGCCCTTGAGCAGCATCTGCCAGGAGCGCACTAGCACCGGCACGGAAAGCTTTGCCGCCAGGGGCTGGCCGCGGCCGCGCTCGCCCTCCATTGCGGGATCTCCCTCGCCTGCGTTGGGCGTGAGCTTCAGGCGCATCAGGAAATGCACGAGGTCGAGCAGGTCCTGCACCACCAGCACGGGATCGGCGCCGCCGTCGTAGAGCGCGCCGAGGCGGCCCAGCGCGCCCGCAGCATCGCCTCTGAGCACGGTCTCCAGAAGGTCGAACACCAGCCCCTTGTCGGCGATCCCCAGCATGTCTCGGACCGAGGATTCGGTGACAGCGCCGCCGGCCGAGAGCGCGATCGCCTGATCGAGCAACGACAAGCCGTCGCGCACGGAGCCGTCGGCCGCGCGCGCCACTAGCGTCACCGCCGCAGGCTCCGCCGCCACCTTCTCCGCATCGAGGATCTTCGCGTAGTGTGCCTCGAGGAGCTCCGCCGGTACGCGCCGGAGCGAGAAGCGCTGGCAGCGCGACAACACGGTCACCGGCACCTTCTGGATCTCGGTGGTGGCGAAGATGAACTTCACGTCGGGCGGTGGCTCCTCGAGCGTCTTCAAGAGGGCGTTGAAGGCCGCCTTCGAGAGCATGTGCACTTCGTCGATGATGTAGATCTTGGAGCGTGCCGCCACCGGCTTGTAGCGCACGCCGTCGGTCAAGTCGCGGATGTCCTCGACGCCGGTGCGCGAGGCCGCGTCCATCTCCAGGATGTCGACGTGCCGGTCCTCGGCGATCGCGCGGCAGGGCTCGCATTGACCGCAAGGCGTGACGGTTGGCCCGCCCTTGCCGTCGGGACCCACGCAATTGAGCGCGCGTGCCAGGATGCGCGCGGTGGTGGTCTTGCCGACGCCCCGCACGCCCGTGAGGATGAACGCGTGCGCGATCCGGCCGGTCGCGATGGCGTTGGTGAGCGTGCGGACCATCGCCTCCTGCCCGATCAGCTCGGCGAAAGTTGCCGGCCGGTATTTGCGGGCGAGCACGCGATAGGTGGTCTGGCTGTCGGTCATGGAAAGGCGATCATGGGGAAGCGCTCATCGAGGCGCGCTCACCGTCGCTCGTGCGCGCGGGTGGGAGGCTGGACAAGCGACCCGAGCTGAAACTCGTTACGGCTGCTTCCTTCCGGACCTGACCGGGTTGGCGAGACGCCCGTCCACCGCCAACCTCCCGAGGCCACTATATCAGGCCGGGCACCCTCGGACGCAAGGCCGAGCGCTTGCCCTTGTGACGGCGGTCGTGCGAGTCTCCAACCACCGATGAGACCGCCGAATTTTTACGCCGCGAACGGACTCGATCGAGCCGGCCATCGCCGGCGCGAGCCCGACTGGCTGGCGCAGCAGCTCGCACACCCCGAAACGCTCTTCGTGCCCGTCTGGCGCGGGCAGAACCTTGTGGCCGGCGTCGCCGACGGCGCGCCGGCCGCGATCACCGTGCGGCGCGAGGCACTGGTCTCGCTCGAGGGCGACCCGGTCCTGCTGGGGTTGCGCGAGGAGCGCGCCTATTTCGCCCTGGACCTCTCTCACCGCGAGGCGCCACTGGAGGCGATCGGCGCGACAGGTCCGATCGAGTTCACCGACCTCCGGCGCGTGGGACCGCTGCTCGCGCGGCCCGATGGCGCGCTCCTCGCCTATGCCCGCGGCATCCTGCACTGGCATGGCCGGCACCGGTTCTGCGGCGTCTGCGGCAGCACCACGCGAAGCGAGGAAGGCGGTCACGTCCGCCGCTGCGTCAATGCCGGCTGCAATGCCGCGCATTTCCCGCGGACGGACCCCGCGGTGATCATGCTGGTGACCGACGGCGACCGCGCCCTCCTCGGCCGCCAGAAGGTCTGGGCCAAAGGCCAGCACTCGACCCTCGCGGGCTTCGTCGAGCCCGGCGAGAGCCTCGAGGAGGCGGTCGCCCGGGAGGTCCGCGAGGAGACCGGCATCGTCGTCGACGACGTGACGTACCACTCCTCGCAGCCCTGGCCCTTCCCCGCCTCGATCATGCTGGGCTTCACAGCCCGCGCCGTCACCACGGAGCTTCAGGTCGACCCCGAAGAGCTCGAGGCCGCCCGCTGGTTCGACCGCGGTTTCATCTTGGGCCACGCCGAGGACGACACCTTCCGCCTGCCCCGCCGCGACTCGATCGCGCGGCGCCTGATCGAGGACTGGCTGAAGCGGTAGTCGCGGGCGGCGGTGCGTCCTTCGACTCAGGCCCTTCGGGCCTGGCTTAGGATGAGGACCGTGGAGAATACACAAAGAACCATCCTCATCCTGAGCCGCGCCGAAGGCGCGAGTCGAAAGACGCACTATCGGGCCGCTTTCCGTCGCGCGCTTTTTGTTTGTCCACAAATCAGATCCACCCCGCTCGCCGCGATCGCCTCAAGAGCAGGCCGCGGCGCGCCGGTCCGCGCGCGGAGGGAGAGCGTATGCAGGACGGCCGAGGCGAGCTTGGCGAGCACGGCGGGATCGGCCGAGGCCCGGAGATCGCCATGCTTGCGCGCAAAACGGAAGCGCGCCTCGAAGGCGCCGTCGATCCTCTCGAGCGCGCCGCGCGCGGCGTGGCGGATGTCCGGATCCATCACGGCCTCCGTGGCGGCCGTGCCGGTGAGCAGGCAGCCACGCGCGCCATGCCCGCCCGAGAGGTAGAGGGAGAGCGCCCGGTCGTAGAGCAGTCTCAGCGCATCGCGGAGCGGACAGTCGTAGGGCAGCGCCGTCTGCATCGCCGCCTGCGCGAGGTCGCTGTAGCCCTGGATCGCCTTCAGATAGAGCGCGCGCTTGTCGCCGAAGGCGCCGTAAAGGCTCGGCCGGTTCATGCCCGTGGCCGCGCTCAGATCGTCGAGCGAGGTCGCGGAGAATCCGGCGTCCCAGAACGCGGATGTCGCTTGCGCGAGCGCCCGCTCGGGATCGTAGGCGCGGGGCCGTCCACGCTTGGCCGTGGCTTTTTGTACCATTTCGCAAGTTAACCCTTGACCAGCCTATTTTCATGCAATACGGTACAAAAATCAATCCCCCAGAGAGGAGGCGAGGCCATGGATCTCTATTTCTCCCCGCTGGCTTGCTCGATGGCGACCCGCATCACCCTCTATGAGATCGGCGCGAAGGCCGGCTTCATCCAGGTCGATACCAAGGTCAAGCGCGTCGAGGACGGCGCGGATTTCCAGGTGATCAACGACATGGGCCAGGTCCCGGTGCTGCGCACCGACGAGGGCGAACTGCTGACCGAGAACCCGGCGGTACTGCAATACGTCGCTGACCGCCACCCTGCCTCGGGCCTCGCGCCGCAAGCCGGCACCATGGAGCGTTATCGCCTGCAGCAGTGGCTGAACTTCACAACCTCGGAGCTGCACAAGGTGGTGTTCGTGCCGTTACTCGATCCCAAGGCCACCGAAGGCGCCAAGGCCTATGCGCGGGAGAAGGCGCCACCTCGCCTCGCCCACCTCGCGAAGCACCTAGACGGCCGCGAGTTCGTGCTCGACCGCTTCACGATCGCGGACGCCTACCTGACGACCGTGCTCAACTGGAGCCGCTACAGCGGCGTCGACCTCGCGCAATGGCCGGCGGTCAGCGGGTACTATCACCGCATGCTCGAGCGGCCGAGCGTGGCGAAGGCGCTCTCCGAAGAGATCGCTCTCTACAAGGCCGAGCAGGCGCGGCGCAACGCTGCCTGAACCAGCGGATCAGCGGAGGGGCTCGACCACGACGGCGGTGCCGTAGGCGAGCACCTCCGCGACGCCCGACATGATCTCGGTCGCGTCGTAGCGCGCGCCGACGATGGCGTTGGCGCCGAGCTCGGCGGCGTGCTCCATCATGTGCTCGAACGCATCGACTCGCGTGCGCTCGCAGAGGCTGGTGTAGAGCGTGATGTTGCCGCCGAACAGAGTCTGCAGCCCCGCGCCGATGCTGCCGATGACCGAGCGCGAGCGCACCACGATGCCGCGCACCACGCCCAGGTTCCGCGTGATGCGATAGCCCGGCAAGTCGAAGGCCGTGGTGACGAAGGTGGGATCAATTGCCATGCCGGCATTGGTAGCATCTTCTCGGAATCGGCGCTAATCGGCCGGTGAAAACCTATATACTTCGGTCGAGGCCGAACCATTCTCGCATCGGCCGGGATAGGATGGCGTCATGTCCGAGACCCTCGATATCGCGCGCGTCGGCGCTCTGATGGGCGATCCTTCGCGCGCCTCCATGCTGATGGCATTGATGAGCGGCGAGGCCCTGACCGCGACCGAGCTCGCCTTCCGCGCCGGGATCGCCCTGCCGACCGCGAGCGGCCACCTCACCCAACTCGTCGACGGCGGTCTGCTCGCGGTCGCGAAGCAGGGTCGGCACCGCTACTACCGCTTGGCCGGCCCGGCGGTGGCGCACGCGGTGGAGACGCTGAGCGATCTCGCGATCGAGGTGTTTCCGTCGCCGCGCCGCATCATGGGGGAAGACGCGCCCCTGCGCCGCGCCCGCACGTGCTATGACCACCTCGCGGGACGGCTCGGCGTCGCGCTCGCGGATGGCCTGGTGCAGCGGCGCGTGCTCCGCCGTGCCGACGGCGAGCTCGCGTTGGTGCGGCGCGGCTCGGGTGAAGCGCTGCTCGGCTCCTGGGGCATCGATGTCGCGCGGCTCGAGGCGTTGCGGCGGCCGATGGTGCGCACCTGTATCGACTGGACCGAGCGGCGGCCGCATCTCGCGGGCGCGCTCGGCGCCGCGATCGTCGATCGCTTCCTCGAGACCGGCTGGATCCGACGCCGCCGCAACGACCGCGCGGTCACCGTGACGCCGTTGGGACAGCGGCGGCTCAGGGAGGAGCTGGGCGTCGCCGTATAGCTACCGGGGCTCGGCGCACGAGCCGCTCATTGTTTGCTCGTCGATCGCGTTGCGGCCTATCGTGCGTGTCGCAAATCCGTGCTCCGGAGCGAACCAGCGACATGCCATCGGAGACGTGGGGGAGGACGCTGCCATGGCCGAGAGGGTGATCGAGGCACCCGCCATCGGCACCCCCGAAACGACACTTCTTCACGTGCTTGCTCGGCGGCTGGGCGACAGTGCCGATCGCCCCTGGGTGCTGACCGAGGAGCGCGCCTTCACTTATGGGGATGTCGACCGGTTGTCGAACCGGCTGGCGAACGGTCTGGCGCGCCTCGGGGTCGAGCGTGCCCATACCGTGCTCCTGATGCTCAACAACTCGATCGACTTCATCGGCCTCTGGTGCGCGCTGGGCAAACTTGGCGCCATCGAGGTGCCCGTCAATTGCGCCTACAAGGGCAACATCCTTGCACGGGTCATGAGCGATTCGCGGGCGCGGCTCGTGATCGCCGACGCCGAGTATCTTCCACGCTTCCGCGATATTGCGGCCGAGCTCTCGGGTATCGAGACGATCGTGCTCCACGATGGCGACGCGACGGATCCGCCGCTCGAGCGCGCTCGATTGGTGCGGTTTGGCGACATCCTCGACGAGACCGAGACATTCTCCGCGGTTCGGCTGGCGCCCTGGGACCAGGCCGCGATCATGTACACCTCCGGCACGACCGGGCCATCGAAGGGGGTGATGATCAGTCACGGCCACGCCTACGAGTATGCCCGCGGCGTCATCGACATGATCGAGATCAGGCACACCGATATCTACTATGCGCCCTTGCCACTTTTCCACATCGCCGGACAGTGGGCGGTGATCTACGCCGCGGCGATCGCCGGCGCTGCGGCGGTCCTGCCGGATACCTTCAGCGCATCGCGTTTTTGGGCGACGGCGCGCCGGTATCGTGCCTCCTGCTCCTTCCTGCTGGGGGCGATGGCCAACCTCCTCTATCGTCAACCCCCCGAGCCGGACGATGGCGATAATCCGTTGGACCGCGTCTTGGTGGTGCCGCTGATACCCGAAGTCGAATCCTTCAAGCGACGCTTCAACTGCCGCGTCTCGACCACCTGGGGCGGCACCGAAATGAACTGCCCGACCCGCTCCGGCTTCGATCTGCCCGACAACAGGACCTGCGGCCGGGTGGACGAGCGGCTCTATGAGGTGCGCATCGTCGACGAGCATGACAACGAGCTGCCGCCGGGCCTCGCCGGCGAGGCCGTGGTGCGTCCGAAGATCCCCTGGATCACCATGGCCGGCTACTGGAACCGGCCGGACTGGACCGAGAATGCCTGGCGCAATCTCTGGCTCCATACGGGTGACATGCTGAAGAAGGACACCGAGGGCAATCTCTATTTCGTCGACCGCACCAGGGATGCGATCCGCCGGCGCGGCGAGAACGTCTCGTCGATGGAGGTCGAGCAAGAGATCAACGCTCATCCGGACGTGCTGGAATGCGCGGTGATCCCGGTTGCCTCGGCCGAGACCGAGCAGGAGGTCATGGCCGTCGTCGTGCTCAAGCCCGGACGCCAAGTCTTGCCCGAGACCCTGATCGCGTTCCTCGAGCCGCGCATGGCCTATTTCATGGTGCCCCGGTATCTGGCATTCGCGACCGAGTTGCCGAAGACGCCCACGGGCAAGATTCAGAAGTTCGGCTTACGGGAGCGCGGGCTCACGCCCACCACCTGGGATCGAGTCGCCGCCGGATTCAAACTCAAGCGCTGACCTGTACACCTGGAGGAGGAAGTCGTGGACGATCGCATCATCTTGCGCCGAGACAATCATGTCGCCTGGCTCATCTTCAATCGCCCGGATCGCCTCAACGCGATGACGATCGAGACCTGGCAGCTCATGGGCCGTCACCTGGCCGTGCTGTCCGAGGATCGCGGCGTGCGGTGCCTGGTGCTCGCGGGCGAGGGTCGTGCCTTCCTCGCGGGACACGACGTCGCCGAGATTCGCGAGCACAACGAGCACATCGCCTCGGGCAAGCTCTCGCCGGCGCAGCTCCGCGAATGGCAGAAGGCTTTGCAGAACACGACCCGGCACATGCGGCTAGCGCCCTTTCCCGTTGTCGCGGCGGTACAGGGCTATGCGGTTGGAGCGGGCTGCGAGGTGGTGTTCGCCGCCGACCTCGTGGTTGCCGCAGAGGGCACCAAGTTTGGGTTCCCCGAGGTCAACATCGGCGTCACCATCACGAATGGAGGTTGCTTCTTCGTGCCGCGGAAGATCGGTCTCGCCAAGGCGCGCGAGCTTGCGTACACGGGCGAGTTCATCGACGCGGAGGAAGCCTATCGCCTTGGCCTCGTCAATCGCGTCGTGCCCGACGGGCAGGAACGCGCGGAGGCTGAGCGGCTTGCGCGGCGGATCGCCAGCCGCGCCCCAGTGGCGGTGCAGCTTCACAAGACCATGATCGACCGGGGTCTCGAGTCGTCGCTCGAGGCGGTGCTCGCCTTCGAGACCGAGTCGCTCGTACAAACCGCCATGACCAAGGATAACCTCGAAGGCACCAATGCCTTCTTCGAGAAGCGCGAGCCTCGCTTCACGGGAGACTGACGAACGCCTCCGCGGGAACCGCGAGAATTCAGGCCAGCCGGTCGAGAGCAACTATGGAACCACCCCCGAAGGAGCGCGACGGACTGGAGTTCTGCCGCACCTTTCATCCCGGTCGCGAGACCATCGACTACAACAACCATGTGAACGTCGGGTACTACGGGATTCTATTCGAGCAGGCGGCGCAAGCCGTGTTTCCCCGTTTCGACTTGAGCGGCGACTATAAAGCGCGCACGAACCATGCTCTATTCGCGACCGAGTCGCACGTCGTCTTCAAGAAGGAGATCTTCGAATCGCAGGCCGTCGATGTCTACCTGCGCATGGTCGATCTCACGGATAAAGCGCTTCACGTGATGTTTCTGATGCTGCTCCGCGACGACCCGGATCCGGCCGCGACTCAGGAAGTGCTCTACCTTCACGTGAGCCTCACCGATCGAAAGGTCGTGCCGTTGGAGGCGAAGACGCTCGCCACGCTCGAGGACCTGAAGGCGCGGCAGCAGCGGTTTCCCCTTCGACTTCCCGTCGGGCAGGCGATCGGTTTGCGGCGCGGACGAAGAGGTTGAGGGTCGTCGGGGAACGGCGCCCTAATCCACCTCCGCCTGGTTCACCGCCAGACGGAAGGAATGCGCGGGGTAGATGCCGAGGATCTTCATCTCGCGGGTGAAGAAGCGGAGCTCGTCGAGCGCGAGCTTTACCGGCCGGTCCTTCGGATGGCCCTCGATGTCGGCGTAGAACTGTGTCGCCGTGAAACGGCCGCCCAACATGTAGCTCTCGAGCTTGGTCATGTTGATGCCGTTGGTGGCGAAGCCGCCGAGCGCCTTGTAAAGCGCCGCCGGCACGTTCCGTACCCGAAACACGAAGGTCGTGATGATCAGGCCGCCGTCGGGGACCGCTACGCGCGAGCTCTTGGACATGATGAGGAAGCGCGTGGTGTTGTGGCTCGCGTCCTCGATGTCTTTCTTGAGCGTGACGAGCCCGTGAATCTCGCCCGCGAGCTCGGAGGCGATCGCAGCCTCGCTGCGGTCGCTGCGTTGTGCGATCTCCGCCGCGGCACCAGCGGTGTCCGCCACCACGATCGGCTTCAGCTTCAGCGTGCGGATCAGGTTCCGGCACTGGTTCAGCGCATGAACGTGGCTGCGCACGGTCTTGATGGTCCTGAGCGTGGCGCCCTGGGGCGCCAGCAGCTGGTGGTTCACCCGCTGGAAATGCTCGCCGATGATGTTGAGGCCGGACTCGGGCAGCAGGTGATGAATATCGGCGACCCGGCCCGCGACCGAGTTCTCGATCGGCAGCATCGCGAGGCGCGCGCGGTCCGCGCGCACGGCGGCGATCGCGTCCTCGAAGCTGGCACAGGGCAGCGTGGCGAGATTGGGAAACACCTCGCGGCAGGCGAGATCCGAATAGGCGCCGGGCTGGCCTTGGAACGCGATGGTGTTGGCGGGCGAGCGTCGCATGGGCTCTTGGACGTGTCGGGAGGCGGCGTCAGCCGCGGGGCGCCAGGATCTCGCGGGCGCGCGCGAGGTCGGCCGGAGTATCGATACCGAGCGGAAGCGTGTCAACGAGCGCCACGTCGATCCGCATGCCCGCCTCGAGCGCGCGCAGCTGCTCGAGACTCTCGCGCCGCTCGAGCGCGCCTTGCGGCAGTGTCACGTAGCGCTCGAGCGCCGCGCGCCGATAGGTGTAGAGCCCGATGTGGTGGTAGTGCGGCCCCTCGCCCCAGGGCATCACGGTGCGGCTGAAATAGAGCGCGCGCGCGATGCGTTGGCCCGGCGCGAAAGCGATCGCGACCTTCACGACGCTCGGCGCCTGGCGCTCGTCCGCGTCGTGGATCTCGGTCGCGAGCGTGCCGATGTCGACCGCGGGATCTCCGAGCGGCTCGAGCGCCACGCGGATCGCCTCGGGCGCCAGCGTCGGCAGATCGCCCTGCAGGCAGACCACGGCGTCGTGGTGCCGCTCGGGATCGACCTGCCGGAGCGCCGCCGCGATGCGGTCGGAGCCCGAGGGCAGCGCCGGGTCGGTCATCACCGCGCGGCCGCCCGCCTGCTCGACCGCCGTCGCGATCTCGGCGTCGCCGCAGGCGACCACCACGGGTCCCACGCCCGCCTCCATGCCGCGGCGCCAGACGTGCACGATCATCGGCTCGCCGTGAATGTCGGCGAGCGGCTTGTTCGGCAGCCGCGTCGAGGCGAGCCGCGACGGGATCAGCACGATGGGCTTGCGGGGCTTCTGGGCCATGGACGCCAGCATTCCCTGAGTCTCGCAGGCGGACGCGCGGGCCGCCCGCCTCCGGTTCCGCGTTGCGGCGTTATGCCGCACGGAAAACCCGGTTATTCAGGCCGGCTGAGCGCTCATCTCCGAGGCCGCATCAATCATATTTCGTTTGAGTTGTCAGCGAAAATTCGGTTTCTTCCTTGCGGCGCGGGGCCGGCGTGGGGCGGTTTCGGCGCCGCCTCAGTCATCCCCGAAGGGACGCGGAATGTCGTCGTTCGAGATCAACAAGATCGTGGCCTCGGTGCTGTTGGCGCTGATCGTGGCATGGGTCTCCGGCCTGCTCGCAAGCAAGCTCATCGAGCCCAAAGTGCCCGCGAAGAGCGCCGTCGCGATCGCGACGGCACCGGCTGGGCAGCCGCCCGCGGCCGCCGGCAGCGAGGCCGCGGGGCCCGAGCCGCTGGGCCCGCTGCTCGCCACCGCGAACATCGATGCGGGGAAGGACGTCGCGAAGAAATGCGCGGCCTGCCACACCTTCGACAAAGGCGGCGCCAACCGCGTCGGCCCCAATCTCTACGGCGTCTTCGACGGGCCGGTGGCCGAGGGTCACGGCGGCTTCGCCTTCTCGGACGCGCTCAAGAAGAAGGGCGGCACTTGGTCCGTGGATGCCCTCAACGAGTGGCTCTGGAAGCCGCAGGCTTTCGTCAAGGGAACCAAGATGACCTTCATCGGCTTGGCGAAGGCGAAGGACCGCGCCGACGTCATCGTCTACCTCAACTCGCTCTCGGATTCGCCGAAGCCGCTCGCGAGCCAGTGACGAGGCGGCGCGCGGCATGATGACGCCGGTCGACGCCGCGCTCATCGCCTTCGCCAATGAACTCGCGGACGCCGCGGGGGGGATCGTCCGGCGCTATTTCCGCCGCGGCGTCGCGGTCGACGACAAGGCGGACTTGAGCCCCGTCACCATCGCCGACCGCGAGGCGGAGCTGGCGCTGCGCGCGCTCATCGAGACGCGGTTCCCCGAGCACGGCATCCTCGGCGAGGAGCACGGCTCCCGCCGCACCGACGCCGAGCGCGTCTGGGTGCTCGATCCCATCGACGGCACGAAATCCTTCATCAGCGGCGTACCGCTCTTCGGCACGCTGATCGCGCTGGCGGAGCGGGGCACGCCGGTGCTGGGCGTGATCGACCAGCCGATCTCGCGCGAGCGCTGGATCGGCGCGCGCGGGCACAAAAGCACGCTCAACGGCGCCCCGATCTCCACGCGGGCGTGCCCGGCGCTCGCCGCGGCAACGCTGTTCGCGACCTCGCCCGACATGTTCAGGGGTGCCGATGCCGAGGGGTTCCAGCGCCTCAAGGGCGCGGTCAAGCTCGCGCGCTTCGGCGGCGACTGCTACGCCTATGGACTGCTGGCCGCGGGCTTCATCGACCTCGTGGTGGAGGCGGGGCTCAAGCCCTACGACTATGCCGCGCTCGCGCCGGTGATCGCCGGCGCCGGCGGCAGCATGACGGATTGGAGCGGGAAACCGCTCGGCCTCGGCTCCGATGGCCGCGTCCTCGCCTGCGGCGATCCACGGCTCGCCGGTGCCGCTCGTGGCCTTCTTGCGAGCCGGCCGTGACCTCGGGCGGTGGCGTGCCGCCGGGCGCGAATTTCCACTAGAGTGTACCGTCATCTGCAGGGAGCTCGCCTCATGCGCGCCAGAGCCATTCTGCTCGCTACCCTCGTCGCCTCGATGCCACTCGGCGTCGCGCTCGCACAGGACGGCGTGACCAAGAGCAACGGGCTCTCGCTCTTTGGCGACCTCAAGTACGGACCCGACTTCGCGCATTTCGACTACGTGAACCCCGAGGCGCCCAAGGGCGGCAGCGTGCGCTACAGCGCGATCGGTACCTTCGACACGCTGAACCCCTTCACGCTCAAGGGCAACGCCGCCGCGGGCCTGGGCCTCGACACCGATACGCTGATGGCGGGATCGCCCGAGGAGCCCGCCTCCGCCTACGGCCTCGTCGCGGAGACCGTGGAGATCCCGGCGGACCGTACCTGGGTGCAGTTCAACCTGCGCAAGGAGGCCCGCTTCCACGACGGCACGCCGATGACGCCCGCCGACGTGGTCTGGACCTTCGAGACGCTCAAGAGCAAGGGCCACCCGTTCTACCGCAGCTACTATGCCGACGTGATCAAGGCGGAGCCGGTGGGCGACCGCAGCGTCCGGTTCACCTTCCGCAACGGCGACAATCGCGAGCTCGCCCAAATCGTGGGCGAGCTGCCGGTGCTCTCGAAGGCCTACTGGTCGACCCGCGACTTCGAGCAGACGACGCTCGACCCGCCGCTCGGCAGCGGACCCTACAAGATCGAGGCGGTTGATCCCGGACGCTCCATCACCTACCGCCGCGTGCCCGACTACTGGGCGGCGAACCTGCCGGTTAAGCGTGGCCGCGAGAATTTCGACACGATCCGCTACGACTACTACCGCGACATGACGGTCGCCCTCGAGGCCTTCAAGGCCGGTACTTACGACATCCGCTCCGAGAACACCGCCAAGCTCTGGGCCACCGGCTACGCCGGACCGGCGCTCCGGGCGGGGCTCATCCAGAAGGTCGAGATCCCGCACTCGCGCGTGGCGGGCATGCAGGCGTTTGGTTTCAATACGCGGCGCGATTTCTTCGCCGACCGCCGCGTGCGCGAGGCGATCGGCTACGCCTTCGATTTCGAATGGACGAACAAGAACCTTTTCAATGGGGCCTATGTCAGGACGCGGAGTTACTTCGACAACTCGGAACTCGCCGCGACGGAGCTGCCCAGCCCCGAGGAGGTGCAGATCCTGGAGAAATACCGCGGGCAGATCCCGGACGAGGTCTTCACGAAGGCATACGAGCCGCCCAAAACCGACAGCTCCGGTAACGTGCGCGACAACTTGCGCAAGGCGCTCGACCTCCTGAAACAAGCGGGCTGGAGCGTCAAGAACGAGGCGCTCGTCAACGACAAGACCGACCGGCCCATGGCGTTCGAGATCCTGCTCGATCAGCCGGAATTCGAGCGCATCGTGCTGCCGTTCATCGCCAATCTAAAACGGCTCGGCATCGCAGCGCGTGTGCGCACGGTCGATACCTCGCAATACGAGGAGCGCATGCGAAGCTTCGACTTCGACATGGCGGTGGTGGGATTTGGGGCCTCGCAGTCGCCCGGAAACGAGCAGCGCGACTTCTGGGGCTCGGCGACCGCCGATCAGCGCGGCAGCCGCAACCTTCTCGGCGTCAAGGACAAGGTGGTGGACAACCTCATCGAACTCGTGGTCTCGGCGTCCGATCGCGCAAGCCTGGTGACGCGGGTGCGTGCCCTCGACCGCGTCCTGCTCTGGGGCTTCTATGTGGTGCCGAACTGGCACCTGAGCGTCAGCCGCGTCGCCTATTGGGACAAGTTCGATCGGCCGAAAGAGTCGCCGAAATACGGCGTCGATTTCATGGCCTGGTGGGTCGACGAGGCGAAAGCCGCGACTCTGGAGTCGCGCAAAGCGAGCGTCGCGCAATAGGCGGGCGCCCGCCTGAGAATTGCGGACCGAAACCGACGCCATGCTCGCCTACATCATCCGCCGGCTGTTGCTGATCATCCCCACCCTGTTCGCGATCATGGTCGTGAACTTCGTGGTGGTGCAGGCGGCGCCCGGCGGGCCGATCGACCAGCTGGTGGCCCAGCTCGAGGGCCGCGCGGTCAGCGCCACGGCGCGGGTCAGCGGCGGCGGCGGCGAGACGGTTTCCTCCGGCGTCAAGGTCGGCGGCGCCGAGCAGTCGCGCGCGTCGCGCGGCATCGATCCCGATATCCTCAAGAAGCTCGAGCGGCTCTACGGCTTCGACAAACCGCCGACCGAGCGCTTCCTGATGATGATGCGCAACTATCTCACCTTCGACTTCGGCAACAGCTTCTTCCGCGACCGCAAGGTGACGGACCTCATCATCGACAAGCTGCCGGTGTCGATCTCGCTCGGCCTCTGGACGACGTTGCTCGGATACCTGATCTCGATCCCGCTCGGCATTCGCAAGGCCGTGCGGGACGGCAGCCGGTTCGATATCTGGTCGAGCGGTCTCATCATCATCGGCTACGCCGTGCCGAGTTTCCTGTTCGCGGTGCTGCTGGTCGTGCTGTTCGCCGGCGGAAACTACTGGCACCTGTTTCCGCTGCGCGGCCTCTGGTCCGAGGATTGGTCGAGTCTGGACTGGTGGCACCGGGTCACCGATTACTTCTGGCACATCACGCTGCCGATCACGGCGTTGGTTATCGGCAGCTTTGCCAGCCTGACCATGCTCACCAAGAACTCTTTCCTGGAGGAGATCAGCAAGCAATACGTGGTAACGGCGCGGGCCAAGGGTCTGACAGAGCGGCGCGTGCTCTACGGCCACGTGTTCCGGAACGCGATGCTCCTGGTTATCGCGGGCTTTCCCGCTGCCTTTGTCAGCATCCTCTTCACGGGCGCGCTCCTGGTCGAGATCATCTTCTCGCTCGATGGGCTCGGCCTGCTCGGCTACGAGGCCGCGATCAACCGCGACTATCCCATCATGTTCGCCAACCTCTACGTCCTGACGCTCCTGGGGTTGCTGCTCAAGCTCGTCGGCGATCTCACCTACACGGTGGTCGATCCCCGGATCGATTTCGGAACGCGCGGCGCATGAGCGTGACCAATCCGTCGGCCGCGCCTCCCCGGATTTTCGGGGTATCCATCACGCCGCTGACGCGGCGGCGGCTCGCCAATTTCCGCGCCAACAGCCGTGGCTTCTGCTCGCTCTGGATCTTCCTGGCGCTGTTCGGCGCGACGCTGTTCTCCGAGTTCATCGCCAACGACAAGCCGCTCCTCGTCCGGTACGACGGCTCGTTCTATCTGCCGGTCTTCAAGTCCTATCCCGAAACCACCTTCGGCGGCGATTTTCCGACCGAGGCGAATTACCGCGAGGCCGTGACACAGGCGGATATCCGCGCCAAGGGCTGGATGATCTTTCCGCTGATCCCCTTCAGCTACGGCACCATCAACTACGACCTGCCGGTTCCGGCGCCTGCCCCGCCCTCGGCGGTGAACTGGCTCGGCACCGACGACCAGGGGCGCGACGTCCTGGCGCGCCTGCTCTACGGCTTCCGCATCTCGGTACTGTTCGGCCTCGTGCTGACCCTGCTTTCCTCCGCGATCGGCATTTTCGCGGGCGCGGTCCAAGGGTATTTCGGCGGCCTCACCGACCTGTTGTTCCAGCGCTTCATGGAGATCTGGTCGGGACTGCCGATCCTCTATCTGCTCATCATTCTCTCGAGCATCGTGCAACCGAATTTCTGGTGGCTTCTGGGCCTCATGCTGCTGTTTTCCTGGATGAGCCTGGTCGACCTCGTGCGCGCGGAGTTCCTGCGTGCGCGCAACTTCGACTACGTGCGCGCCGCCCGGGCGCTTGGCGTGTCCAACCTGGTGATCATCGTCCGCCACGTGCTGCCCAACGCGCTGGTCGCGACCTTCACGTTCATGCCGTTCCTGTTGAGCGGCGGCGTGACGACGCTCACGTCCCTCGACTTCCTGGGCTTCGGCCTCCCCGCCGGCTCCCCCTCGCTCGGCGAGCTGCTCGCGCAGGGCAAGAACAACCTGCAAGCCCCATGGCTCGGCTTCACCGCCTTCATCACGCTCGCGGTCATGCTGAGCCTCCTCGTCTTCATCGGCGAAGCGGTGCGGGACGCGTTCGATCCGAGAAAGAACATCGGCTGATGGCCGAGCCTCTTCTCACTATCCGAGACCTCTCCGTCGCCTTCGAGACGGCGGGCCAGCGCGTCGAGGCGGTGAAGCGGGTCTCGCTCGATATCGGTAAGGGCGAAACGTTGGCGCTTGTCGGCGAGAGCGGGTCCGGGAAGTCGGTGACGGCACTCTCGGTCCTGCAGCTCCTGCCTTATCCGCTGGCGCGCCACACGCCGGAGACCCGCATCCTGTTCGAGGGCGAGGATCTCGTGCGGGCCTCGCCGCGCCAGCTGCAGGCGATCCGCGGCGGCCGTGTCGCCATGGTGTTCCAGGAGCCCATGACCTCGCTCAATCCGCTCCACACCGTCGAGAAGCAGATCGCGGAGACGCTCCTGCTCCACAAGGGGATGCGCGGACCCGCCGCGCGGGCGCGCGTGATCGAGCTGCTGCGGCTGGTGGGATTGCCGGAAGCGGAGAAGCGCCTCGACGCCTATCCGCACCAGCTTTCGGGTGGCCAGCGCCAGCGCATCATGATCGCCATGGCGCTCGCGAACGAGCCCGACCTCCTGATCGCCGACGAGCCCACCACAGCGCTCGACGTCACCATCCAGGCACAGATCCTGAAGCTGCTGCGAGACCTGCAGGAGCGCTTCGGCATGGCGCTCTTGCTGATCACGCACGATCTCACCATCGTGCAGAAGGTCGCGACCCGTGTCGCCGTGATGACCAGGGGCGAGATCGTCGAGACCGGCGTGACGGCCGAGGTCTTCGCGCAGCCCCAACATCCCTATACGCGGCATCTCCTGGAGTCCGCCCCCAAGGGTCAGCCTGTCCGGCACACGAAGACGCCGCCAGTCTTGCTGCAGGCCAAGGGCTTCAAGGTCTGGTTCCCGATCCGTACGGGCGTGCTGCGTCGGACCACAGGCTACGTGAAGGCGGTCGACGGAATCGACGTCACCGTGCGCGAGGGCGAGACCTTGGGCGTGGTCGGCGAGTCCGGGTCGGGCAAGACGACGCTGGGCCTCGGCCTGCTGCGCCTCCTCAAGAGCGAGGGTGCCATCGTCTATGACGGCAAGCGCCTCGACCCGCTCGGCACCGGCGCCATGCGGCCGCTCCGCCGCGAGATCCAGATCGTATTCCAGGACCCATTCTCGAGCCTGTCGCCGCGGCTCTCGATCGGCCAGATCGTGGAGGAGGGCCTCAAAGTCCACCGCATCGGCGAGACGCCGAAGGCGCGCCGCGCGCTCATCGAGGATGCGCTGACCTCGGTCGGGCTCGATCCCGCCACGATCGACCGCTATCCCCACGAGTTCTCCGGCGGCCAGCGCCAGCGCGTCGCGATCGCCCGCGCGCTGGTGCTGAAGCCGCGGCTCCTGGTGCTGGACGAACCCACCTCCGCGCTCGACATGTCCGTGCAGGCGCAGATGGTGGACCTGCTGCGCGACCTGCAGGCGCGTCACAGCCTCGCCTACATCTTCATCAGCCACGACCTCCGCGTGGTGCGCGCGCTCGCCCGCGAGGTGCTGGTGATGAAGGATGGCGTCGTCGTGGAGAGCGGCGACTCCGCGGCCATCTTCGAACGTCCACAACACCCCTACACCCGCGCCCTCATGGCCGCCGCCTTCGAGATCAAGGCGGAGGAGACGGGCGCGGTGCGGACGTAGCAGGCTGCATCGTTATCCATGCATCCTTCGACTCACGCGCTGACGCGCGTGGCTCAGGATGAGGAGCATGTGTAATGGCACAAAGAAAAGCCCTCATCCTGAGCCAGGCCCGAAGGGCCTGAGCCGAAGGAGGCACGATTTCCCTCCCGCGGGATCTTCGCCTAGAGTGCGGGTCATCAGTTGGGTGTCTCATGGTCCTGTTGTACCGGTCGCAGTCCGATCC
>DATFRA010000286.1:0-12679 GCA_035263705.1 Allostellaceae bacterium
GTCTTCGCCTCCACCTACAAGGCTCCCGTGGTGCTCAACATCGTCAATAATCAATGGGCGATTTCAACTTTCCAGGGCATCACCCGGGGTAGCTCCGGGACCTTCGCGGCGCGGGGCCTCGGCTTCGGTCTTCCGGCGCTCCGGGTCGATGGCAACGACTATCTCGCCGTCTATGCGGTTGCCAAATGGGCGGCCGAGCGGGCGCGCCGAAATCTCGGTCCGACGCTGATCGAATACGTCACCTATCGAGCCGGCGCTCATTCGACATCCGACGATCCCACGGCATATCGCCCCAAGACCGAGTCGGACGCCTGGCCGCTTGGCGATCCCGTGATCCGACTCAAGAATCATTTGATCCAGCGCGGCGTCTGGTCGGAGGAGCGCCACAAGCAGGAGGAGGCGCACGTGCTGGACGTCGTCATCACCGCCCAGAAGGAGGCCGAAAGCCATGGCACGCTGCACTCTGGCGGTAGGCCATCGGTCCGCGACATGTTCGAAGGGGTCTACGCGGATATGCCGCCGCACCTGCGCCGGCAACGCCAGCAAGCGGGAGTTTGAGACATGCCCCGCAAGACCATGATCGAGGCGATTCGCGACGCGATGGATGTCATGATGAGCCGGGACGAGAATGTGGTCGTTTTCGGCGAGGATGTGGGTTTCTTCGGTGGCGTCTTTCGCGCCACCCAACATCTGCAAGCCAAGTACGGCAAGAGTCGCTGCTTCGATACGCCGATCAGCGAGCTCGGTATTGTGGGTGTGGCCGTCGGCATGGCGGCCTATGGGCTTCGCCCCTGCGCCGAGATTCAATTTGCCGATTATATGTATCCCGCTTACGACCAGCTCGTTTCAGAGGCGGCGCGGCTGCGCTACCGCTCCAACGGCCAGTTCACCTGCCCGCTTGTGGTGCGCATGCCGACCGGCGGTGGAATCTTCGGTGGACAGACGCATAGCCAAAGCCCGGAAGCCCTCTTTACGCACGTTTGCGGTCTCAAGACGGTGGTACCGTCCAATCCGATTGACGCGAAGGGATTGCTCATCGCCGCGATCGAAGATCCGGATCCCGTCATCTTCCTGGAGCCGAAGCGGCTCTATAATGGTCCCTTCGACGGTCGTGCCGACCGGCCCGTTACGCCCTGGTCGAAGCACGAGCTCGGCGAGGTCCCGGACGGTCACTACACTGTACCTCTTGGAAAAGCCGTCGTCCGTCGTGAAGGCACCGAGCTCACCGTGCTTGCTTACGGAACGATGGTGTATGTCGCCGATGCTGCCGTCGCCGATACCGGCGTCGACGCCGAAATCATCGACCTTCGCACCCTGCTCCCGCTCGACGTGGGAGCCATCGAAGCATCGGTCCGAAAGACGGGCCGATGCGTCATCATCCACGAGGCGACATTGACATCGGGATTCGGGGCGGAGCTTTCGGCGCTCGTGCAGGAGACATGCTTCTATCACCTGCAAGCGCCAGTCACACGCGTGGCGGGTTGGGACACGCCTTATCCCCATGCTCAAGAGTGGGACTACTTTCCGGGTCCGGCGCGCGTCGGCCGTGCGCTGCTCGCGGCGATGGAGCAGTGAGATGGCCGAGCGCGTGATCAAGCTGCCAGATGTCGGCGAGGGCGTCGCGGAAGCCGAAGTTGTCGAGTGGCACGTCAAGATCGGCGATCTGGTCGAGGAAGACACCGTGCTCGCGGCCGTCATGACCGACAAAGCGACGGTGGAAATCCCGTCACCGGCGAACGGCGAGGTCATCTGGCTAGGGGCAGCAGTTGGTGATCTGGTGGCAGTCGGCTCCGACCTTGTCCGTCTCAAGGTCCCAGGCGAGGAAAAGGAATCCATCACCGATCAAGGCGGCAAGGCGGCGATCGCAAAGAACTCACCGGCGGTGACGGCGACTGCATCCCCTCGGTCGTCAAAGCTTCGGGCCATCGACGCGGTAGAGCGTTCCTCATCCGCGACCGAAATACCCCAATCGAGCCCACGCAAAGCGGGCGAGATCCGCGCGTTGCAACAGGTCGGCCGCGCGACTCCCCGTCGCGAGGGTGAAAAGCCCTTGGCAACGCCGGCGGTACGCTTGAGGGCACGGGAGGCGGGAGTAGACCTGCGTCAAGTGCCCGGAACCGGTCCCGCTGGCCGCATCACGCACGAAGACCTCGAGGCGTTCTTCTCTCGAGGTCCCGCGATGGCGAGACCGTCGCCGCTTCAGCCGAAGACTGCCATCGATGACATCAAACTCGTCGGTCTGCGCCGCAAGATCGCCGAGAAGATGACTATCGCCAATGCTCACATCCCCCACATCACGTATGTCGAGGAGGTCGACGTCACAAGCCTCGAAGAGCTTCGGGCGACGCTCAACAAGCAGAAGCGAGACGATCGGCCGAAGCTCACGCTCTTGCCGTTCCTGATGCGTGCGATCGCGCACGCGGTCGTGGATCAGCCTAACCTGAATGCGTTGTACGACGATGAGACAGGTGTGGTGCACGTGCATGCCGGCGTACACATCGGCATCGCCGCGCAAACGCCCGCGGGCCTCATGGTGCCGGTCGTCGGGCACGTCGAGGCGCTCGATCTCTGGGCCTGCGCGGCGGAGATGACCCGGCTCGCCGATGCGGCGAAGGCAGGGACCGCCACCCGCGAAGAGCTCAGTGGCTCGACCATCACGATCACATCGCTCGGCGCGATGGGGGGCATTGTCACCACGCCCATTATCAACCATCCCGAGGTCGCGATTGTCGGTGTCAACAAGATCGTGGTGCGTCCCGCCTGGAACGGCTCGGGCTTCGTACCCCGGAAGATGATGAATCTCTCATCGAGCTTCGATCATCGCGTGATCGACGGCTGGGATGCGGCGCGGTTCGTGCAACGCATCAAGGCACTGCTGGAGACGCCGGCGCTGATCTTCATGGAAGACTGAGGTTATGAAAGACATCTCCTGCAAGCTACTGGTGATCGGCGCGGGACCGGGCGGCTACGTCTGCGCGATCCGCGCAGGTCAGCTTGGCATCGACACGGTGGTGGTCGAAGCGCGAAAGCCCGGTGGGACTTGCCTCAATGTCGGATGCATTCCATCCAAAGCCTTGATCCACGCAGCGGAGGAGTTCGAGACGATCGCCCGGACCGCCGCCGGCAAGAGCCCGTTCGGGATTTCCGTCGGCAGGCCCGCGGTCGATCTCGCGAAGACCGTGCTCTGGAAGGACGGCATCGTGGGTCGACTCAACAGCGGTGTTTCCGGCCTGCTGAAGAAAGCGGGAGTGAAAGTCGTGCAGGGTTGGGCCCGGTTTCGCGATGGCAAGACGGTCGAGGTCGAGACGGAAATCGGCTCGCAGGTGATCCGGGCGGAGCACGTCGTGATCGCGACGGGTTCCGAAGCCATCGAACTCCCCGCCCTTCCCTTTGGCGGCAAAGTGATCTCGTCGGCCGAGGCTCTGTCACTTAAGGAGTTGCCGGCCAAACTCGTGGTTGTGGGGGCGGGCTACATCGGTCTTGAGCTTGGAACCGCCTTCGCGAAGATTGGGGCCGCGGTTACCGTCGTGGAGGTCCAGGCCCGTATTCTTCCGCAATACGACGCCGAGCTGACGCGGCCGGTCGCCAAGCGTCTGCATGAGCTCGGCATCGAAACGGTCACTGGGGCCAAGGCAAAGGGCCTTTCAGCGAAAGGCGATGCGCTCGCCGTCGAAATGTCGGACGGCCGGGCAATGACTCTGAGCGCGGACAAGGTCCTCGTTACGGTCGGCCGTAAGCCCGCGACCGCGGCGTGGGGCCTCGATGCGATCGATCTCGAGATGGACGGCTCGTTCATCCGTATCGATGACAGGTGCCGGACCTCGATGCGCGATGTCTACGCGATCGGAGACGTCACGGGCGAGCCGATGCTGGCACATCGAGCGATGGCTCAGGGCGAGATGGTGGCTGAGATCGTCGCCGGCGAAAGACGCGCCTGGGACAAGGTATCCATTCCCGCCATTTGCTTCACCGATCCCGAGATCGTCACGGTAGGGCTCTCGCCCGAGGAGGCCAAAGCCGCCGGTATCGAGGTCAAGACCGGTCAGTTTCCTTTCCAGGCGAACGGCCGCGCCATGTCCCTGGCTGACGAAGCAGGCTTCATCCGTGCCGTTGCCCGAGCCGACAATCATCTCTTGCTCGGCATCCAGGCAGTGGGGGCCGGCATCGCGGAGTTGTCAGCGGGCTTCAGCCTGGCGCTCGAGATGCGTGCGCGGCTTGAGGACATCGCCGAGACAATTCATGCTCACCCGACTCACAGCGAAGGCTTCTTGGAGGCGGCGCTGAGGGCTTTAGGCCATCCGATCCATATTTAAGAGTTTCCGGAGTTCTTGCAGGTCTTCGCCAACGTCCGTTTGATTTTGGCGTCCCCAATTCCCGTCGGGCGCACGATGGGTGCACGAGCCTAGTTGCCGGACACCTCCGTCGGCGAGTCCACCAATAAGGTCTTGAAGGATTTGGTGGGTGCACCAGGACTCGAACCTGGGACCCGCTGATTAAGAGTCAGCTGCTCTACCAACTGAGCTATGCACCCGCCGCAGGAAGGCGGGGTGTATAGCAAGGCCGCCGGGGGTTGTCGAGCCGGCGGTTTCGCGGCAAAGAGCGAGCCTCAGGCGTCGCCGTCGCTGGGGCGGCCGATCCGGGCGTCGCGGTGCACGTAGACGCTCATCAGCAGGCCGAAACCGAACATCACCGTCAACATCGCGGTGCCGCCGTAGGAGACCAGCGGCAGCGGCACGCCGACCACGGGAATGAGACCCATCACCATGGCCGTGTTGATGAAAACGTAGAGGAACAGGTTGACGGTAATGCCGAGCGCCAGCAGACGCCCGAAATGGCTGCGGCTCCGGAAGGCAATGACGTAACCGTAGACCAGCACCAGCGTGTAAAGCGCGAGGAGCGCGAGGCAGCCGATCAGACCCCATTCCTCCGCCAGCATGGTGAAGATGAAGTCGGTCTGCTTCTCTGGCAGGAAGTTGAGATGGCTCTGGGTTCCCTCGAGGAAGCCCTTGCCGGTGCCGCCGCCCGAGCCGATCGCGATCTTGGATTGCAGGCTGTGGTAGCCGGTACCCTGGGGATCGCTCTCGGGATCGAGGAAGCTCACGAGGCGCGCCTTCTGATAGGGGCGCAAGAATTTCCAGACCAGCGGCGCCCCTGCTCCTCCGGCGACGATCAGGACCGCGAACTTCCAGAGCCGCACACCCGAGAGGAAGAATATGACGCCGCCGCTCAGCACCAGCATCAGGGCGGTGCCGAGGTCCGGTTGCTTCATCACGAGGGCGGCCGGCACCAGGATCAGGCCCGCCGGCAGGATCAGGAGCAGCGGCCGGCCGATCTCGTCGATGCCGACGTTGTGGAAATAGCGCGCCAGCACCAGCACCGCCGCCACCTTCATGATCTCCGACGGCTGCAGCTGGATCACGCCGAGGTCGATCCAGCGTTGCGCGCCCATGCCGATGAAGCCGCGGACCTCCACGGCGACCAGCAGCAGGAAAGCGATGCCGTAGATCCAATAGGCCGCCTTGTACCAGAACCTGAGATCGACCAGGGCGCAGAGCAGCATCACCGCGAGCGCCACGCCGTAGCGCACGATCTGCTTGCTGGCCCAGGGATCCCAGTTGCCGTTGGCGGCCGAATAGAGCGTGCCGAAGCCGACGCAGGCGAGCAGGCTCACCAGCAGCACCAGGCCCCAGTTGATGCTCAAGACCTTCTCGGGGAGCGAGAGCTCGCGTGGCCGGCCGAGGTCGAGATGCGAGACGCTCATGAGGGGCTCAGCTTCGGGTCGAGAACCGGTCGGCGGCGAAGTTCGTGTCGGGCACGCGGCGCGCGGGGTCGCGCTTCTGCAGCTCGACCAGGATGTCGGCGCAGATCGGCGCCGCCACCGCCGAGCCGCCGCCGATGCTCTCGCCACCATGCTCCACTATCACAGCGCAGACGTAGCGCGGCGCACCCGCCGGCGCGAACGAGATGAAGAGCGCGTGGTCACGCTCGATCCAGGGTACCTGCTTCGCCTTCCGCACGCCGTGCTCATGCTCGGCCGCTGTGATGTGCCGCACTTGAGAAGTGCCGGACTTGCCGCCCATCGCCATGGCCGAGTCCTTGATGCGCGCGGCATAGGCTGTGCCACCCGGCTCGTTCACCACCGCGTACATGCCGTCGAGCACGACCTTGAGGTCCTTCTGTGCCACGCCCATCGCCTCAAAGGTCGGCTCCACGAGCCGCTGGTCCGCGCGCATGATGCCGACCTCACGCGTCAGTCGGGGCACGATTCGCTTGTTGGTCACGAGGCGCGACACCATGGTCGCGAGCTGCAGTGGCGTCGCGGTGATGTAGCTCTGCCCGATGCCGCAGCTGATGTTCTCGCCGGGCTGCCAGGGAATGCCGAACGTCGCGAGCTTCCAGTCGCGGGTCGGGATGAGCCCTGCCTTCTCACCGGGGATATCGATGCCGAGCGTCGCGCCAAGGCCGAAGCGCTTGGC
The DNA here is from genome assembly GCA_035263705.1 of Allostellaceae bacterium. Classification (GTDB taxonomy): domain Bacteria; phylum Pseudomonadota; class Alphaproteobacteria; order ATCC43930; family CGMCC-115725; genus DASZHJ01. The sequence goes on from DATFRA010000286.1 coordinate 6,477, forward strand.
CATCGCCGCGAATTTGTCGATGCCGAGCCGGCGCGCCATCTCGTAGAAATAGACGTCGCAAGAGTGCTGGATGCCGCCGTGCATGTCGAGCGTGCCGTGCCCTTGCGGCTTCCAGCAATGCCAGACGGAATTGCCGAGCTGGAAGTGACCGGGACAGGTAACGCGCGTCTCTGGCGAGATCCCGGACTCGAGCGCCGCCAGCGCCACCATGGTCTTGAAGGTCGAGCCTGGCGCATAGGCGCCGCTGACGGTCTTGTTGCTGAGCGGGTTGAGCGGGTCGTGCAGAAGCGCGTTCCACTGGGCGGAGCTGAGACCCGCGGAGAAGGCCGCGGGATCGTACCCCGGCGTCGAGACCATCGCCATGATCTCGCCCGTAGGCGCGTCCATCACGACGCAAGCGACGCTGCCTTCGGCGATGCAGCGCTGGGCCGCGAACTCCTGGATCGCCGCGTCGAGGGTCAGCACGATCTCCTTGCCAGGACTGCCGTCGTCACGGGAGATCTCGCGCATCACGCGGCCGAAGGCGTTGACCTCGATCTGGGCGATGCCGGCGTTGCCGCGCAGCTCCAGGTCATGCTCCTTCTCGACGCCGTTCTTGCCGATCCGGAAATCCGGCAGCTCCAGGATCGGGTCGCCTGTGAGTTCCTTCTCCGACACGGGCGCCACGTAGCCGAGCACGTGCGAGGCCATGTCGCCCAGCGGATAGTCGCGGGTCAGGCCCTGCTCGATCGACACGCCCACCAGGTCCGGGGTGTTCACCTCGATGCGAGACATGTCGTCCCAGCTGAGGTTCTCGCGGATCGCGATGGGAACAAAGCTGTGCTTGTTCTTGATCTCGCGCTGCACGCGCCGGCGATCGGACTCGCTGACGGGGATCAGGGCCGCCACGGCATCGAGCGTGGCATTCACATTGGCGACCTGGTCGGCAATCAGCGTGACACGGTAGTTCTGGCGGTTGGTCGCGAGCGGCACGCCGAAGCGATCGACGATGCGGCCCCGCGGTGGCGCCAGCAGGCGCAAATTGATGCGCTGCTCATCCGCCAGCGTGGCGTATTTGTCCTGCTGAACGATCTGCAGCTGGTAGAGGCGCCCCGCCAGCAACGCCAGCAACACGCCCTGGCCGCCGGCCACCAGGGCCGCGCGGCGCGTCCACAGCTTGAGCCGCCTGTTATCCCGCTGCTGTACCATCTCAAGCCCGCATGAGGAGCGTGCGTTGCACCCGGCTGAGCAGGTAGCTCACCACGGGATAAACCGCCACCGTGAGCACGCCCTGGAACAAGAACGCCCGGGCATCCAAGAGCATACCATAAAAGAGACTTACCACGCCCCATTGAAGCACCGTCGCGGTCGCCGCAACCGCGAGGAAGCCCAGCCAAACCGCGCTGAAGCGGCGCATCACCAAATGCTCCCGCTGGCTCAGCACCAACGCATAAGCGAGCAGCAGCACCAGGGGCGACATGCCCAGCGGCGCGCCCTCGAGCATGTCGAGCAACAGCCCAACCGCGAACACCGCGACGAAGGGCAGGAGCTCCGGGCGATGGAGTGTCCAGTAGTAGATCGCCATCAGGGCGAAGAACGGCGTCGCCGCCGTGAACGCGGGCATATGCACCGGAACGACCGAGGCCATCACACACATCAGCGTGGTGAGCACCGGCGCTAGCCGATTGATCAGGCCTAGGTCTCGCTGGAGCAGAACGAGCTTCATGGGCACTAGCGCTACTGCCGCATGTCGATGTCGGGGTCGACAGCGCGGCGTCCACCGCGGGTCGGCTTCGGCGCCGGGATCACGCTCTGCGGCAGGACGCTGGCGCTGAGGCCGAAGTCGACGATCCGCACGTACTCGAGGTGCGTGAGTTCCGCCTCCGGCTCGACCCGGACCGCGCCGCCGTCGACGGAGGAAACCGCGCCCACCGGCAGGCCCGGCGGGAAGATGCCGCCGCTGCCCGCGGTCACCACGCGGTCGCCGACCTGCACGGCGCTCTTCTCGGGAAGGTACAACAGTCGCGGCCGGCTGGTGTTATCGCCCGCCAGCACCGCCCGCTCGCGCGTGTTCTCGACCACCACGGGGACGCGCGAGTTCAAGTCGGTCAGCAGGAGCACCCGCGACGCGCGGCTGCCGACCTCGGTGACCCGGCCCGCGACACCCTCGCCGCCGAGCGCCGCCTGGCCGCGCTCGACGCCCTGGCGGTCACCCACGTCAATCAGCACGTTGCGCAGGAAGGCACCACCGGAGTTGGCGATCACCCGTCCCGTTATGTAGCCGCGGACGCCCTGGGGCTCGAAGTGCAGCATCTGCCGCAGTTCCTCGTTCTCGGCTTCGAGGCGCTGCGCCACCTCCTGCCATTGCAGCAGCCGGGCGTTCTCCTCGCGGAGGCGCTGGTTTTCCTCATAGACCGTGAAATGATCCCCGAACCGCCGCACACCGGAGGCGACGAAGTTGATCGGCTTGGCGATCGCCTCGAAGACCGGCGCTAGCGCGTCGTTGAGGTCGGCGCGGACTCGGTCGACCAGAAGGATGTCGGCCTTGCCGAGCACGATGAGCCCGGCGGAGACGATCACGAGGAGTGGCAGCGCGAGGCGCTGTGCGGTTGCTCGCATGGGCATCGACAGACGCGACATGGATCCCGACCGCTTCTCTTACCTACCTCACGCCCTCGCCTCGGGCAGCCTCATCAATACATGCTGATCAGCACGCTCTTCAGCGACTTCTCCTCGAGCGCTCGACCGGTACCCAGCGCCACGCACGACAGCGGATCGTCGGCGATCGAGACCGGCAAGCCGGTCGCGTGGCGCAGCACGTAATCGAGATTCGAAAGCAGCGCGCCCCCGCCGGTGAGTACGATTCCCTTGTCGACGATGTCGGCCGCGAGCTCCGGCGCGGTGTGCTCGAGCGCCACCTTTACCGCCTCGACGATGGCGCCGACCGGCTCCGCCAGGCTCTCGGCGATCTGCCGCTCGGTGATGACGATCTCCTTGGGCACGCCGTTCATGAGGTCGCGGCCCTTGATCTCCATGGTGCGGCCCTCGCCGTCCGCTGGCATGCAGGCGGAGCCGATCTCCTTCTTGATCCGCTCGGCGCTGCTCTCGCCCACCAGCAGGTTATGGTTGCGGCGGATATAGGCGATGATCGCCTCGTCCATCTTGTCGCCGCCGACCCGCACCGAGCGCGAATAGACGATGCCACCGAGCGCCAGCACCGCGACTTCGGTGGTGCCGCCGCCGATGTCGACCACCATGGAGCCGGTGGGCTCGCTCACGGGAAGCCCCGCCCCGATCGCCGCCGCCATCGGCTCCTCGATCAGGAACACGCGGCGCGCGCCCGCGCTCTCGGCGGACTCCTGGATTGCGCGCCGCTCGACCGCGGTCGAACCCGAGGGCACGCAGACGATGATCTGCGGGCTCGCGAAGCTCCTGCGGTTGTGCACCTTGCGGATGAAATGCTTGATCATCTCCTCCGCGACCTCGAAGTCCGCGATCACCCCGTCGCGCAGCGGCCGGATCGCCTGGATGTAGCCGGGCGTGCGACCGAGCATCATCTTGGCCTCGTCGCCTACGGCGAGCACTTGCTTCTTGCCCTTCACGTTGGCGATCGCCACCACGGAGGGCTCGTTGAGCACGATACCGCGCCCCTTGACGTAGACCAGGGTATTCGCCGTGCCGAGATCGATCGCCATGTCTGCGGACAGCAGCCCAAACAACTTGCCGATCATTTTTCCTTTGGTTTTCCTGTGCTTCTGTTTTGCATGTCCGCCATTTTACTCCGATAGAGAGAGGGGCGGCTTGGCAGCCGCCCCTCCGCGTCGTCCTAGGCCGTCATCGCGGCGGGCGCCGTCTTCGCCCGTTTGGTCATGAGCTTGTTGAGCGCGTGGATATATGCCCGCACCGAGGCGACCAGAGTGTCGGGATCGGAGCCCTGTCCGTTCACGGTCTTGCCGTTCTCCTCGAGGCGTACCGTGACTTCGGCCTGTGCGTCTGTGCCGGCCGTCACAGCACCCACCTGGAACAGTTGCAGCTTCGCCGAGTGGGGTACGATCTCTTTGATGGCATTGAAGCTAGCGTCGATCGGGCCGTTCCCGGTGACCTTCGCATGCTTCACTGCGCCGTCGACCTCGAGTTCGACCTCGGCCGTCTGCGGCCCCTTCGAGCCCGCGATCACCTGCAGCGAGACAAACCGGACGCGGTCGTGGCCGCGGAGCACTTCGTCGTCGACGAGCGCCACGAGATCCTCGTCGTAGATGTCCTTCTTGCGGTCGGCGAGGTCCTTGAACCGACGGAAGGCGTCATTGATGGCGTTGTCGCCGAGTTCGAAGCCCAATTCCTTGAGCTTCATCTTGAAGGCGTGGCGGCCCGAGTGCTTCCCCATCACGAGCTTGGAGCGGTGAAGGCCGACGGATTCCGGGGTCATTATTTCGTAGGTCCCGGCGTGCTTGAGCATGCCGTCCTGGTGGATACCGCTCTCGTGCGCGAAGGCGTTGGCACCCACGATCGCCTTGTTGGGCTGCACCACGAAGCCAGTGATGGTGGAGACGAGGTGCGAGGCCCGCATGATGTACTCGGTCTTGACGCCCGTGGTGCAGGGCATGATGTCATGGCGCGTTTTCAGCGCCATGACGATCTCCTCCATGGAGGCGTTGCCCGCACGCTCCCCGAGGCCGTTGACCGTGCACTCGACCTGCCGCGCGCCCGCGCCTACTGCGGCGAGCGAATTGGCGACCGCGAGCCCCAGGTCGTTGTGGCAATGCACGGAGACCACGGCCTTGTCGATGTTGGGCACGCGGTCGAAGAGCATGCGGATCAGGCCCGCGAACTCCTCCGGGAGCGCATAGCCTACGGTATCGGGGATGTTGATCGTCCGCGCCCCCGCCTTGATCGCGCTCTCGACGGTGCGGCAGAGGAAGTCGTGCTCGGAGCGGGAGCCGTCCTCGCAGGACCATTCCACGTCATCGCAGAGGTTGCGGGCGTGGCTCACGCTGTCGATCACGGCCTGGTGCACCGCCTCGGGCTCCATCTGGAGCTTGAACTTCATGTGGAGCGGCGAGGTCGAGATGAAGGTGTGGATACGCGGCCGCTTGGCGTGCTTGAGCGCTTCCCAGGCGCGGTCGATATCGCCGCGGGCCGCCCGCGACAGGCCGCAGACGCTGGAAGTCTTCACGAGCTTCGCGATCTCGCGCACGGACTCGAAATCGCCGTTCGAGGCGATCGGGAAGCCCGCCTCGATGACGTCGATCCCCATCTCCTCCAGGAGGAGGGCGATCTTGATCTTCTCGTCGAGGTTCATGGACGCGCCCGGCGATTGCTCGCCGTCGCGCAGCGTGGTGTCGAAGACGATGACGCGATTCTTGTCGGGACTGGGCTCGGACTGCTTGCGATGAGTGGTTGCGCTCATGGCGCGGCTCCTCTCGGTGAAGGGTGCAACGAAGCGGATCTGGTCGCATTACCCCCTGAACGCCGATCGCCGGACGCGATGTACCGGCGTTCAGGGGCCGCTAAGTCGCAGCGCCCCGTCACTGAGGAGAAGGAGGAGAGCGGAAGCCGAAGCCTGGACGCGCGCGAGCGCGGAGCGGCGCACCAGCGCCTGCCGCCCATCGTGCCGTGCCACGGTCCAAGCCATCCGAAAACCGACCTCTCGTCTGGGCCGGAGCTCGCAAAGCCGGCCGCTGACACCCTGAGCCCCGTAGCCCTAACAGATGGTTAACGCCGCTAAGGCCGGGATTCCGCAGTACTTTTAACGGTTTCGGGAGGTCACGGCAAGGGGTCTGTTGCCCTGCTCGAACGAAGAACGCCCCCTCACCCCGCGACCCTTCAGGTGGGCAACAAAGCGGATCGCCGGACGACCGGCGAGGGGAACGCTTGCGTCTGCGTCGAAGCGCCTAATTCTTCGCCCGATCCACCAGTCGGTTCTGCGCGATCCAGGGCATCATCGCGCGGAGCTTCTCGCCGATCTTCTCGACGGGATGCTCGGCGCCGCGGCGGCGCATCGCCTTGAAGCTCGCCTGGCCCGCGGCGTTCTCCAGCACCCACTCTTTCGCGAACTTGCCGGACTGAATTTCCTCGAGCACGCGCTTCATCTCGGCTTTGACGCGGTCGTCGATGATTCGGGGGCCGCGGGTGTAGTCGCCGTACTCGGCGGTGTTGGAGATCGAGTAGCGCATGGTGGCGATGCCGCCCTCGTACATGAGGTCGACGATGAGCTTCACCTCGTG
>DATFRA010000287.1:0-2705 GCA_035263705.1 Allostellaceae bacterium
GCTGATCGACCGGGTGCTGAGCGGCAAGCCCGATCCGGGTGACTACCAGCGCGCCGGCGAGATCTATGCGGAGGCCAACGAGACGGCCAGGGCCGAAGAGCTGTATCAGAAGGTGCTCGCCGCGGACCCGAAGCAGAAGGACGATACCGGTAGAGCCGAGATCGGCGCCTGGTACATCAGAATCGGACAGCGCGAGAAGGGCGAGGAGCTCCTCGGGCAGGCGCTCGCGAAAAATCCCGACGAGGTGTGGCACTACGTGCGCTGCGCCGAGGCGTATTTCGGCGTGCGCCCCCGCTAGTTGCGGATCGCGACGCGCCCGCCCAGAAAACGGGCCGGCGATCGCTCGCCGGCCCGTATGAGCTTTCAGGCCCCGTGAGGAGCCCGCGCTGAGGGCGTCAGCCCGCGGCGCTCTCCGACTCCTCTCCGACGCTCGCGCCCTCTTCGCTCTCCGGCATTCCGCCGCCGACGTCCATGAAGCTGCGGCGCTCGGTGCCCTCGAGCTTGCGGCGGCGGGACTCGTGGGCTGCGAAGCCCGTGCCCGCCGGGATGAGGCGTCCGACGATGACGTTCTCCTTGAGGCCGCGCAGATCGTCCTTGAGTCCCCGCACCGCGGCTTCGGTCAGCACGCGGGTGGTCTCCTGGAAGGAGGCTGCGGAGATGAACGACTCGGTCGCGAGGCTCGCCTTGGTGATGCCGAGGAGCACCGGCTGCAGCCGTGCGGCCTTCTTGCCGCCCTGCTGGGCGCGATCGTTCACATCGAGCGCGCGCGCCCGATCGAGCTGCTCACCGCGCAGCAGCGTCGTCTCGCCGGCCTCCTGCACTTCGGTCTTGCGCAGCATCTGGCGGATGATCACCTCGATGTGCTTGTCGTTGATCTTCACGCCCTGCAGGCGATAAACGTCCTGGATCTCGCGCACGAGGTAGTTGGCAAGTGCCTCGACGCCCTGCAGGCGCAGGATGTCGTGCGGGTTCGGCTCGCCGTCGGCGATCACTTCGCCGCGCTCGACCGTCTCACCCTCGAACACGTTGAGCTGGCGCCACTTCGGAATCAGCTCCTCGTACTTCTCGCCCTTCTCGCTCTCGTCGGAAGTGATGATCAAGCGCCGCTTGCCCTTGGTCTCCTTGCCGAAGCTCACCGTGCCCGACTTCTCGGCGAGGATCGCCGGGTCCTTGGGCTTGCGGGCCTCGAACAGGTCCGCGACGCGCGGCAGGCCGCCGGTGATGTCGCGGGTCTTGGATGACTCCTGCGGGATGCGGGCGATGACGTCGCCCACCGACACCCGTGCCCCGTCGACGAGGCTGACGAGCGCGCCCGGCGGCAGCGTGTAGACCGCCGGGATCTCGGTGTTGGCGAAGGTCACTTCCTTGCCCTTGCCGTTCACCAGCTTGATGGTGGCGCGCAGGTCCTTGCCGCCGCGCTGCTTGGTGTCGAGCACCACGGTGCTGGAGAGCCCCGTGACCTCGTCCACCTGCGAGGTGACGGTGAGGCCGTCGACGAAGTCCTGGAACTTCACGAAGCCCGCGACCTCGGTGATGACCGGGTGAGTGTGCGGATCCCAGGTCGCGACCACCTGGCCCGCGTTGACCGTGGCGTTCTCCTTCACGCTGATGATGGCGCCATAGGGGATCTTGTAGCGCTCGCGCTCGCGGCCGAAGTCATCGACCACGCCGAGCTCGCCCGAGCGTGATACCGCGACCAGGTGCCCCTTCTCGTGCTGCACGGTCTTTACGTGATGGAAGCGGATCAGGCCCTTGTTGCGCACCTCGACGCTGGAAGCGGCCGCGGCCCGCGATGCCGCACCACCGATGTGGAAGGTGCGCATGGTGAGCTGCGTGCCCGGCTCGCCGATCGACTGCGCGGCGATGACTCCCACGGCCTCGCCGATCGAGATCGGCCGGCCACGCGCGAGATCACGCCCGTAGCAGCGCGAGCAGACGCCGTAGCGGGTCTGGCAGGTGATGGGCGAGCGGACCTTGATCTGGTCGACGCCCTCCTGCTCGAGCAACCGCACCAGCTTCTCGTCCAGCAGCGTCCCGGTGGGAATCAGCACCTCTTTCGGTGAGCCGGGCTTGGCGATGTCTTCCGCCAGTACCCGCCCGAGCACGCGCTCCCCGAGCGCCTCGACCACATCGCCGCCCTCGACGAGCGGGGTCATGGTGAGGCCGTTGGTCGTGCCGCAGTCCGGCTCGGTAACCACCAGGTCCTGCGCCACGTCGACCAGACGCCGCGTCAGATAGCCCGAGTTCGCGGTCTTCAGCGCCGTGTCCGCGAGGCCCTTGCGGGCGCCGTGGGTCGAGATGAAGTACTGCAGAACGTTCAGGCCCTCGCGGAAGTTCGCCGTGATCGGCGTCTCGATGATCGAGCCGTCGGGCTTGGCCATCAGGCCGCGCATGCCGGCCAGCTGACGGATCTGCGCCGCGGAGCCGCGCGCGCCCGAGTCGGCCATCATGAAGATCGAGTTGAAGGACTTCTGCTTGTGGTGGCCACCCCTCAAGTCGGTCGCCTCCTCGGTGCCGAGCTTCTCCATCATGGCCTTCGCCACCTGGTCATTGGCGCGCGACCAGATGTCGACCACCTTGTTGTAGCGCTCGCCGTTGGTGACCAGACCCGAAGCGTACTGGTCCTGGATCTCCTTCACCTCGCGGTCGGCGGAGGTGACGATGCGGGTCTTCTGCTCCGGAATGACGATGTCGTCGATGCCGAA
>DATFRA010000288.1:0-6781 GCA_035263705.1 Allostellaceae bacterium
TGCACGCCGGCATCATCGAGCCCGGCCACTTCCGCTTCCACTGCAGCGGCGAAACCGTGGTGCGGCTGGAGGAGCGGCTCGGCTATGTGCACAAGGGCACCGAGGCGCTGATGGCGGGAAAGACGCCGGCCGAGGCCGCGCGGCTCGCCGCGCGCCGCTCGGGCGACGCCACAGTGGCACACTCGTTCGCCTTCGCGCGGGCCGTCGAGGCGGCACTCGACATCGAGGTGCCCCCGCGCGCGGTCTGGCTGCGTGCGCTGATGGCCGAGCTCGAGCGCATCGCCAACCACATCGGCGACGTCGGCGCGATCTGCAACGATGCCTCGTTCATCCTGATGCAGGCGCAATGCACGACGCTCCGCGAGCGTGTGCTGGGCGCAGCAGGACAGTACTTCGGCCATCGCCTGATGATGGATCGCGTGGTCCCTGGCGGCGTCGCGGTCGATCTCGACGAGGCGGGCGCGGCTCGGCTGCACGAGCTCGTGGCGGCGATCGCGCACCGCTGGCCGGAGCTCTACCGGCTCTACGACGAGCGGCCGTCGCTGCTCGACCGCACGGTCACCACGGGCGCGGTGCAGCCGGCGCTGGTGCGCCGATTCGGCGCCGGGGGCCATGTCGGCCGCGCCTCCGGCCGCGGCGTCGACGCGCGGCGCTTGCCGGGCTATCCGCCCTATGACGCTCTCGATTTCGAGGTGCCGGTGCTGACCGACGGCGACGTGCACAGCCGCGTGCTCGTCCGATTCCGCGAGGTGACAGCGAGTCTGGGCCTCATCTCGCAGATCCTCGACCGGCTGCCCGCGGGCTCGATCGCGGAGGCGGTGCCTGCGCGGGCTGGCGAAGGCATGGCAATGACCGAAAGCTTCCGCGGCGATGTGCTCGCCTGGGTGCGGCTCGACGAGGGTGGCCGGGTCGCGCGCGCGCATGCGCGCGATCCCTCCTGGTTCCAGTGGCCGCTCCTGGAGGCCGCGATCGAGGGCAACATCGTCGCGGACTTCCCGCTCTGCAACAAGTCGTTCAACTGCTCCTACTCGGGCCACGACCTCTAGGACCGGCGCGCCATGTGGAAGACCCTCGGACGCACCCTGATCTCGAAGCCGCTGCCGATCGACGCGCCCGCGCCCGACGAGACGCATCTCAAGGAGCTCGCCGAGCGCCTCGACCGCGCGGCGCGGATGCGCATCGGTCGCAGCCTCTCGATCCGCGAGGTCGATGCCGGCTCCTGCAACGGCTGCGAGCTCGAGATCCACGCGCTCAACAACCCCTTCTACGACCTCGAGCGCTTCGGCCTCAAATTCGTGGCCTCGCCGCGCCACGCCGACGTGCTGATGGTGACGGGGCCGGTGACGCAGAACATGCGCGAGGCGCTTGAGCGCACCTATGCCGCGACGCCCGATCCCAAATGGGTCGTGGCGGTCGGCGACTGCGCGGTCGACGGCGGCCTCTTCGCCGGTAGCTACGCGGTCGCGGGCGGCGTCGAGGCCGTGATCCCCGTCGACCTCCACATCAAGGGCTGCCCGCCCTCGCCGGTGCAGCTCCTTCAGGGTTTGCTGGCGTTGCTGGAGCGGGTCGCCTGATCCCAAACGCCATTAGGGCGAGAAAGGGTTTCCCCTGTCTCGCCCACGGCCGAGATCGCTTCGATGAAGGATTGCTCCTAATCGGGCGTGTCCCAGGCGTTCGGAGTGGATGGCTAGTTTCGGAGCGTCCTCCTATCCGGTGCTACCGGCCCTAACCTGGACCACCTAACGGTACCGAACCACCGACCCGTTCGACCGACAACCTCACGGCTGCCGCTCACTTCGCGTGTGCAACCCTCCGAAACCTTCGCGAGGCCACAGATCACCGCACAGAGACGAAGTCCGGGCTGGGAGTGATTATCGAGGTGTCATCCCCTTTCTGGCCAATCACCGCTCTGGCCATCTCCATGACGAGTGGAGCCGTCGGGCTCTCGCCCTTTGCCGATCCCTTGAGCCCCTCGGGGCCTGCCGGTCTCGGTACTGGAAAGCGTAACGCTGGTGTCATACGACGCGCAATTCGAGATTTGACCAACCGAGCAGAAAGATGTGGATATCGATGTGGATATCTGCGGGACTAGGACTGCGCCGAAGCGTCCCATCGGGACTAAGTGATAGAAAGGACGACATCGTTCCCGAATGCGTCACGGCCGTACGTCAACCGAGCGTATCGCGGTCAAGAGAAGCAGGTTTGCTGACGCATCGCGGCGATGGAGCGGCTGCGCGGCGCGATCGATCACGGTCGCCGTGACCAAGGGTAGGTGGTCATGAGGACAGAACCCCTGATCTTTGCCGGCGTGTGCGACTGGGCCGGGATCGTGCGCGGCAAAGCCTTCCCCGAGGCGGATCTCGAGACACGCCTGAAAAAAGGCGTGGGACTCACGCACTCGAACATCATGATGTCGTGCTTCGGGCCGATCTACACGACGCCGTTCGGGACCACGGGCGACCTGATCATCCGGCCCGACCCAAGCGTGCGTGTCGAGGTGCCGTTCGACGATGGCACCGCCGAACGGTTCTACCTCGGGGATATCGTGAATACCGACGGTACGGCGTGGGACTTCTGTCCTCGGACGTTCCTCGCGCGCGCACTGGAGGCGCTCCGGAAATTCGGGCTCCGCGCGATCTCGAGCTTCGAGCAGGAATTCGTGCTGACTGGCGTCGAGGACCGGCCGGGCGCAACCTACGCGCTCGATGCCTTTCGCCGGCAGGGCAAGTTCGGCGAGGCATTGATGGCGGCTCTGCGCGCGGCTGGCTTCCGGCCGGACAGCTTCCTGCCGGAGTACGGCGCGCGCCAATACGAGGCGACCGCGGCGCCCGAGGCCGGCGTGCGCGCCGCGGACGCGGCGGTGGTGCTGCGGGAGATGGCGCGCGCCGTCGCGTGGCGGCTTGGCGAGCGCGCGATCTTCGCGCCGATGCTGACACCCGATGGGATCGGGAACGGTACGCACATCCATTTGAGCCTGTGGGAGGGGGATCGGCCCATCACCCACGATCCGTCGGCGCCGCTGTGCATATCGGCGCGGGTTGCGCCGTTTTTTGCCGGCGTCCTCGCGCATCTGCCGGCGATCGCCGCCTTCACCGCGCCTTCGGTCGCCTCGTATTACCGGCTGACACCGAACAAGTGGGCGCCGGTCCATGCCAACATCGGCCGTCAGGACCGCGGCGCAGCGGTGCGGGTCTCGCCGGTCTTCCAGACCTCGCCCGAGGAGCCCGCGCGGCAATTCAATGTCGAGTATCGCGTGGCCGACGCCTCGGCCTGCCCTTATCTGGCCCTCGGCGCGGTGATCTGGGCCGGCGTCGACGGGCTGACTCGGAAGTTGAAGCTGCCCGGCGCCGACGATGCTGCGCCGCTGCTGCCCCGCTCTCTCGAGGCGGCGCTCACCGTGCTCGAGCGCGACGAGGCCGCCGCGACCTGGTGGAGCAAGGACGCGATGGCGGCCTACCTTGCCTTCAAGCGCGCGGAGATCGCGGCTCTCGGCCACGCCGATCCGGCCGAGGTCTGCACCCGCTACGCCGCGGTCTACTGAGGCGTCCCATGAAGGATTTCGGGCTTTCCCGCAACGTCCCGGTGAAACGAGGCGCCACCGCGCTGCTGTTCGTCGACGTGCAGAACTACTCCGCCGAGGGTGGCGGCGAATACGCGCAACTGCCGCGCGCGGAAGTCGAGCGTCGCTACGCCTATTTCTTCCGCGAGATGCGCGAGCGGGCGGTCCCCAATATGCGGCGCCTGCAGCAGGCCTGCCGCAAGGCCGGCATCGAGGTGATGTACACCGTGATCGAGAGCCTGACGCAGGACGGGCGCGAGATGGGGCTCGACTACAAGATCTCGGGCCTCTTCTGCTCCAAGGGATCGCGCGACGCGAAGGTGATCGACGAGATCGCGCCGATCGGCGACGAGATCGTGATCCCCAAGACATCGTCCTCGGTGTTCATCTCCACCAACATCCACTATGTGCTGGGCAACCTCGGCGTGAAGCACTTGATCGTGAGCGGTGTGCTGACCGACCAGTGCGTCGATTCGACCGTGCGCGACGCCTGCGACTTGGGATATCTCGTGACGCTGGTGACGGACGCCTGCGCCACCCAAAGCGAGGAGCGGCACCAGAGCTCGATCGCCAACAACCGCGGCTATTGCCGCCAGGTGACCACCGACGAGATGGTCGCGGAGCTCGCGGCCCTCAGGTAGCGCCCGCCCGGCTCTTCGGAACCGCCGCGCGCAGCGCCGCGATATGCGCGGGCGTGGTGGCGCAGCAGCCGCCCACGATCTGCGCGCCCATCTCGAGCCAGGTCGCGCCGTCGGCGGCCAGGTCGGCGGGCGTGTAGGTCGTGGTATCGAGGCCATGCCATTGATGGCCGCCATCGAGAGGTTTGCCGGCGCGGTGATAGCCGGTATTGGGATAGGCGCCGATCGGGCCCGTAAACGCCTTGCGAAGCTGCGGCAACCCCGTCGAGATGGCGGTCGGGCTGCTGCACATCAGCAGGATCGCCGCGACCTCGCGCGGACCGAGCGCGGCAACGAGCTGATCGTAGGTCTCGCCCACCTGCATCCGGCCGTCCTCTCGGATGTGCCGAAGTCCGATCATCACCGGCAGACCCGCCGGCTTCACGGCATCGATCGCCGCGACGATATCGGCGATGTAGCCGATATACTCGACGAGCAGGAGATCGACGCCGCTCTCCCGGAGGGCGCGGGCCTGCATGGCGAACTCGCGCGGCAGGTCGATCGGATCGACCGGCGCGCGGCCGCCATGGGGCGGCGCCATGCCGCCGGCGACATAGGCCTCGGGGCGCAAGCGGTCGCGCGCCTCGACGGCGATCTCGCCGGCGCGCCGCGTGTAATCCGCGGCCTTGTCGCCGAGGCCCACCAGGCCGAGTTTCACGGAGTTGGTCCAGAAGCTGTTGGTGGTGGCGATGTCCGCACCCACCTTGAAATAATCCTCGTGGACTTCGCGCACGACCTCCGGCGCGTCGCGCATCGCCGTGGCGGACCAGGCGCCGAGCTTCTCCGCCGTGGCGCCGTGGGAGACCCAGACGCCGCGCCGCTGCAGCTCCGAGCCCATCGCGCCATCGAGCACCAGCGGCGCGCCGCCCGCCAGGCGCTCGCGAATATCCGGTCGCGCCATGGCTTACTTCCAAACCGTCTCGGCTACCCGCAGGAAATTTCCGCCGAGGATGCCGCGAACATCCTGCTCGCCGTAGCCGCGGTCGAGCAGCGCCTGAGTGAGGCGCGGCACCTCCTCCGGCGGCACGTAGCCGGTGCCGCTGTCCGGGTACTGCCGCTCCGGCCAATACTCTCGGCTCCTCGTGAAGAGCTGGTTCGGCTTGTGGACGTGCAGCACGCTGTCCATCCCGAAGCCGACGTGCTCGGGGCCGACGAGCTCGACCATGTGATCGATATGCTCCACCAGGTGCTCGACCGTGGGCCCCTTGGGTCCGAGGAAGATGCCGACCCCGGTGATGCCGACCACGCCGCCGGTGGCGGCGCAGGCCTTGATCTGGTCGTCCCAGATGTTGCGCTCGTGGTCGCAGAGCTTGCGGGCATTGGCGTGGCTGAAGATCACCGGCAACTCCGACGCCTCGATCGCCTCCATGCTGGTCCGGTAGGAGCAATGCGAGCAATCGACGACCATGCCGACTCGGTTCATCTCGCGGATCACGTCGCGGCCGAAATCCGTGAGACCGACGTTCTCGTCGTGGCAGCCGCCGCCCGCGAGGTTGTTGCGGTTGTAGGCGAACAGCATCTGCCGCACACCGAGGCGGTAATAGAGATCGACCATGCCGATGTCGCCGTTGAGCGCGTTCATGCCCTCGAGGTCGAAGGTGACGGCGAGCTTGCCCTCCTTGCGCGCGCGGTGGACGTCCGCGACCCGCTCGACCTGGACGAACAGCTCCGGATGCGTGCGGATCCAGTGGCGATACTGCGAGGTCGCCTCGAGCGTCTTCGTCCAGTGCACCACGTCATAGCCGGCGTTGATCGAGAGGTAGTCGATGCCCGCCGTGCGCCAGCGCTCCAGCCCTTCGAGCGCCGACGCCGTCGAGTAGCCGAAGCCGCCATGATCGTCCCACACGAGCGCCGAGCGATGTAGCGCGGCGGCACGCTCGGAAATGCCCCAGGTCTCGACTGCGGCTTGCGACATGTTCCCCTCTCCCGCCCTCGACAATAAGAATCAGAGATCCGCCAGTCTTACCCAGGCACCAACGAGGCTGGCAACCATGAGACCTGAGGCGACCGCAACAGGACCCGTGTTGCCCGCGAGCAATAGCCACAGAACCAGCACGAAGATCCCGACCGCGATGCCGCCGATCAGCGAGGCCGTGGAGCGCTTGAGGCTCGTCATGGCGGGTGTCTCAGGCCCGCGCGCGGCCGGCCAGCGGATCGTCGACGCCGGCGCGGGCGCGCTCCAGGTTCCGCTTCACGAAGCGCGTGTCGTAGCCGTTGAAGACATGCCCGAGCACGCTGCGATTGAGATCGGAGGTCCCCATCAGGGCATCCATGATCGGGAATGTCAGGTTCATGTTCCGCTCCATCATGATCGACTGGTTATGATGGGCGGTGTGGTGGCGGCGGATGGTGTTGACGAACGGGGTGTTGCGGACGAACCAGCCTTCCCCGACATGGCAGCAGAAATGCATGAACTCGTAGATCAGATACATCGAGGTCGTGGTGGTGATCAGGAGCCAGCCGACATTCGGTGAGATCACGAGGCCGGCAATGATCGCGGGCGGGATCGACATGAACGTGAACACCACCAGCGCATAAGGCGGAA
>DATFRA010000289.1:0-10193 GCA_035263705.1 Allostellaceae bacterium
TACAACAAGTCCGTGATCGTGGTGGACGACGATGTCGACGTCTACGACATGAACGACGTCTGGTGGGCATTCCTGACCCGCGGCCGCGCGGACACGCGCGTCACCGTGATCCCCGACGTGCCCGGCTTCTACCGCGATCCCCAGCGTGATCACTGGGGCCGTCTGCTGATCGATGCCACCAAGCCCCGCGGTCGCGAGGATGAGTTTGAGCGCCGGCGGATTCCGGGCGAAGAGAGCATCCGTCTCGAGGACTATTTCTCAACGAAGCGCTGAGCCGATCGCCCGCTCGATGTCCCAGCTGCAGGCCCTCCTCACCAACATGCTCGAGCAGGGATTGCTGTTCAGCTTCCTGGGTCTCGGCGTGCTGCTGACATTCCGGTTCTTTCGGTTTCCGGATTTGACGGCGGAAGGCAGCTATCCGCTCGGCGGCGCGGTGGCGGCGACGCTCCTCGTGAACGGCATCGATCCGTTCCTCGCTACCGGCATTGCGGTCCTCGCGGGCGCCGCTGCGGGCATGGCGACCGCGCTGGTCCACACCAAGCTCCGGATCAACAACATCATCTCCGGCATCATCGTGATGACGGCGCTCTACACGGTGAACCTGCGCGTGATGGGGCGCGCGAACGTGTCGCTGCTCAGCGCCTCCTCGATCGTGGGCGAGGTCGCGAAGGCGCTTCATGGCCTTGGCATTCCCGCCCGCGAGGACGCGCTCCTCACGATCGCGGTGACTGCACTCCTGATCGCGCTGGTCGCGCTCGCGCTCATCGCCTTCTTGCACACGGATCTCGGTCTTGCGATCCGCGCCACCGGCGAGAACGAGACCATGATACGCAGCCTCGGCGTCAACACCGACGCGACCAAGCTGATCGGTCTGGCGATCTCCAACGGCGCGATCGCGCTATCGGGCGCGCTGGTGGCACAGAATCACGGCTTCGCCGATATCGGCATGGGCATCGGGATACTCGTCACCGGCGCCGCGGCCGTACTGATCGGCGAGGCGATCTTCGGCGACCGCTCGATCGAGCGGTGGGTGATCTCGGCCATCGTGGGCGTGCTGATCTACCGTCTCCTTGTGGCGCTCGCCCTCAGGGTTGGGTTCGAGCCCGTCGATCTCCGCCTGATCACGGCAGCGCTGCTGCTCGGTGCGCTGGCGGTGCCGCAGCTGCGCGGCCGCATCCTCGGCAAGTAAGCCGATGCTGGCGCTCCGCGAAATCGTCAAGACCTTCCTCAGGGGCACGCCGAACCAGATGACCGCGCTCGCGGGCCTCGACCTCGAGGTGCGAGAGGGCGACTTCATCACGGTGATCGGCTCCAACGGTGCCGGGAAATCGACGCTGCTGCGGATCATCAGCGGCCTCGCCGAGCCCGATAGCGGCAGCGTCGCGCTCGATGGCCGCGACATCACGAGGCTGCCGGTTTGGCGCCGCGCGGCCGCGATCGGCCGCATCGCCCAAGACCCGCACGAGAGCACCTGCGCCGTCATGACCATCGCCGAGAACCTCGCGATGGCGGCGAAGCGCGGGGAGCGCCGCGGTCTGCATCGGGCGGTGACGCCGGCGCTCGCCGAGCGCTTCCGAGCGGCGCTCGCGCAGGTGGGGCTCGGGCTCGAAGAGCGGCTCGATGTGCGCGTCGGCACGCTCTCGGGTGGCCAGCGTCAGGCGGTGGCGCTGCTGATGGCAACGCTGGCGCATCCCCGCCTGCTGCTGCTCGACGAGCACCTCGCGAACCTCGATCCCAAGACCGGCGAGGCCGTCATGCAGATGACGGCGGCGCTGATCGAGTCCAACCGGCTCGCCACCATCATGGTGACGCACAACATGCAGGAAGCGATCCGCTGGGGGAACCGGCTCGTCATGATGCATGAGGGGCGCATCATCCTCGACGTCGGGGGCGCCGCGAAAGCCGCGCTCACCGTCGCGGGCCTGGTCGAGAAATTTCACGAGGCGAGCCGCGGCGACTTCATCGACGACCGCATGCTTTTGACGCCTTAGCACCGGACGCCCTACCATCGGCTCGCGGAGCGGCTAACGGGGGCACCGATGATCCTAGACAAGAGAGTATTCGTACTTGGACTCGCCCTTCTCGCGGGCGCTTTCAGGCCGACCCTGGCGCAGCAAGCGACGGAGCCGCAGCCCGGCCGCACCTATCACGTCGGCTTCTCGCAGATCGTCGACCATCCCGCGCTCAACGAGACCCGGCGCGGCCTCATCGACGGCCTCGCCAAGGCGGGCTTCGTCCAGGGCAAGAATCTGGTTTTCGAAATTCAGATCGCGCAGGGCGACGTCGCGAACGCCCGCAACATCGCGGAGAAATTCCTCGCCGACAAGGTCGACATGATGGCGGTCTGCACCACGCCCAACACCCAGGCCGCGATCAAGGTGGCACAGGGCACGACGATCCCCGTGGTGTTCGGCTGCGTCACCAATCCCGTCGAGGCCGGCATCCTGAAGTCGCTGGACCAGCCGACCGGCACCAACATCACCGGAATCTTCGGCATTCCGCCTGTGGCGCAGATGTTCGACGTGATGGTGCAGATCAAGCCGGGCATCAAAACGATCGGCACCGTCTACAACGCGGCGGAATCGAACTCGAACGTGATCAACCGCCTCGCCAAGGCGGAGGCGGAGAAACGCGGGTTCACCTGGACCGAAGTGCAGGTCGCCTCCAGTGCCGAGGTCAAGAACGCCATCGATTCGCTGGTCGGCAAGGTCGACACGATACTGACCGGGCAGGACAACACGGTGGCCTCGGCCTTCGACGCGTTGGTGAAGACCGCGCGCGACAACAAGATCGCGCTGTTCTCGCTGGATACCGCGACCGTCGAGAAGGGCGCCATCGCCTCCTACGCGCAGGACCAGTATGCGATCGGCCTCGACTGGGCGAACGACATCGCCGTGCCGGTGCTGCTGGGCCGCTACCCCGGCACCCTCGTTCCCGCGCGCTATCGCCGCTGGGTGCTCTACCTCAATACCGCCGCGGCAGCTCAGATGGGCGTCAGCGTTCCGCCGCAGCTGGTCTCGCAGGCAGGCAAGGTGTTCGACAAGTAGACCCCGTCAATACCCGAGCTTCGTATTCACCACGTTATTGAGCGGCCGGCCCGCCAGGAAGCGCTTGAGGTTGTCTAAGAAGATGTCGAGGCAGCGCTCGACATAGACGCTCTCGTCGTCGACCGCACAGTGCGGGCTCATGATCAGGTTGGGCGTCGCCCACAGCGGCGAGTTCGCGGACAAAGGCTCCTCGTAGAAGACGTCGAGCACGGCGCCCGCAAGCTCTCCCTTGCGAAGCTTGTCCATGAGGGCGTCGTAGTCCATCACGCGGCCGCGGCCGAGGTTCACCACGCCCGCGTGCCGCGGCAGCAGGTCGAGCATGGCGCGGCTCACGAGTCCGTTGGTCTCTGGCGTCAGCGGCAGCGTCGAGAGCATGAAATCGGCCTTCGGCAGCACCTGCGCCAGCTGCTTCGTCGGATACATGCGATCCACCGATTTGTGCGGCTTGCCGCTCCGCGTCACGCCGAGCACGCGCATGCCGAAGCGCTTGGCGAGCCGCGCCACCTCGCCGCCGATCGCGCCGACGCCGAGCAGGACCAGCGTCTTGCCCTTGAGCGGCGTCGTGTGGATCTGCTCCCAGCGGGCGGATTGCTGGTTGTTGACGAAGGCGGGCACCCGGCTGTTCAGCATGAGGACGGCGGTCATGCCGTACTCGCCGCCGCGGGGACCATGGACGCCGCTCGCGTTGGTGAGCGTGATGCCGGCGGGAATCAAGGGCGCGACTTTCTCGACGCCGGCGCTGCAGGACTGGATCCAGCGCAGCCGCGGCGCCCGCTCCCTGAGCCGACCCAGGTCGATGTTGCCGGAAAGCAGGAGGATGTCCGTCTCCGGCAGCGATGCCTCGAGGCGTACGGGATCGTCGGCGTGGACGAACTCGACGCGGGATAGCAGGCCCGGGAATTTTGTGGCGTGGGCGCGGATGCGCGCGGGGGTGACGAGCTGGGACTCCACGATCGCGCTGCTGTGGGTGACGTGGACGCGCGGCTTACCCGCCGATTTGCTGCCGGTTCTTGCCATGTTGCCCCCGTTTGCGAGTACGCGGCGGCGATAGTAGCGTGACGCACCGCCGGCTGGAAACCGGCGATCGCATCGATGGAGCCCCGCCGATGAGCCGCTCGCCGTCCCATCCGCCGCGCTCGCGCCGCTGGATCGAGCAGCGCTGGCTCGTCGACAACGTGATCCGCGCGAACGGCATCGACTGGGACCAGCCGCGCTCGATCTATCTGAGCGCGCCCTGCGGCGTCGAGGCGACCGCGGACTTCGCCGCGATATGGCTGCGCGTCCAGAAATTCGCGGACGCCGCGCCCGCCTTCGAGGCGACGGCGAAGCGCCGGGAGGCGAAGGCGCGAGCCGCCGAGGCCGCGGGCGAGCTCGTCACGGCCCGCGAGAACTACTTCATGGCGGCGGTGCATTGGGCCGCGGCGCAATGGCCGATCGACGAGAATAACGCAGAGAACCTTGCCTACAACGAGCGGAAGCGCGCCTGCTACACGAGCTACGCCGGGCTTGCGGACCATCGGGTCGAGGCAGCCTGGATCCCCTTCCGCGGCAAGGCGCTCCCAGCCTGGCTGCACCTGCCTCCGGGCTACAGCGGCGGGCGCATTCCCGCAGTGGTCTCGATCCCCGGTATGGACAGCTTCAAGGAAATCGCTGTCGCGCTCTACGGTGATCGCTGGCTCACGCGCGGCATGGCTGTGCTCGCGATTGACGGACCCGGCCAATACGAGAGCGCGGTGCTCGGCATTCCCGTGAGCGTGCCGGCCTGGGCCGAGGCGGGGCCGGCGATCATGAACTGGCTCGCGGCGCGGCCCGAGATCGACGCGAACCGCATCGGCGTCACCGGCGTCAGCATGGGCTCGCTCTTCGCGACCATCGCCGCAGGCTCCGAGCCGCGTTTCCGCGCCTGCGCGGTGTCACATACGAATTTTGAGCCCGGCTGCCACACGATCTTCGAGGAGGCCTCCCCCACCTTCAAGCAGCGGTTCATGTATATGGCCGGCATCGCCGACGAGGCAGCCTTCGACAAGTTCCGCAAGACGCTCACCTGGGAGGGCTTCGCCGAGAAGATCACGGTGCCCTATCTCTGCCTCGCGGGCGAGGCGGACGAACTCTGCCCGATGATCCACACGGAAAGGCTGATCGCTGCGCTCGCCGGCCTCAAGCGGCTCGTCGTCTACCAGGACTCCCGCCACGCCGTCGGCGGCGTGCCCGCCACCAACCTCGGCCCCTACCCGCCGACGCTCATGGCCGACTGGATGGCGGCGCGCCTTGCGGGTACACCTTTCCCGAGCGAGCAGTGGTATGTGGACTCAGCGGGACGAGTGACCACGATCGCGCTCTGAGCTACCGCCGGCGATGGCCTTCATCTCGGGAGCCAATCCGAAGAGATCGAGTGGCGGGACGCTAGCCGGAGATGCAACCAGCGGCCATCGTGAAAGGCATTTCATAGTCCGATAAGCTGAAGGGTCTCAGCCGCGACCGCGGCTGTTCCTCGGGAGGGCGCGAGATGTCAGATACTCTCTATACTCGGCTAGGTGGCTACGACGCGATCGTGGCCGTCGTGGAGAATCTGCTGCCGCGACTGACTTCGGACGCGGAGCTCGGCCGGTTCTGGAAGCACCGTGGCGCCGATGGCGTGCGCCGCGAGAAGCAGTTGCTCATCGATTTCCTGTGTGCCTCAGCCGGCGGTCCGCTCCTTTACGTCGGCCGCGACATGAAAACATCCCACTCGGGCATGGGCATCAGCGAGGGCGACTGGCGGACCTTCGTCGGTCATGTCGAGGCGACCCTCGACGCCTTCAACGTTCCGGCCAAGGAGCGTGGCGAGGTGCTGGCGTTCGTCGAGAGTACCAAGCGGGACATCGTGGAATAGTCGATTTCGTCACCTCGCTCCGGAGCAGGAGGATACGAAGCGCCGCGACGCGCTCAATCGGCGACCTCGTAATTCCGGCCGAAATCCTCCGGGACCGGCGGGCCCCAGCGGTAGAGAGCGTCCTCGGCGACCTGGTCTCCGGTCTTCCAGCTGCCGTCGCCGGGGATCTGGTCGATGTCGGTGAAATACTCGGCGAGGCTGTTCCAGGGGTCGCGGAGATAGTGGAAGAAGTTTGAGCCGATCACGTGGCGGCCGAAGCCCCAGCCGTTCTTGTATCCGGCCCCCATCACGGTCTGCGCGCCGAGGCCGATCTCGTCGACCGATCCCACCTCGAAGCTCGCGTGGTGGAAGCCTGCGCGCTGATCCTTTAGCAGCGCCACCACGTGGTGATCGCCGCCGACCGGCAGGTGCATGAAGGCGATGATTCCCGGTACCCGGTCGGAGAGCCGCATGCCGAGCACGCTCGTATAGAACGCGATCGTGTCCTCGAGATCCGGGGTGTGCAGAAGCACGTGGCCGAGGCGATGCGGGCGCACCTGGTGGCCGGGCGGACAGCCCCGCCCCTTGCGGTCGTAATGGCCCGGAACGTTCATTGAGACGGCATCGGTCGAGCGCCACGGCTTCGGGCTGTCGAGGCGAACGTTGACAGCGTTCCCGTTGGGATCGCGGAGCCAGAGCCCACCGCCGAAGGCGTTGTGCGGCGCATCGATCTCGGCGAGGCCCGTATCCTTCATTTTGGCGCGGATGTCGGCCAAGCCGCGCTCGTCGGTGCCGAAGCGCAGATGATTGAGCCGCTTCTTGCGGCCCTCGACCAGGAACACCTGATCCTGGTCGCGCCCCTCGCATCGGAAGGCCAGCGCGTTGTCGCGCTCGGCCGGGAGCAGGCCGAAGGTCGTATAGAAGCGCCGCCCGGCCTCGAGGTCGGGCACGGTGAGCGCGTAGCTGAGGAACGACTGGACCGCCATGGCACGCCTCCGATCGACGGATGAATCCGAATGCTGGGGCATTTTCGCCGCGAGAACAAGCGACCGACCGTGTCATCGCCCATGACGACACGGGAACGGACGCGGTAGGGTAGACTGGTCCCGGTGGGAGAAAGCCCATGCGTATCGGCGCCGGATCGTTGAGCCTCCGCGAGCTTCGCGGATTCACCCGTTCGCGGGAGCCGCTCGAGCTCGATCCTCGTTGCCGCGGCGCCGTCGAGCGCGCCGCCCAGGCGGTGGGTGCGATCGTCGCTCGCGGCGAGACCGTCTACGGCGTCAACACCGGCTTCGGCCTGCTCGCGCAAACCTCGATCTCGCACGACAATCTCAAGGCGCTACAGCGAAACCTCGTGCTGTCGCACAGCGCCGGCACGGGTCCGCTGCTCGACGACGCGACCGTGCGCTTGATCCTCGCGCTCAAGATCGCGGCCCTCGCTCAGGGTTATTCAGGCGTGCGCTGGAGCGTGATCGAGGCCATGCATCGCCTCATCGAGGCCGAGGTCTATCCCTGCGTTCCCGCGAAGGGATCGGTGGGCGCGTCGGGCGACCTGGCGCCGCTCGCGCATCTGTCGGCGGCGCTCATCGGCGTCGGCGAGGTGCGCCATCGCGGCGAGATCCTGCCGGCCGCGGAGGGATTGCGGCGCGTGGGCCTTTCACCCCTCGAGCTCGGACCCAAGGAGGGGCTGGCGCTCCTCAACGGCACGCAGGTCTCGACCGCGCTGGCGCTCACGGGCCTCTTCGCGATCGAGGACGCCTTTGCGGCGGCACTGGTCGCGGGCGCGCTCTCCGTCGATGCGGCCAAGGGATCTGACACGCCCTTCGATCCCCGCATCCACGCGATCCGCGGCCATGCCGGCCAGATGGCAGTCGCCGCGATCTATCTCGATCTGCTGAAAGGCAGCGCCATCCGCGCCTCCCACCTGGACTGCAAGAGGGTGCAGGACCCTTACTCGCTCCGCTGTCAGCCGCAGGTGATGGGCGCGTGCCTCGATCACCTCCGGTTTGCGGCCGAGGTGATCGCGCGCGAGGCGAACGCGGTCTCAGATAATCCCCTGGTGTTCGCCGACACTGGCGAGGTGCTTTCCGGTGGGAATTTCCACGCGGAGCCCGTGGCCATGGCCGCCGACGTCCTGGCGCTAGTGGCGGCGGAGATCGGCGCGCTCTCGGAACGGCGGATCGCGCTGCTGATCGACCACACGATCTCGGAGTTGCCGGCCTTCCTGGTGCGCGAGGGCGGGCTCAACTCCGGCTTCATGATCGCGCAGGTGACGGCAGCGGCGCTCGCCTCCGAGAACAAGTCGCTGGCCCACCCCGCGAGCGTCGACAGCCTGCCGACCTCCGCCAATCAGGAGGACCACGTGTCGATGGCGACGTTCGCCGCGCGCCGGCTCGGCGAGATGGCGGACAATACCGCGGGCATCGTCGCGATCGAGCTGCTGGCAGCTGCGCAAGGCATCGAGTTCCATGCCGCGCTCGAGACCTCCGCGCGGCTCGCCGAGGCGAAATCGCTGATCCGCGCGGTGGTACCGCCTTACGATCGCGACCGCCCCTTCGCACCCGACATCGCCGCCATGAAGCGTCTGATCGCCGAGGGCGCGTTCGCGCGATTGTTTCCGGGAGGAACCTTACCCAGCATGCGTCCTTGACCGACGTCAGGGATTCACTATCGAGACGCGAAGGATGGGGCGGAAGAGAGCATCGTGCGTCCTTCGACGCGCTTCGCTTGCTCAGGATGAGGGTTTTTCTTTGCCGGTCTCAAGTCTCTTCATCCTGAGCAAGCGAGCTAGCGAGCGCGTCGAAGGACGCACGACGCGGTCGCAGGGCCAGTTCCCTGGTCTCCGTGCCCCCGCGGTGACTCTGTCATGTGTTAAGCACGCTCGACCTCCGCCGAGAATCCTGAATATCATGGCTGACGCGAAATAGATCGGTGTCGGCGATGGCCAGGAATTCCAATCCCTACCTCGCGCTTGGCGTACGTCCGATCATCAATTGCTGCGCCGTGCGCACGCTCTATGGCGGCAGCCTGATGCTGCCGCAGGTCAAGGCGGTCATGGCCGAGGCCTCGCGCCAGTTCGTCAATCTCGACGAGCTCATGGAGGCTGCGGGCCAGAGGCTCGCGGAGCTCACGCAGGCGGAATGGGGCATGGTCACCTGTGGCAGCGCCGCCGCGATGGCGTTGGCGACCGCCGCCGCGATCGCCGGCAACGATCCCGTGAAGATGCTGCGGCTGCCCTTCACCGACGGCATGATCAACCGCGTGATCATGCTGAAGAACCAGCGCTTCGCCTACGACCAGGCGATCCGAATGGCGGGTGCGCACGTGGTCGAGATCGGCACGCGCGCCGAGCTCGATGCCGCGCTCGCCAAGCCCGTCGCCATGATCGCCGTGCTCGGCAATGTGGAGGATAGATCCGCGGTCCGGCTGGAGGAGCTGGTGGCGGCGGCGAAGCCGCGCGGCATTCCCGTGATGGTGGACGCAGCCTCCGAGCAGCTGGAGCGACCGGTACCCTACCTCGCCCGCGGCGCCGATCTCGCAGTCTACAGCGGGGGAAAATACCTGCGGGGTCCCCAGACAAGCGGGCTGCTGCTGGGCTCGAAGGCACTGATCCAGGCGGCCTGGCGCAACGCTTCGCCGCATCAATCCCTGGGTCGGCCGATGAAGGTCTCCAAGGAGGACGTGATCGGCTGCCTCGCGGCGGTCGAGTACTGGTTCGAGACGCGCGATCCCGCGGCGGAGCTCCGGCGCTGGCGCGGCGACCTGCAGACCATCACGGAGCGGCTCGCGCGCGTCTCGGACGCCGTCACCGAGGTCGTCGAGCCCGCGGGCGTCGAGAAGGTGCCGAAGCTCCGCATTCTCTGGGACACCAAGCGCATCCCGATCGATGGCGACGGCGTGCGTCGGCGCCTGCTCGAGGGTTCGCCCCGCATCATGATCGACGACACCGCGACAACCGCCGACACGATCGTGATCGATCCTTTCGCGCTGCAGCCGGGCGAGGCCGAGGCAGTCGGCGTCGCCATCACCTTGGCGCTGACCCACGCGAGCCGCGAGAAACCGGCGGCAGAGCCGCCGGTCGCGGCGGAGGTCGCGGGCGAGTGGGATCTGCGGATCAAGTTCCTCCGCGGCGAGCGCACGCACCGTCTTCTCATCGAGCAGCGTGGCAGCGAGCTCTCCGGGCAACAGCATTCCGCCGATTTCGACAGCCCGGTCGTGGGTCGGCTCACGCCGGAGGGCGTCGATTTCTCCTTCGACTATCGCTATGAGGGCAGCTCCATCTCCTATCACTTCCT
>DATFRA010000290.1:0-15190 GCA_035263705.1 Allostellaceae bacterium
TCGTCCTCGACGTACATCGCGTAGATCTTGTCGCGCACCCGGAAGGTCGGGCAGTCCCAGGTTTCGCGCTCCTCGGCTTCGGGAAGCGCCAGGCAGATCTCGCGCAGATGGTCGAGCGGGGTTCGGCGTTTTCGGCGGTTCTTCTTGCTCTTGCGCGCCGTCACAGAATGAACTTCGAGAGATCGCTGTTCTTTGCAAGCGGCGCAACGCGGTCGTGGACGTAGGCTCGGTCGATCGTGATGACGCTTCCGTTCTGCTGGTCGGAGGCGGTGAAACTCACTTCCTCCAGGAGCTTCTCCATCACCGTGTGGAGGCGCCGCGCGCCGATGTTCTCGACAGAGCCGTTGATCTCTTCGGCCAAGGTTGCGATCTCGTCGACGGCGTCGTCGGTGAAATCGAGCGTCACACCCTCGGTCAGGATCAGCGCCTTGTACTGCTTGACCAGGCTCGCCTCGGGCTCGGTCAGGATACGCCGCAAATCGTCGCGGGAGAGCGGCTTCAGCTCGACGCGGATCGGGAGGCGGCCCTGGAGCTCCGGCAGCAAGTCTGCGGGCTTCGCGAGATGGAACGCGCCCGACGCAATGAAGAGCACATGGTCGGTCTTCACGGGCCCGTGCTTGGTCGCGACGGTCGTGCCCTCGATCAGCGGCAGCAGGTCGCGCTGCACGCCCTCGCGGCTCACGTCGGCGCCGAGCCGCTCGCCCCGCGCGCAGATCTTGTCGATCTCGTCCAGGAACACGATGCCGTTCTGCTCGACCGCCGATATCGCCTCCTTCACCACCTTCTCCTGGTCGAGCAACTTGTCGCTCTCCTCATCGACCAGCACGCGATAGCTCTCGGACACGGTCATGCGCCTGGGCTTGGTGCGACCGCCGCCGAAGGCCTTGCCGAGCATCTCGCCCAGATTGACCATGCCCATCTGTGCACAGGGCATGCCGGGGATCTCAAAGGTCGGGAGTCCGCCGCCCGTGTCCTGCACCTGGACCTCGACCTCCTTCTCGTCTAGCTTGCCCTCGCGCAGCAGCTTGCGGAATTTCTGCCGCGTCTCCTGCGAGGCGTTGGCGCCCACCAGGGCGTCGAGCACGCGTTCCTCGGCGGCGAGCTCGGCGCGGGAGGCCACTTCCTTGCGCATGCGCGCGCGGGTCATCACGAGCGAGATCTCCACGAGGTCGCGCGCGATCTGCTCGACGTCGCGGCCGACATAGCCGACCTCCGTGAACTTGGTCGCCTCGACCTTGAGGAAGGGCGCTTGCGCGAGCTTCGCCAGGCGCCGCGCGATCTCGGTCTTGCCGATGCCGGTCGGCCCGATCATCAGGATGTTCTTGGGCAGCACCTCCTCGCGGAGCGCCTCCGGGAGCTGCTGCCGGCGCCAGCGGTTGCGGAGAGCGATCGCGACGGCGCGCTTGGCGTCAGCCTGACCGACGATATGGCGATCGAGCTCGGAGACGATCTCGCGCGGACTGAAGGCGGAGCTCATAGGGCGTCGACGGTCACGTTCTCGTTGGTGTAGATGCAGATCCTGGCGGCGATCGCCATCGCCTTGCGCGCGATCGCCTCCGCATCGAGGCCCGGCTGGTCGATGAGCGCCCGCGCGGCGGCGAGCGCATAGGGCCCGCCGGAGCCGATGCCGATGATGGCGTCCTCGGGCTCCAGCACGTCGCCGTTGCCCGAGACGATCAGCGATACGGTCTTGTCGGCGACCGCCATCATGGCCTCGAGCCGGCGGAGGTAGCGGTCTGTGCGCCAGTCCTTGGCGAGCTCGACACAAGCGCGGGAGAGCTGGCCCGGATGCTGCTCGAGCTTGGCCTCGAGCCGCTCGAAGAGCGTGAGTGCGTCGGCCGTCGCGCCCGCGAAGCCCGCGAGCACCGTGCCGCCGCCGAGCCGGCGCAGCTTCTTGGCATTGGACTTGAGTACGGTCTGACCGAAGGATACCTGGCCATCGCCGGCAATCACGACCTTGCCGTCCTTGCGGAGCGACAGGATCGTCGTGCCATGCCAGGTCAGGTCGCTCGCTTGGGACATGAAGGCCTTTCGGGAGGGTACAGGGTGCAAATGTGGGCTTGGGCGCGGCCGGGATCAAGACAAGGCATGACTCGCCTCGGCGGGCGCTTCTTGCTAAAAGACCGCCCGCCGGAGACAGGCACCGGTATCTAGGAGTTAACGTGTCCAAGGCCCCACCGCGCCAGGCGACCGTCGAGCGCAACACCAAGGAGACGCGCATTCGCGGCACCGTCGGTCTCGACGGCACCGGCGCCTACGACATCAAGACCGGCATCGGGTTCCTCGACCACATGCTGGAGCAGCTCTCGCGCCACAGCCTGATCGACATTTCGCTGCGCGCCGAGGGCGACCTGCACATCGACTTCCACCACACCACGGAGGACACCGGCTACGTCATCGGCGAAGCGATCTCGCGCGCCCTCGGCGACCGCCGCGGCATCCATCGCTACGGCCATGCGCTCATTCCCATGGACGAGACGCTGACCCGCGTCGCGCTCGACGCCTCGAACCGGCCCTATCTCATCTGGAAGGTCGCCTTCACCAAGCCGAAGCTCGGCGAGATGGACACCGAGCTCTTCAAGGAATGGTTCCAGGCCTTCGCGCAGTCGGCGGGTGTCACGCTGCACATCGAGAACATCTACGGCGACAACAACCATCACATCGTCGAGTCCTGCTACAAGGGATTGGCTCGCGCTCTCAAGGACGCCCTTGCGATCGATCCGCGCCAAGCCCATATCGTGCCCTCGACGAAGGGCGCGCTCGTGAAGTCGGCGTGAGGCGGGGGCAAGCCCATGGGTGACGACTGTGATCACGGCCCTCATCGACTACGGCTCCGGCAATCTGCGCTCGGCGGCGAAAGCGATCGAGCGCGCGGCGCGCGAGGGTGATTTCGCCACCGACGTGGTGGTGACCAGCGATCCCGATCTGGTGCGCAAGGCCGACCGCGTGGTGCTCCCGGGCGTCGGCGCCTTCGCCGATTGCCGGCGCGGCCTCGCCGCTGTCGCCGGAATGGAGGCAGCGCTTGCGGAGTGCGTCGTTGGCCGGAGCCGGCCCTTCCTCGGCATCTGTGTCGGTATGCAGCTGATGGCGAGCTGGGGCCGTGAGTTCGGGGACGTCGCGGGTCTCGGCTGGATCCCCGGCGAAGTCGTCGTGATCAAACCCACGGACCCCTCGCTCAAGATCCCGCACATGGGCTGGAACGAGCTCGAGCTCCGCCAAGCGCATCCGGTGCTCGC
Source organism: Allostellaceae bacterium (assembly GCA_035263705.1). GTDB lineage: Bacteria > Pseudomonadota > Alphaproteobacteria > ATCC43930 > CGMCC-115725 > DASZHJ01. The sequence goes on from DATFRA010000290.1 coordinate 3,237, forward strand.
CGGCATATCTGGGGGCGATCACGCCTATTTCCTGCACTCCTTCGAGATGCGCTGCCAGAATCCCGCCCACGTGCTCGCCACCACCGAGTATGGCGACGCGCTCACGGCCGTCGTCGGCCGCGACAATCTCGTGGGCACGCAGTTCCATCCCGAGAAGAGCCAGGCGACGGGCCTGCGGCTGATCGCGAATTTCCTTGGTTGGCGGCCATGAGCGACTCCAAATCGGGTGCAATCTCTGTCGAGCTGCTCAGGGAATTCAAGGGCACCGACCTCGACGACATCTGCGACGCCGCCGAGGCCGCGATCTCCGAAGGCGGCGGCTTCGGCTGGGTCAGGAAGCCGCCGCGCCACATCATGGAAGCCTATTGGAAAGGCGTGGTGCTGGTGCCGGAGCGGCGCGTCTTCGTGGGCCGGCTCGACGGCACCATCGCGGGCTCGGCGATCCTGGTCCGGCCGCCGCGCAACAACGAGGCGCAGGCCTTCGCGGCGCAGCTTACGGGCATGTTCGTGGCGCCATGGGCGCGCGGCCGCGGGCTCGGGCGGAAGATGGTCGAGCTCGTCGAGACGATCGCCCGCGAGCTCGGCGTCGAGGTACTGAACCTCGACGTCCGCGATACCCAGACGGCGGCGATCCGGCTCTTCGAGTCCATGGGCTATCGCCGCTGGGGCCAGCATCCAGCCTACGCCCGGGTCGGCGGCCGAATCATCAGCGGCCATTTCCTCTGGAAGCCGCTGACGCCCAATGTGACGGGCGAGCCGTGATCCTCTACCCCGCGATCGATCTGAAGGACGGTCAATGCGTGCGTCTGCTGCGGGGCGACATGAAGGCGGCGACCGTCTTCAATGACGATCCGGCTGCGCAGGCGCGCGCTTTCGAAGCGCAGGGCTTCCGCTGGCTCCACGTGGTCGATCTTGACGGCGCGATCGCCGGAAAGGCGGCCAACGCCCGCGCGGTCGAGGCGATCGTCCGCTCGGTCGCGATCCCCGTGCAGCTCGGCGGCGGCATCCGCGACGCCGCCTCGATCGAGCGCTGGCTCGAGGGCGGCGTCCGCCGCGTCATTCTCGGCACCGCCGCGGTGAGGAACCCCGATCTCGTGCGCGACGCCTGCCGCAAGTTTCCGGGCTCGGTCGCGGTCGGCATCGACGCCCGCGGCGGCAAGGTGGCGGTCGAGGGCTGGGCCAAGACCGCGGAGGTTTCGGCGCTCGAGCTCGCGCTTCGCTTCGAGGATTGCGGCGTGACCGCGATCATCTACACGGACATCGAGCGCGATGGCGCGCTCGCGGGCGTCAATGTCGAAGCGACGGCGGCGCTAGCGAGCCGCCTGGAGACGCCGGTGATCGCCTCGGGCGGCGTCGCCTCGCTCGGCGACATCCGCGCGCTCCAGGGTCACGCGAAGGACGGGATCGAGGGCGTTATCTGCGGCCGGGCGCTCTACGACGGGCGGATCGACCCCAAGGCGGCGCTGGCGCTCGCGGCGGAGGACGAGTGATGCTGAAGGTGCGCGTCATCCCTTGCCTCGACGTCAAGGATGGCCGCGTCGTCAAGGGCGTGAACTTCGTCAATCTGGTAGACGCCGGCGATCCCGTGGCGCAGGCGAAAGTCTACGACGCCGAGGGTGCCGACGAGCTCTGCTTCCTCGACATCACGGCGTCCCACGAGAACCGCGCGACGCTTTACGACGTGGTGCGCCGGACTGCCGAGCAGTGCTTCATGCCGCTCACGGTTGGCGGCGGCGTGCGCGAGGTCGAGGACATCCGCCGCCTGCTGATCGCGGGCGCGGACAAGGCCTCGATCAACACTGCGGCGGTAGCGCGACCTGAGCTGGTCCGCGAGGCCGCCGAGAAATTCGGCAGCCAATGCGTGGTGGTCGCGATCGACGCGAAACAGACGAGGCCCGGCCGCTGGGACGTGTTCACCCATGGCGGCCGGCGCGCGACGGGCATCGACGCGATCGATTGGGCGCGGCGCATGACCGCGCTTGGCGCCGGCGAGATCCTGCTCACCTCCATGGACCGTGACGGCACCAAGCAGGGCTTCGACATTCCGCTCACGCGGGCGATCGCCGACGCGGTCACGGTCCCCGTCATCGCATCGGGCGGCGTCGGCGGCCTCGCGCACTTGGTCGGAGGCGTGCGCGACGGCCACGCCAGCGCCGTGCTCGCCGCCTCGATCTTCCATTTCGGCACCTACAGCATCCGCGACGCCAAGGCGGCGCTCCGGGACGCCGGGATTCCGGTTCGCGAGTGAGATGTCACTCGATCGTGCGTCCTTCGACGCGCGGCCCAACGCTTCGCTTGCTCAGGATGAGGATTTTTCTTTGCGCCATTCTCAAAGGCCCTCATCCTGAGCAAGCGAAGCGCATCGAAGGATGCACGACGTCGCTGCAGAGCTTCCACCGTCGAGGCACGTCATGATTCAACGCGATGGCACCACGCTCGACCGGCTCTTCGAGACCATCGGCGCTCGGGCGCAGGCGGATCCCGCGAGCTCCTATACGGCAAAGCTGCTGAGTCAGGGCGCCGAGCGGGCCGCGCAAAAGCTCGGCGAGGAGGCGCTGGAAGCCGCGCTTGCGGCGGCGGCAGGCCGGCGGGCCGCCGTGGTGAGCGAGAGTGCCGACCTGCTCTATCATCTCCTCGTGCTGTGGGCCGCCACATCCATCACGCCCGCGGAGGTGTGGGCGGAGCTCGCGCGTCGTGAGGGCACGTCGGGCCTGGCCGAGAAAGCGCGGCGCTCGCCGCAGTAACATCGCCGCGAAGGAGAGCCGCCATGCCTTACGATGCCAACAACGTATTCGCCCGCATCCTTCGCGGCGAGTTGCCGTGCCAGAAGGTCTACGAGGACGCCCATGTCCTCGCCTTCCGCGACATCAGACCCCAGGCGCCCGTGCACATCCTGGTGATCCCGAAGAGTCCCTATACCTCGCTCGACGATTTCACGGCCGACGGCAAAGACGTCGAGCTTGCGGCGCTGCTCCGGGCCGCCGGCAAGATCGCGCGCGAGCAGGGCCTCGGCGAGACGGGCTACCGCATCCTTGCCAACACCGGCCGCGACGGGCATCAGGAAGTGCAACACTTCCATCTGCACATCTTCGGCGGCCGCGACCTCGGCCGGATGCTCCCGAAGGCTCCCTGATCGGCGCGATATGTTTAACAACCGACCCCGCCCGCCGGTTGCGCCCGCGCCCGAATAGGACTAAACACGGGCGCCCTTTTGGACCACGTCAAGGTTGGCCATGGCGCAAGCGGCGGCTCACGCCGACCCGCAGTCTCTGAGGCGGGCGAAGCACAATCTGGTCCTGGGAGCGCTCGGCGTCGTCTACGGCGACATCGGCACGTCGCCCCTCTACACGGTCAAGCAGTGCTTCGACGCCGAGGGCGGTATCACGCCCGACAACGTGCTGGGCGTGCTTTCACTGATCGCGTGGTCGCTGATGATGGTGGTCACGGTCAAATACGTGATCGTCATCATGCGCGCGGACAACCGCGGCGAGGGCGGCATCCTCGCGCTGACCGCGCTGGCGCTCCGCTCGGCCGGACGCATCGGCACGCGGCATCGGCTGATCCTGATGGCGGGCCTGGTGGGTGCCGCCCTCTTCTATGGTGACGGCGTGATCACGCCGGCGATCTCCGTGCTGAGCGCGATCGAAGGATTGAAGGTCGCGACGCCGCTCTTCGATCCCTATGTGATTCCGCTCACGGTCGTCGTGTTGATCGTGCTGTTCGCGATCCAGCGCCGCGGCACCAGCCTGGTCGGCGGGTTCTTCGGCCCAGTGACGGCCGTGTGGTTCGCGGTGCTGGCGGTGCTCGGCGCGATCGAGATCTGGCTCCAGCCCGAGATCCTGCAGGCGCTCAATCCGCTCTGGGGCTTGCGACTGCTGGCGGGCGCACCGCTCAAAGGCTTCGTGCTGCTGGGCGCGGTGGTCTTGGCGGTTACCGGCGCCGAGGCGCTTTACGCGGACATGGGTCACTTCGGCGCGCATGCCATTCGCGTGGCTTGGCTGCGCCTGGTCTTCCCGGCGCTGGTGATCAACTACTTCGGCCAGGGCGCGCTGCTGCTGCGCAACCCGGAGGCGCTGGACAATCCCTTTTACCGGCTTGTGCCGTCCTGGGGCCTCTATCCCATGGTGGCGCTCGCGACCGCCGCCACCGTGATCGCCTCTCAAGCCGTGATCTCCGGCGCCTTTTCCATGACCCAGCAGGCGATCCAGCTGGGCTATCTCCCGCGCATGCAAATCCGCCACACCTCCGAGCAGGAGCGCGGCCAGATCTACGTGCCCACCATGAACGTATTTCTGTTGGTCGCGGTGATCGCGCTGGTGCTGGGCTTCAAGTCCTCCGACAATCTCGGCACCGCCTACGGCATCGCGGTCACGGGCACCATGACGCTGACGACCGTCTTGGCCTTCTCCTACATGGCGGGCGTCCGGCACTGGAACCTGCTGCTCGCCCTCGGGCTGTTCGGCACGTTCCTGGTGGTCGACCTGGCCTTCTTCAGTGCCAACCTGATCAAGATCGAGGAGGGCGGCTGGTTCCCGCTGGCGGTGGCGACGCTAGTCTACATGGTGATGTTCACCTGGATGCGCGGCCGCTCATTGGTGGTGGCCGAGCGCCAGCGCAACGCGATGCCGCTCGAGATGTTCCTCGCGAGCATCGGACCTAATCGCGTGCGCGCGCCCGGCACCGCGATCTTCATGACCGGGAATGTCGACCTCGTGCCAGGCGCGCTGCTGCACAACCTCAAGCACAACAAGTTCCTGCACGAACGCGTGGTGCTCATGTCCGTCTTCGTCGAGGACATTCCTCACGTGGCAGACGAGCAGCGCTTCACCATCCAGCACCTCGAGCACGGCTTCCACACGGTGATCGTGCATTACGGCTTCATGGACGAACCCAACATCCCGCGCGCGTTGGCGCAGCTCCGGCTGATGCAGTTCCGGTTCAATCTGATGGAGACCTCGTTCTTCGTGGGCCGCGAGAAGATCATCACGGGGAAGGATTCGCAGCTCGCCCGCTGGCAGCGCCGGCTGTTCTCCTTCATGTCGAACAACATGCTGAACGCCACCGAGTTCTTCAAAATCCCCAGCAACCGCGTGGTGGAATTGGGCGGCCAGCTCGAGATCTAGCCGCACCGGCCGCGACGTCTGTCCCCGGCCTCGTTGCGCCCCGGCGGGAATGGGATTACACACGATACCCTCCTCGGCCGAGGACGCGGATGGCCCTCACAGCGGTGCAGAACGGTTCTGAAGCCCACCGGAAGGCGCGGCAGAATCTCGTCCTGGGTGCGCTTGGCATCGTTTACGGCGACATCGGCACCTCGCCGCTCTATACGGTAAAGCAGTGCTTGGCGGGCGCCGGCGGCGTGAGCGAGGCGAGCGTCCTCGGCGTGTTGTCGCTGATCGCCTGGGCGCTCACCGTCGTCGTGACGTTCAAATACGTGATCGTCATCATGCGCGCGGACAACCGTGGCGCCGGCGGCACCCTAGCGCTCACGGCGCTGGCGTTGCGCTCCGCAAGCCGCCGCGGCCGGCGGCACAAGCTTATTTTGGCGGCGGGCCTGGTCGGCGCCTCGCTGTTTTTCGGGGACGGCGTGATCACGCCGGCGATCTCGGTGCTCTCCGCCGTGGAGGGCCTCAAGGTCGCGACGCCGCTTTTCGAGCCTTATGTCATCCCGATCACGCTCGTGCTGCTGCTCGCGCTGTTCCTGGTGCAACGGCGCGGTACCGCCATGGTCGGCGGATTCTTCGGTCCGGTGATGGCGCTCTGGTTCGCCGTGATCGCGTCGCTTGGCTTGGTTCAGATCGTGCGCCAGCCGGAGATTCTGCTGGCACTCAACCCGCTCTACGGCGTCGAGTTCCTGCTCGCCGATCCCCTACGCGGCTTCGTGATTCTGGGTGCGGTGGTCCTGGCCGTCACGGGCGCAGAGGCGCTCTACGCCGACATGGGGCACTTCGGACGCGAGCCGATCCGCCGCGCGTGGCTCTATCTGGTGTTCCCTGCACTGATCCTGAACTATTTCGGGCAGGGCGCGCTACTGCTTCGGGCGCCGGAAGCGCTCGATAATCCATTCTTCCGGCTGGTCCCGCATTGGGGGCTTTACGCGCTGGTGGTGCTCGCCTCGGCCGCCACCATCATCGCCTCTCAGGCGGTGATCTCCGGCGCATTCTCGATGACGCAGCAGGCGGTGCAGCTGGGCTATCTGCCGCGCTTGCAGGTGCGCCACACGTCCGAGGAGGAGCGCGGCCAGATCTATCTGCCGAAGGTGAACCAGTTCCTGCTGATCGCGGTGATGGCACTGGTGCTCGGCTTCAAGTCGTCGGACAACCTCGGCACCGCCTACGGTATCGCGGTCACGGGAACCATGAGTCTCGATGCGCTACTGGCGGCGATCTACATGATCGGCGTGCTGCGCTGGAGCCTCCTGCCGTCGCTGCTTCTGTTCGGTTTCTTTCTCGCCGTCGATCTCTCGCTGTTCAGCGCCAACCTGCTCAAGATCGAGGAGGGCGGCTGGTTCCCGGTGGTGGTCGCCATGGCGGCCTTCTGGGTCATGTCGACCTGGATGCGCGGCCGCGCACTGGTCCAGTCGGAGCGCCAACGCGAGGCCATGCCGCTCGACATCTTTCTCGCTTCGCTCCGGCCCGACCGGCCTGATCGCGTCGCCGGCACGGCGATCTTCATGACCGGCAACGTCGACCAGATTCCGGCTGCGTTGCTGCACAACCTCAAGCACAACAAGGTCCTCCATGAGCGCGTCGTGCTGATGACGGTGACCACGGAGGATATTCCCCACGTGCCCGCCGATCAGCGCTTCACGATCCAGCATCTCGAGCACGGCTTCCACACCGTTGCCGTGCACTACGGGTTCGCCGACGCGCCCAATATTCCGCGCGCGCTCGCGCAGCTTCGCCTGATGCAATTCCGCTTCAATCTGATGGAGACGTCATTCTTTCTCGGGCGCGAGAAGATCATTGCTGCCAAGAACTCGCGGCTGTCGCGCGCGCGCCGCTGGTTGTTCTCCTTCATGACCAACAATATGCTGAACGCCACCGAGTTCTTCCGCATCCCCGCCAATCGAGTGGTGGAATTGGGCGGCCAGCTCGAGATCTGAGCCGCTCGCGCATGACGCTCGACCCGTTCTGGGTCCCGTTCCTCGCCAAGATCCTGATTACCGCCTCGGTCGTGATCACGGCCGCGCGCACTGCCGAGCGCGCGGGCCCGTTCTTCGGCGCCATCATCGCCTGCCTGCCGGTGCTCGCCGTGCCGATCGGCGCGCCGCTCCCGATGGCGGCGGCGCTCGTGGTCATGCTGGCGTGGTCGGCGGGGCTGATCCTCTGGCGCGTGCGGTGGGCGCGGGCGTCGCTCGCCCGCTAGGCCACGGCGCTCGGCTGGTGCGCACGCTTCTGGATCATGCGGTCGATCAGCCCGGCCAGCGTTGCGCTTACCGGCGCCATAGGCATGCGCACCTCGGGCGACGGGATCAGGTGGCGCCGCCAGAGCCAATGCTTGATCGGTGCCGGGCTCGGCTCCGCAAAGAGCAGCGCCACCACGTCGACCAGATCGGTCCAGAGCCGCAAGGCGCGCTCGCGCTCGCCGGCGAGAAGCGCTCTACGCACCGCCGCAAAGGCCTCGGGGTCGACGTGAGCGGAGGCGAGGATGCCGCCGTCGGCGCCGTGGGCGAGCGCGCTGAAGAACCAGCCGTCCTCGCCGGTCATCACCGCGAAACCCGCCGGCCGTCCACGCAGCAGGTCGAAGCTCTGCGCGGGAACGGCGCAGCAGTCCTTGATGCCGATCACAGTCTCGAGCTCGGCCAGACGGAACACCGTCTCGTTGGCGAGATTGACGCCGGTGCGGTAGGGGATGTTGTAGAGCGCGATCGGCTTGGTCGTGCGGTCGGTGAGCGCCTCGAAATGCCGGCGCAGGCCCTCCTGGGAGGGCCGCGAATAATAGGGGCAGGTCACGAGATAGCCGTCGATCGGCCAGCTCGCGGTCTCGTCGAGGCGGTGCAGCAGCTTCCGCGTGTCGCTGCCGCAGAGGCCGAGAAAGATCGGCCGCCGCCGGGCGGCCGTCTCGGCCGTCACCGCGACCAGCCGCTCGACCTCGGCGTCGTCGAGGGTCAGCGCCTCGCCGGTGGTGGCGGCGAGGATGAGCCCGTCGATCGGCTGCGCCATGTAGTGCCGGACCAGGCTTGCAAGCGCCCCCTCATCGAGCGCGCCGTCGGTGAACGGCGTGACGAGCGGCAGCCAGATGCCCTCGAGTGATGGTCGTTCAAGCGATGCATTGCTATCCATGACGATCCTCTCCTCCGGTTGCGGCGCCGCCGGCACGAGAGGCGAGGGCAGACATGAAAAAGCCCCGTCCGTCGCCGGCGGGGCCTGGTGGTCGATCGCGTCCGATTCGATCAGCGCAAACGAATCCCCGGCCCCTGATCGCGGGGCTTTCGGGACTTCGAGACGAAGGCGCGGCCGGACGGCATGGCGGCAAGCTACGGGTGGCCGGGCGCCGAGTCAATCTCACGAGAACAGCGAGAGCAGCTCGAGAATCGCATCTTAGCAGGTCGGGGATGCTTCCCCGCAGATGTCGGGAGAAAAGCACAGGCGCGTCGAGGTCTGCGGCGATGCTTTGGGGCTTTGCGGCATCGCCACTGCGTCCTTCGGCGCGGCCTATCGGCCCTTGCTCAGGATGAGGAGCTTTTCTTCGCGCATTCTCAATCCACCCCATCCTGAGCAAGCGAGCGTCCTTCGACTCGCCGCCTTCGGCGGCGGCTCAGGGTGAGGGCGAGCGCCCTCATAGTGAGCCCGTCGAACCACGCAGGACGCACCGGGCGTCACACACTCAGCTTGGCGATGTAGGCCGCGACCGCGTCCGTCGCGGCACGCGTCTCGTCGTCGGCCTTGCCACGGTCGGCTTGCAGCGCCTCGATGCGGGTCTCCTCGGCGGCGAGCTTCTCGATGTAGCGCTTGTGGAGCGCGCTCTCCTTGTCCACGCTCTCGAGATTGGCGCGGATCCGGCTCTGGTCTTCGGCGATGTCGCCGATGGCAGTCTCGATCCGGGACACCGCCGCCTGTTTCTCGGCGACCACGCGGCGGAGCCGCGCGAGCTCGGCGAGCGCCGCCTTGACTGCGGGATCGATGGCCGTGCTCTTGGCGATCGCACCCAGCTGCTCGTCGTCGGTATCGAGGATGCGCAGAAGCTCCTCGTTCGGCCGCTCCAGGACGAAGCGGAGGCTCTCCGTCTCGCCGGGCTTGAGATCGAGCGATGCGCGGTAAGCGGAAACGGTCTCCGCGACGCCCTTCCCGGGCGCGATCAGCGTCCAGCCCGACATGAGCGGCTGCTCGACGATGACGTGGCGAGCCTCGGTCTTGGGCGCGGCGACGGTGTAGGCCACCGAGAGCCGCTCGCTCCGCGTCAGATGCAGCACGCCCTGGGCGATCGTGGCCTTGGTGAGCCGACTCGCGGTCTCGGAATCGCGCAGCGTCTTGGTCTTCTCATCCACGGCGTAGCTCAAGAGCCGGTTCTCGCCGGCCGGCAAGCCCGCCAGCCTCGCGTCGCCGACATAGACGGTGCCCTGCGGTCCCTGCTCGTAGAGCGTGACCACGCCAGGCGGCAGGCCGTTGCCGCCGTCGTTGGTGAGCTTCACCGCCGCGAGCGGGTGCGCGGTGCTGGTAGCGGACTGCAGCAGCGCCAAGCGCTCGGCGGGTAGATTGCGGTCGATCAGCGGCACCAGCGCAGATTGGCCGCTCCCGAGCGTGACCGGCACCGGAATACGGAAGGAGACCTGCGTCATGCCCTCCTGCGCCGCCGCGGCGTCCGCCGCCGCTGCCATGGGGATATCCCTCTCCAGGCTCTCGGCGAGGCCGAGCGCTTTCATTTGTTGCGCGAGCGCCGGCGGGGGCGCCGCCGCAGGCATGGCCCGTATCGCCCCGCCCAAGCTCGCCGCGCCGGCGCCGGAGGCGGCCCGGATCTCATCCACGGTGCCGGTGTCTTGCTTTGGCAGGATGCGGCCCGCGACCTCCACCGGCACCTCCGGTCGGTGCACGTAATAGGCCTGATAGATAGCTTGGCGGAAGCTCACGGGATTGCCGGAGAGGAGCGTGAGCTCGACGCCATTCCAGTCCTCGCCGCTCATGTTCTCGAGCACCGCCCAGCCCTGGAGATGCGCCGTGGCGCCCTCCGCGGGCAGGCTCAGCCGATAGGTTCCCTTCCAAAGCGGGGCCGCCGTCACGTAGCCGACGCGCAGCGTGCGAGTCCCGCCGCCATGCGTGGTGAGCGAGATGGCGCGCCGGTCCTTGGCCCGGTGCGAGGCGATCTCGGCAAGCGCCTGGTCGACCTTGGCCTGGAGATCGGTGTCGACGAATCGCACGCTTTCGGCGTCCTCCAGGATGAATTGCTGAAGGCCCTCCGTGCTCAGCATGCTGACGCGGTTGCGGGTCGTGGTGGTGCTGTCGGTCGCCCGCGTGGTCTCGGCGACGACCCGCAGGAGCTTGCCGGTGATCGGACGGCTCGCGCCGACGCGGATCTCCGCGCCTTGGAGCGCGTTGAGGAGCGCCGCGGGCGACGCGAGCGCCTCGGGCCCGAAGGGCAAGTCACTGAACACCTGGGTGAGCGGCTGCCGGCCCGGGAGACTCGCAGCGCCGACGCCGCCCTTGCTGTCGTAGACCACGATCGACTTGAGGACGTCGTCGACCTGGTCAAGGGGCACGTTGAGGGTGAGCGTGGCGTCGCCGTCGACTTCCGCCGCGTACTCCAGATAGGCGACCCCACCCGTCGACAGCATGACTCGCTTGAGCGCGAGATCACCCGCGAACGCGGGCGCGCCAGCGAGGCAAAGCAGCATCACGATGAGGGTGGGGATTGCCGGCCGTCTCATGGGAGCCTCCCGCTCATGATTGGGTCGGTAGCCACCGTCGGTCGAGATTGCGGCAATCACGGGGACGCGATCCCGGCATTTTCGGGGCATATGCGGCGCGTCGCCGTCCTGGAGCGGACAAACGGTTGCCCCCTCAGAGTGGTAAGGGGGATTTCATCCACTCCTCTGGGGGCTGTACGTGTTTCTGCGAATACTGGCGCGGCGCCGCTCTCGAGCGCGCCCGCGCCGCCGGAGGAGGCCCGAAGGGCGGGATTTTGCGCGTTTGCGCCGCCTCCGGTGCTGTTCCATAATCACAGCCAATTAACAGACGCTCGCGGGATCGCGGGCTTGGGAGAGCGTTGGGAGGGCGTGTGCCGCCGTTACTGGACGTGCGGGAACTGTGCACGGAATTTCGCACGGGCATCGGGGTCGTGCGGGCGGTCGACGACGTTTCCTATACAGTCGAGCAAGGCGAGACGGTCGCGATCGTCGGCGAGAGCGGCTCCGGGAAGTCCGCCAGCGCCATGTCGCTCCTGCGCCTGATCCCCGACCCACCCGGCCGCATCGCCGGTGGCCGCATCCTGTTCGGGGGGCGCGACCTCATGGAGGCCTCGGACGAGGAGATGCGCCGCATCCGTGGCGCCGAGATCGGCATGGTCTTCCAGGAGCCGATGACCTCGCTCAATCCGGTCCTCACCATAGGCCGGCAGATCACCGAGGCGATCGAGCAGCATCGCGGCGTCGACGGCGTCGCCGCGCAAAAGCGCGCCGTCGAGCTCCTGACCCTCGTCGGCATCGCCGATCCCCGGCGCCGGCTGAAACAGTATCCGCACCAGTTCTCCGGCGGCATGCGCCAGCGCGTGATGATCGCGATCGCGCTGGCTTGCGATCCCAAGCTCATCATCGCGGACGAACCCACCACCGCGCTCGACGTGACCATCCAGGCGCAGATCCTGGAGCTGATGCGCGACCTGACGCGGCGCTTCAACGTCGCGCTCATCATCATCACCCACAATCTCGGCGTGGTCGCGCGCTATGCGCGGCGCGTCAACGTGATGTACGCCGGCCGCATCGTGGAAAGCGGCTTGGCCGAGGCGGTCTATCACCGGCC
>DATFRA010000291.1:0-14377 GCA_035263705.1 Allostellaceae bacterium
ATCGCGCTGCCGATCGGCATCTACTCCGCCGTGCGGCAATACTCGGCAGGGGATTATTTCTTCACCTGCCTCGGATTCATCGGCCTGGCGATCCCGAATTTCCTGCTGGCGCTCATACTGATGTACCTGGGCTTCAAGCTGTTCGACGCCAACATCGGTGGGCTCTTCACCGCGGAATACGAGCTCGCACCCTGGAGCCTGGCGAAGCTCTGGGATCTCGTGAAGCATCTGCCGCTGCCGGCGCTGATCCTGGCGGTCGCGGGCACGGCGCAGCTCATCCGCATCATGCGCGCCAATCTGCTGGACGAACTGCGCAAACCCTACGTGGTGACGGCGCGCGCCAAGGGTCTCTCGGAGACACGGGTGATCCTCAAGTACCCCGTGCGTGCCGCCCTCAACCCCTTCGCTAGCAGTCTTGCCTATCTTTTCCCCTACGTGGTCTCCGGCAGCATCATCGTGTCGCTGGTGCTGAGCCTGCCGACCGTCGGGCCCCTGCTGCTGAGCTCGCTGCTGGCGCAGGACATGTTCCTCGCGGGCACCATCATTCTAATGCTGGGCGTGATGACGGTGATCGGCACTTTCGTCTCGGACCTGGTTCTCATGTGGATCGACCCGCGCATCCGCTTCCAGGTGGAGACGTGACTGGCGTCCTCGCCTGGCTGGCGCCATTCCGCAGCCGCGCCGAGGCCGTCTCCGCCGAGGAGCGCATCGCCTCGGCGACACAGCTCAAGCTCACCTGGTGGCGCTTCCGCAAGCATCGGCTCGCGGTCTGGAGCGGCATCTTGGTGGCGATCTTCTACACCGCCGCGCTCTTCGCGGACACGATCGCCTACAGCGATCCGCAGGCGACGGACTCGCGGCGCTCCTACATCCCGCCGCAGGCGGTTCACCTCTGGGACAGCGACGGCGCATTCCGGCCCTGGGTGCACGGCCTCAAGGGCAAGCGCGACCTCAAGACCTTCAAGATCGTCTACACCGTCGATCCCGACAGTAAGCTCTACCTCCGGCTGTTCGCGGACGGATATCGCTACACGCTCTTCGGCCTCTTCCCCACCACCACGCATCTGATCGGCGTCTCCAGCGGCAATCCCGAGGATGGCCTCTACCTCCTCGGTACCGACCTGCTCGGACGCGATCTCTGGTCGCGGCTCGCGGTCGCGACACGCGTCTCCCTCTCGATTGGCCTCGCGGGCGTCGCGATCAGCTTGTTCCTAGGCGTACTGCTGGGCGGCATCTCCGGCCTCTACGGCGGCGTGGTGGACACGCTGATCCAGCGCCTGATCGAGATTATCCGCTCGATTCCGACCATACCGCTCTGGATGGGCCTCGCCGCCGCGTTACCCAACACATGGTCGACCGCACAGATCTATTTCGCGATCACGGTGATCATCTCGTTCATCGGTTGGACCGACCTCGCTCGCGTCGTGCGGGGACGCTTCCTGGCCCTTCGGAGCGAGGATTTCGTCACCGCGGCGGAGCTCGCGGGTGCCTCCCGGCTGCGGATCATCTTCCGCCACATGCTGCCTTCGTTCCTGAGCCATATCATCGCCGCCGCGAGCCTGGCGCTCCCCGCCATGATCATCAGCGAGACGTCGCTGAGCTTCCTCGGGTTGGGTTTGCGGCCGCCGGCGATCTCCTGGGGTGTGCTCCTGCAGGACGCGCAGAACATCCAGACGCTCGGCATCGCGCCCTGGCTCTTGATCGCGGCGATCCCGGTCATCGTCATCATCCTCGCGTTCAATTTCCTCGGTGACGGGCTGCGCGACGCGGCTGACCCCTATGGCTGAAGGCGGAGCCGCACGATCCGCGCCTGTCCTCGCCGTGCGGGACCTCAAGACCTATTTCCATCAGGACGAAGGCGTGGTTCGCGCGGTCGATGGCGCGAGCCTCGAAGTCCATGCCGGCCGCACGCTCGGGATCGTCGGCGAGAGCGGCTGCGGTAAGAGCGTCACCGCCCGCTCGATCCTGCGCATCGTCGAGCGTCCGGGCCGGATCGAAGGTGGCAGCATCCTGCTCGCGCGCCAGAACGGTAGTGGCGTGCGCGAGACCGTCGACCTGGCGCTCCTTGCACCCACGAGCCACGAGATGCGCGCGATCCGCGGCCGCGACATCGCCCTCATCTTCCAGGAGCCGATGACCTCCCTCTCGGCCTATTACACCGTCAGCAACCAGATCGTGGAGGCGATCCGGCAGCACAGTCCGCTCGACAAGCGGGCGGCGCGGCGGCGCGCCATCGAGCTCCTCGCCATGGTTGGCATTCCGCGTCCAGAGCGGCGTATCGACGAGTATCCCTTCCAGCTCTCGGGCGGTTTGCGCCAGCGGGTGATGATCGCCATGGCGCTCGCCTGCGAGCCACGCATCCTGATCGCCGACGAGCCCACCACAGCGCTCGACGTCACCACCCAGGCGCAGATCCTCGATCTCCTCCGCCGACTGCAGCGCGAGCGCGGTCTCGCGATCATCCTGATCACCCACGACATGGGCGTCATCGCGGAGATGGCGGACGAAGTCGTGGTGATGTACCTGGGTCGCGTGGTCGAAAGAGGGCCGGTCGACCAGATCTTTCACGCGCCGAAGCATCCCTACACCAAGGCGCTGCTGCGCTCGATCCCGAGCATTCTCGCGACGCCGCGAGACCGGCTCACCACGGTCTCGGGCTCGATCCCGCATCCCTACGACCGGCCGCCGGGCTGCCCCTTCCATCCCCGCTGTCCCGACGCCATTGCCGGCCGCTGCGATCGTGAAACGCCGCAGATGACCACGACCCCGGACGGGAATGCGGTTAGCTGCTTTCTCTATCGCGAGGCAGGCGCAGGCAGCGCATGACCCTCCTCGAGGTCGTCGAACTCCGTAAATCCTTTCCCATCCGCAAGGGCGTGCTGCTCCGTACCGCCGGCGAGGTGCGGGCCGTCGACGGCGTCAGCTTCCAGATCAAGAAAGGAGAGACCTTGTCGCTGGTGGGCGAGAGCGGCTGTGGGAAGACGACGGTGTCCCGCTGCATCGTGCGCGCGCTCAAACCCACTGCCGGCGCGATCCGCTTCCGCGTTGGCGATGCCGAGCCCATGGATATCGCCATGGTGCCCAAGCGCGAGCTCAAGCGGCTGCGCCGGCATATGCAGATGATCTTCCAGGACCCGTTCTCCTCGCTCAACCCGCGCATGGCGATCGGCGACATCATCGGCGAGCCGCTGCTGGTGAACGGGATGAAGAGCCGCGCCGAGCGGCGCGAGCGCGTGCGCGAGCTCCTCGAGCTGGTGCAGCTGCCAGCCGCCTACATGACCCGCTTCCCGCACGCCTGCAGCGGCGGGCAGCGGCAGCGCGTCGGCATCGCCCGCGCGCTGGCGCTGCATCCGAGCCTGATCGTGGCGGACGAGCCGGTCTCGGCGCTGGACGTCTCCGTGCAGGCGCAGATCGTGAACCTTCTGCTGGATTTGCAGGACCGGCTCGGCCTCTCCTATCTCTTCGTCGCCCATGATCTCTCGGTGGTGAAGCACGTCAGCGACCGCGTCGCCGTCATGTATGTCGGCAAGATCGTGGAGATCGCCGCGACCAAATCGCTTTTCGCACGGCCCCGTCATCCCTACACCGAGGCGTTGCTCTCCGCGGTGCCGAAACCCGATCCACGACTGCGCGCCCAGCGGATCATCCTGCAGGGCGAGGTCGCCGACCCCGCGCACCCCCCGAACGGATGCTATTTCCATCCGCGCTGCCCCTACGCCATCGAGCGCTGCCGGACCGAGGCGCCCGCGCTCGCCCAGATGGCGCCGGGGCACGTCGCGAGCTGCCACCGCGCGGCCGAGCTCTCGCTCAGCGGCGTGGCAGGCGCCTCTTGAGGCCCGGTTGCGGGTGAGGCACGATCGGACTTCGACGTACGACGGGGGCAAGCCATGAGAATCGCGGTGTGGGTCACGGGCGCCTTGGCGCTGGCAGCGCTTATAGGGCCGACGGCTCGACCGGGGGCGGCCGATGAGCCTCCCATCGTAATCGGCATGGAGCTCGGATTGTCTCCACCCGCCGATCCCGGCCTCGGCCAGCTCTGCCGGCGCGGTGCGGAGATCGGGGTCGAGTACGTGAACGACGTCTTGGGCGGCGTTCTCGGCCGCAAGGTCCAGATCTCGGTCCAGGACACCCAGGCCAAGAACGAGGCGGGGATCGCGGCCTATCGCCGGCTTGTCACCGAGGAAAAGGCGGTGGTCGTGAGCGGCTTCGCCTACAGCTCGGAGAACATCGCGGTGAACGAGGTCGCCAAGGAGCTCGGCGTTCCCACCCTGAGCAGCCAGGCCGGCGCTGCCGACGTCACGGCCAAGCACTACGACGTGGCGTTCCGCACCCACGCCATCGATCCGCTCCGCGCCGCGACCTGGCTCGGCTGGATCAAGAAGATGAACTACAAGAAGATCTCGATCCTCGCGGTGACCACCGACTACGGCATCGGGCTCATCTCCGAGACCGAGAATCAAAACAAGGCGAAGAAGCTCGGCCTGGAGATCCAGTCACTCACCTATGACCAGACGGTGAACGACCTGACGCCACAGCTCCTGCAGGTGAAGGCGTTCAAGCCCGACGCGATCCTCAATGTCGGCGTCGGGCAGATGCTCGATCTCATGGTCGACCAGGCCGCAACGCTCGGTCTCCAGGACACGCCGATGCTGATCTCCTACGACGCGCCGGTGCGGCCACAATGGTGGCAGCTCCACGCCCAGGACGGCCTCATCTATTTCATCGCGTATTACTCGCCGCAGCAGAAGCTGTCCGACATCGGCACGTGGTACGCCAAGCGATACCAGGAGAAGTTCAAGGACCTGCCGGTCTATTCCGACCTCAACTGCTTTGCCGACATCGCGATCATCGCCCAGGCGATCACACAGGCGAAGAGCACGGACCCGAATGCCATTACGACGGCACTGGAAACAGGGAAGTTCACGGGCTGGGCCGCGGGCGACGTGACCTTCCCGCGCACCGAGGGCGTGTTTTGGCACAACTGGTCGCCGCCCATGCAGATCCTGCACTACACCAAGCCGAACCAGGACTGGCGCACGGCGGAGGTCGCCTACTCGCCGCCGGCGAATTAGCGATTAGCTGCTGACCGCCTTGGCACCCGCTTCGGCGCAGAGGTGGTCCTCCTCGCCGAGCGCGCCGCCGCAGCCGATGCCGCCGATCAGCGCGCCCTCGCGCGTGATCGGATAGCCGCCCGGCCCGATGATGCCGCCGAGCGCGGTGCTGACGCCGGTCCAGAATGCCGGGCTCTCCCGAGCAGCTGCGAGATAATCGTTGGTCGGGCGACGGAAACCCGCGGCGAGTGCCGCCTTGCCTTTGGACGTCTCGAAGGTAATGAAACTGCAGCTGTCGCCGCGCAGGAAATATACGAGGTTGCCTGACTCGTCACAGACAGCGACGCTGATGGTCTGGCCGAACTCGCGAGCTTTCGCCTGCGCCGCTTCCGCGGCGCGCCGCGCGACCTCGCTGTTCATGGCGCGCAAGGGCACCTTCGCGCGGGGATCGACGGCCATTGACTACTCCGCCGCCTGCGCGGCCGGCCGCGCCAGGTACTTGTTGTAGAGGCCGTCGAGGTAGAGCCGGCGCATCATCGTCGCCTCCTTGACGAGACGCAAACAGTTCGCCTGCAGCTCCGGCGTATTCGCGTACTTGTCGACGATCTCGTAGCCGCGCTCGCCGTGCTCGGTGTCCGCGAGGATGTGCAGCCGGAAGAACACGACCTCTTCCTCGGTGAAGCCGTATTTCTCGAGGAGTGGCGGCGTGGTCTTGCTGTAGATCTGCGGTACCTGGGATTCGAGCCCGATCAGGATCGACGCGATCGCCTCGGCGAAATGCCGCCGGCTCTGGTGGAAGCACCAGGCCTGGAGGCCCAGCGTCTCCGGCAGGACCTCGCCGTTGATCTGCGCGTCGGCGACGGACCGGCGGTCCATGCCGCAGTGCTCGGCGAAGTCGAGCAAGAGCTTCGCGTGCTTCACCGCGGGATAGCCCGACTGCCCCGTAACACCCTCCTCCTCGCACATGTTCTCGATCAGGAATTCACGCACTTCCTCGTGCGGGCAGTTGCCGAAGATAGTGCCGATCCATTCCGCGGCATGACTCACGAAATGGTAGTGCTGCTTCACCCACTCGCCGAGCAGGCGCCGGTTGAGCGCGCCCGAGACCCATGCCTCGCTCCAGGGATGCACGCTCGAGTGCTTGCGCTGCACCGCTGCCTCGAGCGCCTGCCGGAATTCGCTCTTTGCCATCACTGTTTCTCCTCGTCTACCGCCCAGAAAAGCCTGGGCGCTCGGCCGAGGGGAGTCAAGCTACCGAGCGCGCGCGATGATCACGCGTTCAGGCGATAGAGCGTGCCAACCACGCTCGGCGCGTACCGTCCAGGCGCGAAGGTTTGCGCGAGCCTCGCCTTGGCTCGCCACCCCGTGCAGTGGCCCGGTGCCACCAGGCGAGGTCCGACGCGCTTTTCGAGATCGCGGACCGTTGGCTCGATCCGCTGCTCCATTGCCTTGCCAGCGAGGTGATACCCGCCGAGCACAAGATCGATCGGAGTATTGGAGAAGCGCCGCATCGCCCCCAAGCAAGCGTTGACGATGCCCGCATGCGAGCAGGCGGACAGCACGGTCGCGCCCCTCCCCCGCACATGGGCCGCCACGAACCGTTCATCCATTATCAGGGGATCTGGCTTGCCGTCCTCGCCGCGGAATGTGTGATGGCCTACAAGGCCCGTCTCATAGTCCGTGACGCGATCGATCGCCCCGCTACCGAAGAAGAAGCCTCCGCAGATGGGATGAGGCTCGGCGTTGGTGGCGATGGTGCCGCCGGCTCGCGCTATTTCCTCGAGTGAGGGCTCTTGCGGCAGCATGATCATCAGCCCGCTCGGCAACAGAATGCCGCGCTGGTCCGGCCGGTCCGGATGCAGATCGACGATCGGCGGCGCGAGACCCGCGGAGGCTCGGGCTGCCGCGATAGCGGCTACGACTTTCGGGAAACCGCCGCTATGATCGAAATGCCAGTGCGACAGGAAGATGTGCTCGATGCTCGAGAGATCGACGCCGAGTCGCCCCGCGTTGTCGAGCCAGAGGTCGGCATAGGGGCCGATATCGAAGAGCATGCTGTGTCGCAGCTCCGAAAGGCGACCCGTGATCAATACAGAGAGTCCGTGGCAGGCGCAGCATAACTGATCGAACACGGTCTTGCAGTCGTGCCCTTGGTAGTGGCGGCTCGTAGGTGTCCGGGCGGCGAGGTGGATCACCTCCGGGACTTGCGGCACACCCCCATCGACGCTCGACAGGGTGTCCGTCTCGTTGTCGACGACAACGAGAACCTCCAATGCGTCGAGCTGCATCACGCCATCGGGCCTCGAATCCTGACCCATGCGATTACTCCCATTCGAGTGGAGCCGGCGCCATTCGACATTTAGTCCTCTCGCAGCCGCTTGAGAAGCGGCAGGGGAACCAGCGCTCCCGGTCCGCGGGAAAGGCGCGCGGCAGCGATGGCGCCCGACTAGACGATATCGACGGCGGTTCCGATCGTTAGCCCGAGCACGTGGGCCGCGCGCCCGTGATTGACGGCGATCTCGGCCAATCCATTGGAGTTCTCGTACCAGAAGGCGGTACCCGGCGGCCGACTGCTGAAGGTGCTCGCCCGCTCGAGCAGCTGACCTGCAGCGGCAAGCCTCGCGTCTGGCGGCAGGATGCTCGCGCGGATCCCGGTCATGGCGTTGCCGAAATGATCGACGTAGACGATTTCGGCGAGGTCGTCGGGCCAATCGCTTCGGCGCTCGGGTGCTTCAGCGCGCGGCCGGCCGGGCGGCGGCTCGCCGAGGGCGAGGCTTGCCGCGACCGGTGCGAAGAGGTCCCTACCGTGAAAACTCGCCGAGAGGTGCTCCGGCCGCCACTCGACCTCCCAGCTTCGCGCGTTCCGCGCGCGGCGTCGCACCAGCTCGAAGAGGCCATTGCCTGGACCCACATACCAGCGTTCATCGGCCTCGAGTGTGATTGCCGGGCGGCTCCCGCCGACGCCGGGATCGACCACGCAGAGGAAGACGGTTCCCGCCGGGAACCAGGTGACATAGGCCGCCAACAGGTAGGCCGATGGCTTGGGATTGCCGACCGGGGCGTTGGCGAAGAGATCGATCACCGGCACACCCGGAGCCATCTGGTGCAGGACCGCTTTCATCTGACCCGTATAGGGACCGTGCAACCCGAAATCCGTGAAGAGTGCGATCATGCCTTGAGCTTGCCTCATGGGGCGCGGTGCTTCAAACGATTGGACGCGGTCATCATCGACCAGCGCTGACCGGCGCTCGCGCACCTGCATCACAGTGTAGTGTACGGCAGACGTCTTTCGGTTCCCGGTGACAGGCTGTAGTGTGCCCTATGGCCATGAAAGCTGAGTTCGAGCTGGATGCCGGCGCCAAGACGTTCGCCTCCGGCCTGATGCCGGAGCTGATCGCGGCGCTCCGCAGGGCGCGCCGTGGCGATCTCATTGCCGTCGTCAGTGGTGACCCAGGCGTCGGCACCGATCTCGAGGCTTGGTGCCGCTTCACCCACAACACCTTGGTCGAAGCGAACGTGGAGTCGGGCCGCAACCGCTGGGTGGTCCGTTGTGGCGAGGCACGCGAGTCGACCGAGACCGGTCGCGCGATTGGCTCGCGGCTTTGGCTCTATACGAATTTCGACTGCAACTTGCGCTGCGATTATTGCTGCGTCCGCTCCTCTCCCAAGGCGCCCCGCCGCGCGCTTGGGCTCGAGCGCGTGCGGCGGATCGCGGCCGAGGCCGCGGAGCTCGGCGTCGCGGAGATTTTCGTGACCGGCGGCGAGCCATTCCTGCTCGCGGACATCGGCGAGATCCTGGCGGCTTGCTCCACCGCCGCGCCCACGACCGTGCTCACCAACGGCATGCTGCTGGTCGGCCGGCGGCTCGAGACTTTGCGCGCGCTGCCGCGCGAGCGCCTCACCCTGCAGATCAGCGTCGACAGCCCGACGCCGGAGCGGCACGACCGCCACCGCGGAAAAGGGTCCTGGGCGCGCGCCTGGAGGGGTATCGAAAACGCCCGGACCGAGGGATTCCGCGTGCGGTTGGCGGCGACGGTGTCCACGGATGTAGAGGCCGAGGAATTCCGCCGCTTCCTCGACGAGCGCGGGATCGCGGAAGACGACCGGGTGATCCGCCGCATCGCCCTGCGCGGCTTCGCGGCCGAAGGCGTAGCCCTCGCGCGCGCGGACCTGGTGCCCGAGGTCACCATCACGGCCGAGGGCGTCTATTGGCATCCCGTGGGCGCCGAGGACGGGGACATGTTTCTCACGCCCGATATTTTTCCGCTCGCTCAGGCCTTCGCCGCAGTGCGTCGCGCCTTCGACCGGGAAAACGAGCACCGGCGCCGCTTGGCGACGATCTTCAATTGCGCGTGAGCGTCGGCGCTATTCGGTCGGGCGTCTGAAGAAACCCTGCCGCGCCGAGGCCTCCCGGAGCGCATCGTAGCCGTCGAGGTGGGGCGCGACCCACCGCTTGAGACCCTCGGCCTCGAGCACGGCCCGATGGCTTGGATTGTCGTAGCTCATCGCTGCAAGGGCATCGGCGAAGCGGCGCTCCAGGGGCGGGTCGAGATCAGGCCGCGCCGTGAACATGCAATGGTGGTAAGGCGGCGAGCTCCAGATACCAACCAGGGCGCCCTCAGGCACCAGCCGCTGGCCGCGCAGAGCCTGCCAGAACGGGCTGCCGACGGCGCCAGCGTCGGCGCGGCCGTCGAGGACTGCGCGCACAACCTCTGCCTCGCTGGTACCGGTGTCGCCGTGCTTTCCGACATCGCTGTTGAAGCGGAGCGTGCGGTAGTCACGCCCCTCGACCAGGCCCTCGCGCTCGAGGAAGTGCACCGGAAGTATCGCAGCATGGCCGCTATCGCGGCTGCCGAGCGCTAGGGTGCGATCCCTGAGGTCGGTCAGCGATTTGACCGGCCCCCCACTCACTGCAACGATCTCCGTGGTCCAGCCGAGATCCGTATCGCGCATCGCGACCGGCCGGCAGCGATGCCGGCTCCAGGCCTCCGCCTGCAGAAAGGCGAGGTTCGTGTTCCAGGCGATGTCGATGCGCGGCGCGGGGTCGTCGGGCGCCGCAAGCAGAGCGCTCACCTGCGCCTCGTAGCTCTGGAACAGCACGACCTCGACGGGCAGGTGCGCTTCCTCGTGGAAGTAGCGCCGCATGCCTTCCCAGATCGTGACCACCTTCGGATCGTAAGCGACCGCGCCTACCCAGATCGTTCGCGTCATGACGACCGCCTCGGTTCAAAAGAGCGGAATGCCCAGGACCGCCTTCCCGATGAACTCGCGCAGCACATCGCCGGTCGGCGCCATCACCGCACCGGCATGGGCATCCCGGAACAACCGCTCGACGTTCATATGCTTCGAGAAGGCGGCGCCGCCGCAGACGCGCATGGCGGTCGAGGTGACGTTGATGGCGATGTCGCCCGCCGCGGCCTTGCTTTCGAGCACCCGCAGCATCGTCGTGTCCCGCGGCCGCTCGAGGTGATCGACCGCGTCGTCGATGCGCGCCGCGAGACCGTCGGTGTCGATCTGCATGGCCGCGAGCTGGGCGCGCAACGTCGGCAGGCTCTCGCCGAGGCTCTGGCCCAAATGCTCGAAGCGGGCATTCTTAAGGTGCATCGCCGTCGCCGACACCGCCGCGCGGCAGATGCCCAGCGCCACGGCCGAGGTGCCGAGATTGAACAGTGGAAGCACCACCTGCAGCATGGCCTGGAAGCCCGCGCCGTCC
The DNA here is from genome assembly GCA_035263705.1 of Allostellaceae bacterium. Classification (GTDB taxonomy): domain Bacteria; phylum Pseudomonadota; class Alphaproteobacteria; order ATCC43930; family CGMCC-115725; genus DASZHJ01. The sequence continues at coordinate 10,765 of DATFRA010000291.1, forward strand.
TCCGTCAACTGATGCTCGGGCCCGACCTCACAGTCCTCGATCGTCATCGGGGCCGAGGCGTTGGCTCGCAAACCCAGACCATCCCAGGGCCCCGCCACCGACAAGCCTCGAGTGCCCATGCGAACGAGATAAAGGGTCGAATCCGTCGGACCGGATCCCTCCGGCGCCAGCGAGGACACCACGTAGCTCTGCGCGTATCCGGCGCTGGTCACCCAGCTTTTCTTGGCGGTGAGGTGGACGCCGGCCGCATTGCGGCGGGCCCGAGAGACCGGCGCCCAGAAATGGCTCCGCGAGCCTGCCTCGCTGAAGGCCAGGGTCGAGAGATGTCGGCCACCGGCGATCGCTTCCAGGATCGGCGCGACCGCGGCCGCGGGACGAGCCGTGGCGATGGTCGCGGCGGCGCTCGCGTGCATGAGGTACACCATCGCCACCGAAGAGTCCGCCTCGGCGAGCGTCGCCACAACGGCTGCGAAGGTGCGGGGTCCAAGCGCCGCCCCGCCGACGGTGGCGGGCAGCATCAGTCCGAGGAGGCCGTCACCTCCGAGCGCCGCGACCGCCTCGGAGGAGAAGCGACCCTCTTTGTCGTTTTGCCGAGCCGCCGGGGCGAGCACACGGTCGGCTATCTGCTTGGCGTTGGAAACCGCAGTGTCATGATTCATGGCGCCCCTCTGATTTCGTAGGAGAAAATTGCCACAATTGGCTGCCTCCGCGAAAACCGCGCAGGCCGGGACGTGCCGTTTCGCCGCCGATGCTATTCGGCCCTCCGCTTCCGATCAAATTCGTTTTCGCTCGCAGCCGGGCAGAGGTTACATTGGGCCAGCGCGCGTCTCTAATGCTCACGCTTGCGTGACGTTCACGCCCGCTACGACCACGAGGCAGGAGGTTGCGATGAATCGGCGAAGGTTCATGGGCGGCAGCATGCTGGCCGCCATCGCGTCGACGGCTGCGGCATCTCAAGCGGCGCCTGCCGAGGAACCGGTCACGTTCACGGACCTCGATAGTCTGCTCAAGCATAAGCCGCTGTCGCAGGGAGGACCGACCGCAGACATCGTTACCTCGCAGCATGTCGACGCGAGCGAGTTGCAGGTCGTCGTGGCTAAGAAGATCGACCTGCACACTCACGAGGATACGGTGCATCGGATCTATGTCGCGCGGGGCCGCGGCGTGTTTCGCTTCGCCGGTCAGTCGCGCCCGGTCAAGGTCGGGGATTTGCTGACGGTGCCCAAGCACGTAGTCCACGGCTTCGAGGCGGCGCGCGGATCGGAGTCTCTGGTCCTGCTCGTGGTCGAGTCACCCGACTGAACGCGGCGTCTTCCCGAGATTATGTGAGCACGCCGAGCATGAGGCGGGATAGGGCACCGCGGGAGTTCATGCGCGTGCAGCGGTCCACGATGATCGCGTCGACCCCGAGGCTCCGGCCATATTGGTGGAGCGCGAAGATCAGCTGCAGCACGAGCAGGAAGAAGTAAGTCCATGGCCACTCTCCCTGGGCATTGTAGAGGCCGAGCCACAGATTGAGGATCTGCAGGGCGCCGATCACGCCCCAAAACCGCACGAAGATGCCGAGGATGAGCGCCGCAGCGGTCAGCACCTCGAGCGCGTAGACGGCAGGCGCGAACAGGTAGAAGTGCGGCAGGACGATGTAGTTCACGAAATCGCCCTGCAGCGGGATCGACGCCGATTTGCCGAGCTCTGTCATCCAGTAGTAGAGGCCGGTGTGGGTCGGATCTTCCGGGTGATCCGTGTAGTAGGGTGGCAGTTTCCAGAGCGTCTGCTCCCACCACATCGCGCCGATGAGCAGACGGAAGACCCAGTTGGCGAGATGGTGGAACGAGCGCTGACCCTCGACAGTCGCCCAGGCGTAGAGGGCGATCGCGATGCTGCCCAGGATCAACAGCCAGAAGACGCCAGTGGTCCAGGATGGCGTGACTAGGAAGTGCAGCACATCGGACAGCGGATTCGGTTTCATCGCACTACTCCTCCACGGCTCGATCCAGAGCGTCTGCGGCACGATCGCGCCGCTCGAGGGCGACCCGCGCGAATGTTGCGCCTATGCGCAAGCCGGCCTTCAGCGTGCCCCTCAGCGTGCCGGAGACCTTGGAGGCGCCGCCAGTCCGGCGCCGATGCGCCACCGGCACCTCGAGGATCCGCAGCCCGGCCCGAGCAGCACGCATCTGCATCTCCAGGTTCCAGCCATAGGTCATCTCGCGCATGCCGAGGCGATCGAGCGCAGCCCGCCGGATCGCTCGGAACGCGCACATATCGGTATAAGAGACGCCATAGAGGAGGCGCGTCAGCGCACCCGCGATATACCCCGCCGCGATCTGCAGCGCGTTCATGCTGCCGGGCTCCCGCTCGCCGCGCGTGCGCGAGCCGATGACGAAGTCGTGGGTACCGTCCAGAATCGGCGCCAACAAGCTCGGCGCGAGTTCCGGGCGATCGCTGCCGTCGCCGTCTAGAAATACGATGATGTCGCAGTCGCTCGCCGCCCGGGCACCGGCGGCGCAGGCCCTGCCATAGCCGCGCCTGCGCTCGATCACGACGCGGGCGCCGGCGGCGCGGGCGCTCTCGACGGTGCGATCGGTGCTGCCGCTGTCGGCGACGATGATATCGTCGACGACGTCGCGCGGGACGGCGCGGACGACCGCGACGATCGGCTCCTCCTCGTTGAGCGTCGGGATGACCATGGCGACACGCGGGCGCGCGACTGGCTGCGGCGGCGTCATCAGAGGCTCCAGCGGAGACCGCAGCGCGAGCAAGCGGGGGGCGGCTGGTCGCCCAGCAGCGCGCGGCGGAATTCCTGGTAGCGCGGGCCGTTCCAGATCTCGCGCAGGCTCTGCTGCGTCGCATCGCCGAGCGTGAAGCTGTCGTAGCCGCGCATCGAGAAGGGCGCGATGCAGCAGGGGAGCGCCTTGCCGTGCGCGGTGAAGTACATCAGCGTCCACGGCCGACGACAGAGCGACCACGGCTGGTTTTCCTGCTCGCGTCTCAGGCTCGTCCCGGGCTCGGTGGCGCCGGAAGCGTTGAAGGTGATGCCGATCGAGCGCGCGAGCGCCTCGGCCTCGGCGATCATTCCGCGTTCCGGTCCATTCACCTGCTCGAACAGCGCCGATTCCGACCGCGCGAGGCCCTGCCCCTCGGGAAAGTAGACAAGACGCTGAAGGTAGACTTCGCGGACGCCGATGTCGGCGGCCAGGCGGACGAAGGCCGGCAGCTCCGCCAGGGTTTCCTTGAGGCCCGTCAGCCAGAGCGAGACGCGCGGCGTCTCGCGTTTCGATGCCGCCTGCGCCGCAGTGAAGGCGCGCACATTGCGCACGATCCGGTCGAACATGTCGCGTCCGCGGACGAGCGCAAAAGAGCGCGCCTCGGCGGCGTCGAGCGAGACGCGGAGCTCGTCCAACCCCGAATCGACGAGCTCCTGGCCTTTGCGGCGCGTGAGCAGCGTGCCATTGGTGTTGAATAGGACGTAGGTACCGCGGTCCTTCAGGTAGCGCACCATGCGCGGCAACTCGCGCACCATCATTGGCTCGCCAACGCCGTGGAGGACGACCCGGGCGATCCTCGGGAACTGGTCGACGATCGACGTGAAGAGCTCCCAGCTCATATCGGCGGG
>DATFRA010000292.1:0-12218 GCA_035263705.1 Allostellaceae bacterium
GACCTGGCGCCTGCGGCGCGCCTGGCGGACGGAGGCCGCCGTCATCAAGCTGGAAGCTCGCCGCGCCGATTATTGGGACAAACCTCATGTCGCCGCCGTACCCTCAGCCGGGCCGCCGCGGAGCTCGAGCGAATCTCACGCTATGAGGCCGCACTCGAGCGTCTGATCCAACGCGCCTACGCCGCGCTGGAGCGGCGCCAGGCGCGCCGCGTCGCGGCGCAGGCTCCGGCATCGACACAGACATCGGAATCGCGAAACGAAGCCAAACTCGGCTGAGCGATCAAGCGGGTGACCCTTTTGGCTTTCGGAAAACAAGCCAAATTTCGGCGCGGAATGCCCGAAACGTCTCTGAATGCGGCGCCCGATTTGCCCGAAGGCACTGCGTCCTTCGACTCGCTCGCTGCGCTCGCGGCTCAGGATGAGGTAGATTTTTGATGGCATTGAGAAAATGCCCTCATCCTGAGCCGGCGCGAAGCGCCGAGTCGAAGGACGCACCGAGTCCATCCACCGGGACACGCTCTGGCCTCGCGCATGTGTAGCAAGGCAGCCCCGCATTGCCTCCCGCTTTCGCCCCGGGCCGTACTGCGTCCTTCGACTCGCTCGCTGCGCTCGCGGCTCAGGATGAGGTAGATTTTTGATGGCATCGAGAAAATGCCCTCATCCTGAGCCGGCGCGAAGCGCCGAGTCGAAGGACGCACCGAGTCCATCCACCGGGACACGCTCCGGCCTCGCGCATGTGCGGCAAGGCAGCCCCGCATTGCCGTCCGCTTTCGCCCCGGGCCGTAATGGGCCTAGACTGAGCCGGAGCCCGATAGCCACAGGAGGAGAGCGGTGTCGACAGTCGCGAACCTTAAGACCAAGCCGATCCGGGACACCGAAGAATGGCAGCTGCGGGTGGATCTCGCCGCCGCCTTTCGCCTCGCGGTCGAGTACAACTGGCACGAGGGCGTGGCAAACCACTTCAGCCTCGCGGTCTCGCCCGACGGCCGCAAATTCCTGCTGAACCCGCGCTGGAAGCATTTCTCGATGATCCGCGCCAGCGACCTGCTTCTGGTCGACCTCGACGACCCCGACACCATGAAGCGGCCGGACGCGCCCGATGCTTCCGCCTGGTGCATCCACGGCAACATCCACGCCATGGTGCCGCACGCCCGCTGCCTCCTGCACTGCCACCCCGCTTACGGCACCGCTGTCGCGACCCTGGCCGATCCCGAGATCAAGCCGATCGAGCAGAACACCGCGCGGTTCTACAACCGCGTGACCATCGACTTGGATTTCGGTGGCATCGCCGACGACAAGGAGGAGGGCGAGCGCCTCGCGCGGTCGCTCGGCAACAAGAGCATCATGATGATGGGCAACCACGGCGTGTTGGTCGCCGGCGCGACGGTCGCCGAGGCCTTCGACGCACTCTATTACTTCGAGAAGGCGTGCCAGACGCTGGTGCTGGCCTATTCGACCGGGCAGAAGCTCAACGTCATGCCGCATGCGCTTGCGGAGAAGACCGCCCAGGGTTGGGAGTCCTACAAGGACATGGCCCTCTCTCACTTCGCGGAGATGAAGCGCATCCTCGACCGCAAGGACCCGTCCTACGCGGATTAGGCGCGATCAGCCCGACGCGCGCGCCGGCTCGTTCCGGTGTGCGATTTGGCGGGCGTAGCGGACGATGCGACGCCCGGCGTCGGTGAGGCGCGCCTCGTCGGCGGTGAGGGAGATGCGGAGGTGGCCGAGCGCACTCGCCCCGAAGCCGTCGCAGGGCAGCACCGCCACGTTCTCCCGCTCCAATAGGCCGTAGGCGAAGCCCTCCGAGCCGAGGCCGGTACCACGCACGTCCAGCAGCACGAACATGCCGCCTTCGGGGCGGATCACCTTGCATTGGGGCGCCTCGGCCAGGATATCCGCGAGCAGCGCCGAGCGTTTGCGATAATCGGCGCTCAGGCTTGCGGCTTCCGGCAGGTCCGACTTGAGCGCCGCCAGGGCGCCGTCCTGCACGAAGGGCGGCCCGCCATAGAGCATGCAAAGCAGCAGGTTGAAGAGCGGCTTCGCAAGCACGGTCGGCCCGATCATCCAGCCGAAGCGGTAGCCCGGCATGGCGTGCGACTTCGAGAGGCTCGAGACCACCAGCGTTCGCTCGGCCATGCCCGGAAGGCTCCACGGGCTCACGTGGGGCCGCGCGAAGGCGAGGTCCTCGTAGACCTCGTCCGAGAGGAGCCAGAGATCGTGCCGGCGGCACGCCTCCGCCACGGTCTCGAGCTCCGTCCGCGTCATCACGGCGCCCGTGGGATTGTGCGGCGAGTTGATCCAGACGAGCTTCGTCTTGGGCGTGATCGCGCGCGCGAAAGCGTCGAGATCGAGGTGGAACCCGGTCTCCGGACGCAGCGGCACCGTCACCATGGTGGCGCCGGCGGCACCGACCACCGCCTCGTAGTTGGCGTAAAGCGGCTCGCCCACCACGACCTCGTCGCCTGGACCCGCGAGGCATTGCAGCGCGCAATAGAGGCCGGCCTGGGCGCCCGGAACGATGACCACGTTCTCGGCCGTGCAGGGCCGGCCGGTGCGGCGGGCAAATCGCTGCGCGATGGCGGCGCGCACCTCGGGGTACCCGACGATCGGCGAATAACCGGTGCGCCGACGCCGCAGCGCGCCGATCGTCGCCTCGATCACCGCGGCGGGCGGCGCCTGGTCGGGATCCCCGACCGTGAGCAGGATCACGTTGGCCCCGGTCTCACGCTTCTTCAGCGCCTCGAAATGGATCTGCCAGGCCGCCGCGCCCTTGCTCGCGATGCGATCGACCAGCGGTGCCAGCTTCATCGTGGAGACTCCTGACCAACCACGGCACGCAGCTCGCGCACATCCCTCGAGGATGCGGCGCACGCGAGACCTAAGCAGTAATTATAACGGGATCGTTGCGGCGTGGGCGAGGGGCGAGCGGCGTCCCATAAAACGCGCAAGGAGCAGGTGGCTTCGCCACCCGCTCCCTGCTCGACTCTCGCCAGGTCGCTTACGGATAAACCTTCTTCGGGTTCTTGCCGATCAAGAAGGTCGACACGTCGGCGCTCGTGTACTCGTAGACCGCAGGATGGAATTTCCCACATTCGCCGTGCGCGTCGCACTCGATCGGTCCGGACACGCCTTCGAACTTGGTGCCGAACACCGCGTCCCGCAGCGCCTTCTTGCCGATGTAGGTGGTGCCGCCCTCCGTCTTGGCGACCTTCTCGATCGCCTTCATCAGCAACACGGCCGCGTCATAGGCCTGGGCATGGAAGCCGGAGATCGGGCCCTCGCCGTAAGCCTTCTTGTATTCCTCGATGAACTTGTTGTAGCCCTTGCCCATCGCTTCCGGGGTCAGATCGGGATAAGCGATCTGGAAGCCCACGATCGCCGTGCCCGCCGCTTTGATCATGTCCGGCGCCATCAGCGAGCCGCCGCCGAGGAGGGCGGTCTTCTCGAGCCCCGGCGTATCTTTCGCCTGCCGCAGGATCTGCGCGGCGCCGGCGACGAACACCGGGAAGTAGAGGGCGTCCGGCTTCTCCGTGGCGACACGCGTCAGGAGCGGATGCATGTCGACATCGGTGGGCTGGATCGCCTCCTGCGACAGCACAGTGCCGCCCATCTTGGCAAAGTTCGTCGCAGTCACGACGGTGAGCTGCTGGGCGTAGGGACTGCCGTCGTGGACCGTGACGATCTTCTTCGCCTTGAGCACCGTGGCGATGTACTTCGCATCGGCCGCACCTTGGTCGATGTCGCTGAAGATGGTCCGCACGAACCCGTCATAGGCAGGCTTGCGGTCCGCGGCCGTCAGCGACGGCGCCGAGCAGGCGGTGCCGAGCTCGGTGATGCCGACCTTCCAGAAGATCGGCGCCGCCGGCGTGCAGACGCTCGAGCACGCGGAGCCGAGCACACCGACGATGTTGGGGATGGAGGCGAGCTTGGTCGCGGCGGCCTGGCCACCCTCGGCGTTGCACTGGTCGTCCTCGACGATGAACTTGATGTGATGACCCAGGATCTTGCTGCCGACCTCCTTGAACGCGATCTCGGCGCCGCGCTTGGAATCCGTGCCGAGAGCCGTGTCGGCGCCCGAGATCACCCACATGCCGCCGATGGTGATCGGCGCGCCCTTCGCGACGGTCACCACCCCCAGCTCGTCTTTCACCGGGCCCGCGGCCTCGCTCGCGGTCGGTGCCGCGATCGCCGCCACCAGTACGCCCACGAAAGCGAAAGTCAAAATGCTCCAGCTTCGCTGCGACATATCCGCCTCCTCTCGGTTGTTGTTGACTGGATAGACCGCTGCGCGGCGCACGTAGATCGTGCAGTCCGCCGGACTAGCGATGCTAGCACCGCGCCGAAGGGCCGGAAAGCGCCGTCGCCGCTTCCCCGATGACTTGTCCGGCGGCTCAGCCTTTGATGCCGGTCAGTGCCACACTCTCGATGATGCGCCGGCGCATGAGCAGGAACACGATCAGCATCGGCAGGGTGGAGATCACCGATCCCGCCATCAGCTTGCCGAAGTCGGTGCTGAATTTGAACTGGAAGGCGGTGAGCCCGACCTCCATGTTGAAGAGCAGCTGGTCGTTCGCGATCAACAGCGGCCAGATGAACGCGGCCCAGGCCTGGATGAAGGCAAAGATGCCGATCGCGCTGAAGGCGGAGGTCGAGAGCGGCGCGATCACGCGAATCAGGATCCACCATTCCGAGGCACCGTCGATCCGCGCGGCCTCGAGATAGTCGGTGGGGATCGCTGACGAGACGTGCTGCCGCATCAGGAAGATGCCGAAGCTCATGAACAGTGTCGGCAGGACGATGCCCTGATAGGTGTTGATCCAGCCGATCGCGTTCATTTGGAGGTAGAGCGGGACCATGTAGCTCTCGAACGGCACGATCGCGGTGGCGATGATCAAGCCGAAGAGCGCGGCGCGAAGGGGAAAGCGGTATTTCGCGAACACCGTGCCCGCGAGCAGCGACGTGACGGCGACACTCAACGTCGCCACCACCGACATGCCGACGCTGTTGGCGAAGAAGCGTTCGAACGGCGCGGTCTCGAACACGCCACGGTAGTTGTCGAGCGTCGGCGCCTGCGGCAGCCACACCGGCGGCCAGACCGCGATCTCCGGTGCCGGTTTGAAGGAGGTCGCCAGCATCCACAGCATCGGCAATACCATGAGGACGCCGCCGAACAGCAGGATCGCATGGGCGAGGCCCGTCAGGACACGGGCGCCGATCGATTTGCGCCTTCGCCGCGGCATCTATTCCTCCTGGCTCCGCACGAGGCGGAACTGGATCATGGTGAAGCCGAGCACGAGGAAGGTGAGCGCCATGGCCTCGGCCGAGGCGTACCCCATCTTCCGGAACTGGAACCCGTTCTGCCAGATGTCGAAGACGAGAACCCGCAAGGCCTGACCCGGCGAGGCCTGCGACCCCAGGGTCATGACGTAGACCTGCGTGAAGACGTTGAACGAGTTGATCGTCGCGGTGACCAGCACGTAGAGGAGGATCGGCTTCAGCAGCGGCAGCGTCACGTGCCAGAAGCGCTGCCAATCCGAGGCGCCGTCGAGGCTCGCGGCCTCGAGATAGGACTCGGGGATGTTGCGGATGCCGACCAGGAACAGGATCAGGTTATAGCCGAGGCCCTTCCAGATGCTCATGATGATGATGGCCCAGAGCGCGACGTCGGGGCTGGTGAGCCAGGGCACGGCGGGAATGCCGAAGAACGACAGCCCGTAGTTGAGTACGCCGTAGGTGTAGTCGTAGATCCAGCGCCAGGCGACCGACATCGCCACCAGCGGCGTGATCACGGGCAGGAAGTAGATCGTCTGATAGACCGCGGCGATCCAGCCCTTGCGCGCCAGGAACACCGCGAGCGGCAGCGCCAGCAGGGTGCTGATGACGACCGTCGCGACGGAATAGATGAGCGTGTTCTCGAGCGCGAGCCGGAAATTCTCGTCGACGAGCAGGTCCGTGTAGTTGCGCAACCCGATGAAGGGCTTCACCGGCCGGATCAGATCCCAGCGATAGAAACTGAGCGCCACACTCTCCAGGATCGGAATGACGCGGACGTAAAAGAACAGCGCCAGCACGGGCGCCAGCGCGATGTAGCAAAAGAGCAGAACCTGGCGATTGCGCCGTATCTTGCTCCAGCGCACGGCCAGAGGACCCGCGCGCATGATCGCTGCGCTCGGCGCTGTCACGGCGCGCCCTCTCCGTGACCCTCCCCCTCAAGGGGGAAGGGGGCTTCCAAACGCACGCTCTTCCTCCCCCTCCCCCCTTGAGGGGGAGGGTAGTGAGGGGGGTGACTCACATAACGACGCGCGCGCACTTACGTCGCGCTGTACATATCCGCGTCCTTGAGGAGCTGATCGGTCTGCGCCGCCATTGCCTTGATTGCTTCGGCGACCTTTGCGGGGTTGCCGTTGAGAGCGGGATCGATGTAGGCGGCGGTGAGCTTATCCGCCATCTTGGATTCGATCTCGTCCCAGGGCGCCAGGATCGGCTCGACGTAATAGTCCATGCCCTTGGGCGGCGATACGAACACCTCGAACTGCGGCGTCTTGGCCAGCAGCGGCTTCCAGTCGACGTCCTCGCGCTCGGTGACCCAGCCGGTCATGTCGGTGATCCGGAGCGAATTCTCGGGGTTCGTGAGGAACTTCACGAACTCCCAAGCCGCCGGCTTGTTGGCGCTCTTGCCATTGACGTAAACGCCCCAGGGCTGCAGCAGCATCTTGTAGGGGCTGGAGGCCGTCCATTTCGGAATCGGCGCGACGCCGTACTCGAGGTTCGGCGCCTTGTCGTGGATCTCCCCGATCACCCAGGCCTCGCGCCAGAGCATCGCGGTGGTCCCGGCCGCGAAAGCGGCGGCATCGTGCTGCACTTTGGGATCGTCGATCTTGTGCTTTTGCACGGCGTCGACCACCCACTGCAGCGCGGCCCGGCCGGCATCGTTGTCGAAGCCGTTGTGGTACTTGCCGCTTGCGGTCTTGACGATGACCGGAGCGCCCGCGGCCTCGAGAAGATACCGGAATTTCTCGCAGATGCCGCTGCCTTGGCCCGAGAGTCTGAGGCTGATGCCGCTGCGGGTCATCTTGCCGCTGCCGTCGAACTTGACCAGCTTCTTCGCGGCTTCGACGCATTCCGCCATGGTCGTGGGCGGATTGGCGATCCCGGCCTCCTTGAAGTAGGCCTTGTTGTAGAACATGGAGGCCTTGCTGCCTTCCATGAGCGGCAGACCATAGGTCTTGCCGCTGATGGTGAAGAAGTCGACCACGAATTTGTTCCAGGGGCCGCTCTTCAGGTACTTGTCGATGTCAGCGGGGTTCGGATCGATCAACCCGGACTCGATGAAGTTGACGCTGATGTTGGTGCCGATGTCGTAGACGTCGGGGCCCGTGCCGGTGGGCACGGCCGCGCTCAGTTTCTGCTCGGTCTCGCGCAGCGACGTGCTGAAGACGGTGCACTTCACCTCGGGATGGGCGCCGTTGTAGGCCTTGGCGACCGCCTCATAGAAAGGTTGTAGCTCGGGAAATCCTGTCCAGATCGCGAGCGTCGTCTCGGCGACCGCCGGTCGCACCAGCGTGATGCCGCTCGCGCCCGCGAGGCCTGCGCCGGCGGCCAGCTTGAGCACCGCGCGGCGCCCGATTTTCGTGCGCTTGGGGTTCGGATTTTCCATTCTGGGCTCTCCTCCATTTTGGTTCAGCGACCGCGTCTGCCTCGCGCGAGGCGCGCCGGTCTGAGAAGAGCCTATCGCCGGAGGGGAGCGCGTGGCAAATCGCGACGCGACGACGGAGCGATTACTCCGCGGCTTTCGCGTCGCGGGCGCCGAGGGCCTCCAGCACCTTGCCTTGGAAATACGCGACGGACTGCTCGTGCCGCGGGCTCAGAGGTCCCGGCACGTAGGCGCCCGATGCGTAGTTGCGCTGCGTGTGCTCGCAGATGCCGAAGTCCTCGCGCACGATGCCGCAATTGGTCGCGATGGTGCGGGCGCGCTCGGCAGCCGTCGTTTCGGAGGTGTCGGCGAAATAGAAATGATAGACGAGCTCTGTCTCGCCGGCGCCGATCGGATTGATGCGGCTGGTGTTCATGCCGCCAGGAAACACCGAGAGCGTCCAGCTCGGCCACATCCAGAGCCACTTGCCGCCGTAGATGGAGCCGCTGCGCTGGGGTGCCGTCATGCGCACCAGTCCCCGCCGCGCCACGGTCTCGAACTTGTCGAACTGGATCACCTTGCTGAACGCGGGGTGAATGCCAGGAACGTGGTAGCCCTCCACGAAGTTGTCGGTGTAGGTCTTCCAGTTCGCCGCCATGACGAAGCGCTCGCCGGCGACCGGCTGAAAACTCTCGATCGGGAAGTCCGCGACTTCCTCGGGAAGATCGCCGAGCTGCTCCAGCAAGCTCATGGCCGGCGCGATCGCGATGAAGAGCAGGCCGCGCCAGGTATCGACGGAGATCGGCCGCAGCGGCCAATCCTCGAGCCGGAACCCGGGGTCGTCCCCGAACCACGGCGCCGACCGGAGGCTCCCGTCGTGATCGTAGGCCCAGAGGTGATAGGGGCAGCGCAAGGCCTGACAATGCCCCGAGCCTTCTTCCAGGAGACGCGCGCCGCGGTGCCGGCACACGTTGTGGAAGGCGCGCAGCACGCCGTCCTGCCCGCGCAGGACGAAGAGCTTCCAGTTTGCGATCTCGACGGCGAGGTACTGCCCCGGCCCCGCGACCTGCGAGGCCGGGCCCAGCATCTGCCAATGGCGCGCGAAGATCGCATCGCGCTCGTTCCCGTAGACACCGGGGTCGACGTAGTAGCGCGGCGCGAGATTGCGCGGCATCGGAGCGTTCATCGAGGTCACGTCGGTTTCCTACGCTGCGACCCCCGGAGAGTAAGTCGGGCGACCCTTAGCGACAAGAAACTCGATGCGGGGCGGAGGACGGGAACTCGCCGCGCTTTCCGGCTCTGATTATACTGGCGCAATGCACGATTTCCGGCGCGTGATGGGTCTGGCCCTCGCCCTTGGCATTGCGGGTCTCGGCGATGCCTCGGCGGCCGAGGAGGTTGCGGCGTTCTATCGCGCCACCTGGGCCGGCCTGCCGGCGGCCGAAGTCCGGCTCGGGCTCGGCGATACGCCGTCGGATTACCGGCACGAAATCCGCATCGAGACGCAGGGCCTGCCGCGCTGGCTCACGAAATTCCGCGGCGACGCTGTGGGTGAAGGCAAGCTCGTGAGCGACGGCACCGTAACCCCCGCGCGCTACGACGCGCACTACGACCTGCGCAAGCGGCACGACCAGCATGCGAGCTTGCGCTTCGTCAAGCGCGATGGCGAAGTCGTCGCGGAGCGTACCGACGCCGACACCAGCCGTAAGCCGCCGCTCGCGGAGATCCACCGCCGCGCGGTTCTCGATCCCATCGCCGCGCTCGCGTTCATTCGCCAGCACCTGCGAGCGCAACCGCCGAGCGCCGGCGACACCTTCACCATCCGTGTCTTCGACGACGCACGCCGGTTCGACGTCGCGGTGCGCGTGATCGCGGTGGGCGGCGAGCAGGACACGATCCGGCTCGGCCTGACGCTCAAGCCCATCGCGGGGTTCAAGGGCGAGAGCAGCGAGGACGGCGATCCCGACAGCGCGCCTCGGCCCGTGGATCTGACGCTCAGCAACGACGCGCGCCTCCTGCCGCTGTCGCTGGGGGTCCGGATCGCGTTCCTGCCGGTCTGGGTTCAAATCGATCACGTGTGCGCGAGTTTCACCGCCTGCGGAGCGCAGCCCTGAGGTCGCAGTTCAGGGAATGAAACGCGTCGCCGTACGGTCTCTTGGTTGAACGCGATGAGATCCGCTCAGCAGGAGACAGAATTCATGATCAGCAAGCCTTGTCGCTTGGCATCGATCGCAATCGGCGCCTTCGCGCTCGCGGTGTTCGCAGCCGCGCCCGCGTTTGCCTCCGGCCATGAGGTCTATCCGCCCGGCTGGAACACGCCCAGGGATCCCGGGCCGGTGATCTACACCCACGATCCGGTCGATCTCTCGATGCACCACGTAGCGGGTGCGCCGGAGCTGAAGCCGGCCTATGGCCCGGTGATCTACCAGTTCACGCCGCAATCCCTGCGGATGCACCGGGTACCCTGAGCGTCCGCTACGCGCGCCGGGCTTACGAGCCCGGCGCCTTGTAGTTCGGAAAGAACAGCTGTTCGCCACCGATCCTGTAGTCGCCGATGGTCTGCTGGCCCGCGGGCGAGGTCAGCCAATCGATGAAGGCCTGGCCCCATTCGCGCTTGACGTTGGGGTGCCGCTCCGGGTTCACCAGCATGACGCCGTATTGATTGAAGAGCCGCTTGTCGCCCTCGACCAGGATCCTGAGATCCGCGCGGTTCTTGAAGCTGAGCCAGGTGCCGCGATCGGCGAGCGTGTAGCCGCCGATCCCGGCGGCGGTGTTGAGCGTGGCACCCATGCCGGAGCCGGTGTCGCGGTACCAGTCGCCGCCCGTCTGCTTCACGTCGATGGCGGCCTCGCCCCAGAGCCGCAGTTCTTCCTCATTCGTGCCGCTCTTGTCGCCGCGCGAGAGGAACGTCGACTTCGCGTTCGCGATCTTCTTGAAGGCGGCGACCGAGTCGGTCATGCCCGCAATCCCCGCGGGATCGCTTGTCGGTCCCACGATGATGAAGTCGTTGTACATGACCTCGCGGCGCCCGACGCCGTCGCCTGCCGCGACGAATTTGAGCTCGGCCTGGCGGTCGTGCACGAACACCACATCGGCGTCGCCGCGCTGTCCCAGCGCCAGCGCCTGGCCTGTTCCGACCGCGACCACGCGCACCTCGATCCCGGTCGCCTTGGCAAAGGCTGGAAGCAGGTGGGTGAAGAGTCCGGAATTCTCCGTCGAGGTCGTGGACGCGACCGTGATGAATTTGTCGTCAGCTGCCGTCGCGACTGACATCCATGTGAACACCGCTGCGACCAGCGTCAAGGCTGCGAGGCGTCGTTTCATCACTGGCTCTATCTCGGATTCGGGTGGATTACCACACGAGCTCGCCCGCGACGTAAGCGCGGCCTTCGGGTGTGCAAGGTCGCTCGAAGAACTCGCGCGCGGGCGCATGCTCGAGCAGCCGGCCCTTATGCAGGAACAGCACCTCGTCGGCGAGCCGCTTGGCCTGGCCGAGATCGTGGGTGGTCATGACGATCTTGGCGCCGGCCATGTCGAAGGCCGCGATCACCGCCTCGACCGCGCGAGTCGCGGCGGGATCGAGGCTCGCGGTGGGCTCGTCGAGGAGCAGCACCTCCGGATGCAGGGCCCAGGCGCGCGCGAGCGCCAACCGCTGCCGCTCGCCGCCGGAGAGGGCGCGGGCGGGACGGTCAGCAAGCTCGGCGAGCCCGACCTCGGCGAGCGCCTCATCGGCCTGCCTGCGCCGCTCCCGCCACGAGACGCCCGCGAGCGCGAGCCCGTAGGTCACGTTCGCCCGTGCCGAGCGCCGCAGCACCACCGGATGCTGGAATACCATGGCTTGTCGGCGGCGCGCCCAGTCCGGGCCGAGACCGTGATCCGACCAGACCACGCGGCCGGCGCTCGGCGTCAGCAGTCCGTGACAAAGGCGCAGCAGCAGGCTCTTGCCGGCGCCATTGTGGCCGAGGATCACCGTGCGCGGCCCGGCTTCCAGGCGCGCGGTGATTCCGTCGACGAGCCGCTCTCCGCCGGCCGAGAAAGACAGGCTCTCGAGCCGCAGCGGCAGGATGGAGGGCGAGCCGTGCATGAGCCTAGCCTGCGCTCCGGCGCAGCGCGCCGCCGGCGATCTGCGCGGCGCTGTTCACGGCGAGCACCAGCATCAACAGCACGAGCCCCAGGGCGAGCGCGAGCGACAGGTCGCCCTTGCTGGTCTCGAGCGCGATCGCGGTGGTCATGGTGCGGGTGACGCCGGAGATGTTGCCGCCCACGATGATGATGGCGCCGACCTCGGCGCTGGCGCGGCCGAAGCCCGCGAGCACGGCGGTGCCGAGCGAGAGCCGCGCATCCCAAAGCAGCGTCAGGGCGGCGCGCAGCCGGCCGGCGCCCAGGGACTTGAGCTGCTCGCGGTGCTCCGCCCAGAGATCCTCGATGAGCTGGCGCGTGATCGCCGCGATGATCGGCGTCACGAGCCCGCACTGCGCGATCACCATGGCCGTGGGCGTGAACAACAGGCCCCAGCTTCCGAGCGGCCCCGCCCGCGACAGCAGGAGGTAAAGCACGAGGCCCGCGATCACCGGCGGAAAGCCCA
>DATFRA010000293.1:0-3820 GCA_035263705.1 Allostellaceae bacterium
GCGCGCAAGATCCAGCGCTTCCTGTCGCAACCCTTCCACGTCGCGGAAGTGTTCACGGGCACGCCCGGCGTCTTCGTCGACCTCGCCGACACCATCAAGGGCTTCAAGGGCATCGTCGCCGGCGAGTACGACGACCTGCCCGAGAGCGCCTTCTACATGGTGGGCAAGATCGAAGAAGCCGTGGAGAAGGCCCGCAAGATGGCGGCCGAGGCCGCGTGATCCCGGAGGTAGGCTGAGATGGCCGATAGGATCGGTTTCGAGCTGGTCTCGCCCGAGAAGCTGCTGCTCTCCGAGGACGTGGAGATGGTGGTGGTGCCGGGTGGCGAGGGCAATTTCGGCGTGCTGCCGGGCCACGCCCTCTTCATCTCGACCGTGCGCCCCGGCGTGATCAACGTCTACGACGGGAACCGGGTCAGCGAGCGGATCTTTGTTTCCGGCGGCTTCGCCGAGGTGACAGCAGAGCGCTGCACCGTGCTGGCGGACGAGGCGATGCCGCTCTCCTCGCTCGACCGCGGACAGATCGAAGAGAGCTTGAAAACCGCCGAGGCCGAGATCGCGAGTCTGACAGAGCGGCTCGCGCGCCTTCAAGGGGCCGAGCGAGATCAGGCGGCGATCGAGCTCGCCGCGGCAGAGGCGCGGCGTGCGGTCGCCGAGGCAAAACGCGCGGCCCTGGAGGCCGGGGCCGGTCACTAACCGCCGCCGGAGCCACCTTTCGGCCCCTCTAGCCAAGCCGCTGGCGGCACTTATAATTGCGGGCTGAACCCAGCGCGCGCGGGTGGGGACGCGCGGCGACTCGTACGGAATTGTCGAGAGCGGAACGGAACGGCCATGGGTGCGTGGACTCTGGACGATATTCCCTGGGAGCGGCTCGACCGCGGCAAGGTCGATCCGGAGATTCTCCGTATCGTCAAGGCGGCGAGCCTGGTCGAGCAGAACGGCGGTGACTACGCCTACTACCTCTGCAACGTCTTCCACGACGATCCCGCTTTTCAGCAAGTGGCGCGCCATTGGGGCGAGGAGGAAATTCAGCACGGCCAGGCGCTCGGCCGCTGGGCAGAACTGGTCGATCCAGATTTCGATCATACCGAGGCATCCGAGCGCTTCACCGCGGGGTTCCGGGTTGATCTCGACGCGACCAAATCCGTACGTGGCACGCGCTCGGGCGAGCTGATCGCCCGCTGCGTCGTCGAGACAGGCACCAGCTCTTATTACACGGCGCTCGCCGAGGCGGTGCAGGAGCCCGTGCTCAAGGCGATCTGCAAACGCATCGCCGCGGACGAGCTCCGCCACTACAAGCTCTTCTATACGTACCTCAAGATCTATCTCGACCGCGAACGGATCGGGTTCTGGCGTCGGCTCAAGGTGGCGGCGACCCGCGTCGTGGAATCCGAGGACGACGAGCTCGCCTACGCCTACTACGCCGCCAACGAGGCCGCCGTGCCCTATCAGCGCAAGCGCTACAACAACGCCTATGTCCGCCGCGCCTACCGCGTCTACCGTGCGCACCACGTGGAGCGCGGCATGGCGATGATCTTCAAGGCCGTGGGCCTGACGCCCAACGGACGGCTCAATCGCCTGGCAGGGCGCCTGGCTTGGTGGGTGATGCGCCGCCGCGCCGAGGCATTGGAGCGCGCAGCGGCGTAGCTACGCCTCCAAGAGCTTCCGAAACTCCACGAGCACATCGCGGTAAACCTGCCGCTTGAACGGCACGATGAGGCGCGGGAGCTCCGTCGGCGCGATCCATCGCCACGCCTTGAATTCGGGGTGCTCCGTCTCGAGGTCGATGTCCGAATCTTTCCCGGTGAAGCGCATGGCGAACCATTTCTGGCGCTGGCCCGCGAAGCGGCCGTGGAAGCGATCGCGGAGCTTAGGCGGGAAATCGTAGGTGAGCCAGCGCTTGGCCTCGGCCAGGAACTCGGCCCTGCCGGTGCCGACCTCTTCCTTGAGCTCGCGGCGGGCCGCCTCGAGGGGGGTCTCGCCCTTGTCGATGCCACCCTGCGGCATCTGCCAGGCGTCGGTCGCGAAATCGCGACGCTGCCCCACGAACACCTGGTTGTGCTTGCTGAGGAGCATGATGCCGACGCCGCGCCGATAGCGTGGCTTGGCGGCGGCCACCGCGCTCATTTGTTCGCGATGCGTCCTGACCGCCGCCGGAACGCCAGGGCACCCCGTGATCAGCGCGGTATGTTCTTCGCGAACATCGCGACGCCGCGCAGCAGGTCGAGCGCGCGCGACAGCTGATAGTCCTGATCGCTGCCCATCACAGACGCGTCGGTGGTCGGCGCTGGCGCCGTGCTCGCGTCGGGCGGAGCGGTCTGATCGGGCTTCGCCTGCGAACCCGGGCCCGGCGTCTTCGATTTGTCGGCCGGCTTCTGGTCGGGGTTCGAGAGCGCACCGCGGAGGTCCGCCTCGTGGCGGGTGTCACCGGTGGCGACGCGCTCGATCTTGGCGGCTTCCACCGCGATGTCGGGATCGATCCCATGACCCTGGATCGACCGGCCGGAGGGCGTGTAGTAGCGCGCGGTGGTGAGCCGCATCGCGCTGTGGTCGGAGAGCTCGACGATGGTCTGCACCGAGCCTTTGCCGAAGGAGCGCGTGCCCATGAGCACCGCGCGATGGTGATCCTGCAGCGCGCCCGCCACGATTTCCGAGGCTGAGGCGGAGCCGCCGTTGATCAGCACCACCATCGGCAAGCCCCCGGCGAGGTCCTTGTCGGACTGGGCGTTGAAGCGCTGGGCACTCTGCACCTTGCGGCCGCGGATGGAGACGATCTCGCCCTTGTCGATGAAGGCGTTCGAGACCGCGACCGCCTGCTCGAGGAGGCCGCCAGGGTTGTTGCGGAGGTCGAGCACGTAGCCCAGCAGCTTATCGCCGGCCTGCTGCTTCAGCGCTTTGAACGCGTTGATGAGGCCCACGTCGGTCTGCTCGTTGAAGCTGGTGATGCGGATGTAGCCGACGTCGCTGCCCTCGAGGTGCCACTTGACCGACTGGATCTTGATGTTGGCACGCGTCAGCTTCACGTCGAAGGGCTCGCGGCCCTCGCGGCGGATGGTGAGCTTGATGTCGCTGTTGACGGGGCCGCGCATCTTTTCCACGGCCTCGTTGAGCGACAGGCCTTGCACCTGCTCGCCGTCGATCTGGACGATGAAGTCGTTGGGCTTGATGCCGGCGCGCGCGGCGGGCGTGTCGTCGATCGGCGAGACCACCTTGACCAGGCCGTTCTCCATGGTGACCTCGATGCCGAGGCCGCCGAACTCGCCGCGCATCTGGGTCTGCAGGTCGCGGAAATTCTTGGCGTTGAGATAGCTCGAATGCGGATCGAGCGAGCTCAGCATGCCGTTGATCGCGGCCTCGATGAGCTGCTGGTCGTTGACCTCCTCGACGTAGTCCGAGCGCACGCGCTCCAGCACCTGCCCGAAGAGATCGAGCTCGCGATAGATCTCCTGCTTCTGCTGTTGCGCCGGCGGAGCGGCGGGTGCTTGCGCTTGTCCGAACGCGCTGCCGCCGGGGACCAGGAGCCAAGCCAACACTGCGGCGGTCGCCGCTGCACTGCCGATGCGTATCATCCACTGACCTTTTCGTCGCGAGTCGCCAACCACGGCAACGGGTTTATCGGCTGGCCGTTATGGCGCAGTTCGAGGTAAAGGCGGGGCTTCGGCTCGCCGGAGCCCATGGCACCCACCGGCTCGCCCGCCACCAGCCAGTCGCCAGCCGCCTCGTCGATCCGGTCGAGACCGGCCAGCAAGGAATGATATCCGTCGCCATGTTGAATGATCAAGATTTGGCCGTAGCCTTTGAAGGGCCCGGCGAATTCGACACG
>DATFRA010000294.1:0-8038 GCA_035263705.1 Allostellaceae bacterium
TTCATCCTGTTTCCGGATCCTTGGCCGAAGGCCCGGCACCACAAGCGGCGCATGGTGTCGCCCGGCACGCTCGATCAGCTCGCGCGCACCATGAAGGACGGCGCGGAGCTCCGGCTCGCCACCGACGACGTCGGATACCTCCGAGCCATGCTTGAGCTGATGCCGGCGCACCCCGCCTTTGCCTGGCAGGCGCGTGGACCCGCGGACTGGCTTTGCCGGACGGCCGATTGGCCCGCGACCCGGTATGAGGCAAAAGCCGTGGCCGCCGGCCGAATCCCGTTTTTTCTGCGCTGCACCAGAAGGCCCCGATAACGCGCGCCTTCGCCCTTGCATGCAGGTCAATTCGGGCTATATTCCCGGCCAACGATAAACCCATAGGGTGCGGTCATTGGATCGCATCTCTGAAATCAAAGGGTGGGCCGCCGGCCCGCCCTTTTGTTTTAGGTATGCAAGGAACCCGCGAGACACACTCGGTGATCGACACCGCGCGTATTGAAACCCTGATTGCTCCGTCGGTGGAGGCGATGGGTTATCGGCTCGTGCGCGTCGCCGTCACCGGCGGCCGGCGCGCACAGGTATTGCAGGTGATGGCCGAGCGCGTGGACGACAAACCCATGAGCGTCGATGACTGCACCGAAGTGACGCATACCGTCTCCGCGCTCCTGGACGTGGCGGATCCGATCGAGCATGCCTATGTGCTCGAGGTGAGCTCGCCGGGCATCGACCGGCCGCTGGTCCGGCGCGAGGATTACGAGCGCTTTCGCGGCCATGAAGCGAAGCTCGAGCTGGCGGCACCGATCGATGGCCGCCGTCGTTTCCGTGGCAAGCTGCTCGGGCTCGAGGCCGATTGCGTCCGGCTCAATCTCGGCGCCGAGGTGATCGAGCTGCCCTTGGCCCGCATCCAGCGCGCGAAACTCGTCCTCACCGATGAACTGCTGGCTGCGCACCAGCCGCGCAACTGACCCGAGAACCAACAACCCCGCATCGAGAAGAGACCATGCAATCCCCAGCCACCTATGCCCGACCCGAGTTGTTGCAAGTCGCCGACACCGTCGCGCGCGACAAGGGCATCGACCGCGACGAGGTGCTGGTCGCGATGGAGCAGGCGATCCAGAAGGCGGGCCGCTCTAAATACGGCCAGGAGTACGACATCCGCGCCGAGATCGACCGCAAGAACGGCGAGATCCGCCTGATGCGCTTCCGCGAGGTGAAGGACCCCGTGGAGAACGAGGCGACACAGATTCCGCTCGCCGAGGCGCAGCGCTTCAATCCCGAGGCGCAGGTCGGGGATTTCATCACCGACCCGCTGCCGCCGATCGATTTCGGCCGCATCGCCGCGCAGACCGCGAAGCAGGTCATCGTGCAGAAGGTGCGCGATGCCGAGCGCCAGCGCCAGTACGCCGAGTACAAGGACCGCATCGGCGAGATCGTGAATGGCCTCGTGAAGCGCGTCGAGTTCGGCAACGTGATCGTGGACCTGGGCCGCGCCGAGGCGATCCTGCGCCGCGACGAGCTGCTGCCGCGCGAGACCTTCCGCCAGGGTGAGCGCGTCCGCGCCTATATCTACGACGTGCGCCAGGAGGTGCGCGGTCCGCAGATCTTCCTGTCGCGCACCCATCCGCAATACATGGCGAAGCTCTTCGCCCAGGAAGTGCCGGAGATCTACGACGGCATCATCGAGATCCGTGCGGTCGCGCGCGATCCCGGGAGCCGCGCCAAGATCGCCGTGATCTCCAACGACAGCGGCATCGATCCCGTCGGCGCCTGCGTCGGCATGCGCGGCAGCCGCGTCCAGGCCGTGGTGGCGGAGCTGCAAGGCGAGAAGATCGACATCATTCCGTGGTCGCAGGATCCCGCGACCTTCGTGGTGAACGCGCTCGCCCCCGCCGAGGTCGCCAAGGTGGTGATGGACGAGGAGCAGCGGCGCATCGAAGTGGTCGTGCCCGACGACCAGCTGAGCCTCGCGATCGGACGGCGCGGCCAGAACGTGCGGCTCGCCTCGCAGCTCACGGGCTGGGACATCGACATTCTCACGGAGGCCGAGGAGTCCGAGCGCCGGCAGGAGGAATTCCGGACACGCAGCCAGATGTTCATCGAGGCGCTCGACGTCGACGACGTCATTGCGCACCTGCTGGTGACCGAGGGCTTCACCTCGGTCGAGGAAGTGGCGTTCGTCGCCACCGACGACCTCGCGGGCATCGAGGGCTTCGAGCCGTCGATCGCAGCGGAGTTGCAGGAGCGCGCGCGGCGGTTCCTCGAGGAGCAGGCGGCGCTTGCCGAGGCGAAGCGCAAGGAGCTCGGCGTCACCGACGAGGTGGCCGCGATCGACGGCCTGACGCCGCAGCGTCTAGTGGTGCTCGGCGAGAAGGGCGTGAAGACGCTCGACGAACTCGGCGACCTCGCCGCCGATGAGCTCATCGAGATGATGCCGGCGACCCTGAAGCTCGAGCCCGAGACGGCGAATGCCATCATCATGGCGGCGCGCGCGCATTGGTTCGCCGACGAGCCGGCGCCGGCCGCCGAGGCGGCTGCCGAGGCCAAGGAGTAAGTGCCACGACCGACGTCCTGACATCGCTCGACGCCGAAGAGACTGGGCCGGTTCGCCGGTGCCTGGTCACCGGCGAAGTGCGCCCCAAGGCGGACCTGATCCGCTTCGTGGTCGGGCCCGACGGCCGCGTGCATCCGGACGTGGCGGAACGCCTGCCGGGCCGGGGTTTGTGGACGCTTGCCCGCCGGGATATAGTGGCGCGCGCGGTCAAGAAGCGCCTGTTCGGCCGGGTGGCGCGGGCCGCGGTCGAGATCGACGAGGATCTCGACCGGCGGGTCGAGGCGTTGCTGGCTCGGCGTGCCATCGATCTCATCGGCCTCGCCCGGCGTGCCGGGCTCGCAGTATGCGGTTTCGCCAAGGTCGAGGCGGCGTTGAGTGCCGGCAAGGGAGCGGTGCTGATCGCCGCCGCCGACGGCAGCGCCGACGGGCGCGGCAAGCTCAGCGCGCGGGCGCCGGGAATGCCGCTGGTTGAGGTGTTGACCTCGACGGAGCTCGGTGCCGCCTTCGGCCGCGACAGCGCGGTGCACGCGCTCCTCGAGGCGGGACGGCTGGCCGAGGCATTCCAGGCGGTCACCGGGCGCCTGGCAGGATTCCGCGTGGCGTCGGCGAGTATGCGTGACGACAGCGAACCTTTGCAGCAGGGAACTTCGATCGGACCGAGATGACCGACAACAGCGAACAGGAAAACAAGCGCCCCCTGAGCCTCGGCCGCCCCGCCGGCGGCGGACGGCTGGAGCTGCGCAAGCCGATCGAGACCGGGCAGGTCCGGCAGAGCTTCCCGCATGGCCGCTCGAAGACCGTGCAGGTGGAGGTGCGCCGCAAGCGCGCCGTACCCGGTCAGCCCGAGAAGCCTGAGGCGCAGCAACCCGGCGGTAAGTCCGCCGTGGCCGGCGCCGGGAGTGCGGCGCAGACCCCGACCGTCGGCAAGCGCGCGCCCATGGTGATGCCGCGCGGCCTCACGCCCAGCGAGCAGGCGGCGCGTCAGCGCGCGCTCCAGGGCGCGATCCTCGCGGACGAGGAGGCGCGCCGCCAGGCCGTGCTCGACGCCGACCGGCTCCGTGAGGAAGAGGCGAAGCGCATCGAGGACGAGCGCCACCGACGCGAGGACGAGGCGAGGCGCCGCCGGGAAGAGGAAGACGCCAAGAAGAAGGCCGAGGAAGACCAGCGCAAGCGCGTCGAGGCCGAGGGCAAGCGCAAGGCCGAGGAGGACAAGCGCCGCGAGATGGCCGAGCGCGCCGGCAAGGCCGCGGCCGCGAAGGTGGCGGCGCTCTCCGCCGCCGGCAAAGTCAAGATCGAGGAAGAGCCGGAGGACGATCTCCCGAAGCGCGGCAAGGCCGAGGCGCGCAAGACGCCGCTGGTGCCGCGCCGCGACGAGCCACGCCGACGCACCGGCAAGCTTACCGTGAGCCGCGTGCTCAATCAGGGCGATGAAGAGCGCACTCGGAGCCTCGCCTCGGTGCGGCGCGCTCGCGAGAAGCAGCGCGCCCACCAGCAGCAGGTGCTCCAGGAGGCTACGAAAATCGTGCGCGACGTCGTGGTGCCCGAGACCATCACGGTGCAGGAGCTCGCCAACCGCATGGCCGAGCGCGGCGCCGACGTGATCAAGGCGCTGATGCGCATGGGCGTCATGGCGACCATCAACCAGGTGATCGACGCAGACACCGCGGAGCTCGTGGTGACAGAGTTCGGGCACAATCTGAAGCGCGTCGCGGAATCCGACATCGAGCTCGGCCTCAAAGGCGAGGCCGACGCGCCGGAGACGCAGAAGCCGCGGCCGCCGGTGGTCACCGTCATGGGTCACGTCGACCATGGCAAGACGTCGCTCCTCGACGCGCTCCGCCACACCGACGTGGCGGCGGGCGAGGCGGGCGGCATCACCCAGCATATCGGCGCCTATCAGGTGACGCTCGAGAGCGGCCAGAAGATCACCTTCATCGACACGCCTGGCCACCAGGCCTTCACCCAGATGCGGGCGCGCGGCGCCACCGTCACCGACATCGTGGTGCTGGTGGTGGCAGCCGACGACGGCATCAAGGAGCAGACCGTGGAGGCGATCCGCCACGCCAAGGCGGCCAAGGTACCGATGATCGTCGCCATCAATAAGATGGACAAACCCGACGCCAATCCCGACAAGGTGCGCCAGGAGCTGCTGCAGCACGAGATCGTGGTCGAGAAACTCTCGGGCGACGTGCTCGACGTCGAGGTATCCGCGCTCAAGAAGACCGGCCTCGACAAGCTCGAGGAGGCGATCCTGCTGCAGGCGGAGATCCTCGACCTCAAGGCCAATCCGGACCGGCCGGCCGAGGGCGTGGTGATCGAGGCGAAGCTGGAGCGCGGCCGCGGCGCGGTCGCGACCGTGCTGATCAAGCGCGGCACCCTCAAGGTCGGCGACATCTTCGTCACCGGGAGCGAGTGGGGCCGGGTGCGCGCGCTGCTCGACGACCGCGGGACCGCCATCGATTCCGCGGGTCCCGCCACGCCGGTCGAGGTCCAGGGCCTCAACGGCGTGCCGCTCGCGGGCGACGACTTCACCGTCGCGACCGACGAGGGCCAGGCGCGGGACATCGCGGCCTTCCGCCAGCGCCGCCGGCGCGAGCAGCAGGCGGCGCAGAGCGCACGCGGCACGCTCGAGCAGATGTTCTCGCAGATCGCCGCAGGTGCGGCGAAGGAGCTCGCGGTCGTGGTGAAATCCGACGTGCAGGGCTCGCTGGAGGCGATTGTGGGTTCGCTCGAGAAGCTTTCCGGCGACCAGGTCAAACTCCGCGTGCTGCACTCGGCCGTGGGCGGCATCACCGAGAGCGACGTGACCCTCGCCAAAGCCTCGGCTGCGGTGATCGTCGGCTTCAACGTGCGCGCCAACCCGCAGGCCCGCGACATGGCCCGGCGCGACGGCGTCGAGATCCGCTACTACTCGATCATCTACGACGTGATCGACGACATGAAGAAGGCGCTCGGCGGCATGCTGGCGCCGACGCTGCGCGAGCGCTTCCTCGGCAACGCCACCATCCGCGAGGTCTTTGCCATCAGCAAGGTCGGCAAGGTCGCGGGCTGCATGGTGACCGAGGGCTCGGTCCGCCGCGGCGCCAAGGTCCGCCTGCTGCGCGACAACGTGGTGATCCACGAGGGCAGTCTAAAGACCCTCAAGCGCTTCAAGGATGAGGTGCGCGAGGTCAAGGAAGGCTACGAGTGCGGCATGGCCTTCGAGAACTACCAGGACATCCAGGTCGGCGACGTCATCGAGTGCTTCGAGATGGAGGAGGTCGCCCGCGCGATCGCTTAGGTCGCGCTGGATTGGCAGCGTAGCGTCCTTCGACTCGTGCGCGCAAGCGCACGGCTCAGGATGAGGAGCTTTCCTTCATGCCCTCTCCCATTTCCCTCATCCCGAGCCGCGCGAAGCGCGCGTCGAAGGACGCGAGGCGCGAGTTGCAGCCATGAAACGGCATTCCCGAACCCGCAGCACCGAGCCGTCGGCACGCCAGCTGCGCGTGGGCGAGGAAGTGCGGCATGGGCTCGCCCGGATCTTCGGGCGGCACGAGCTCAGCGATCCCGCACTCATGGACGTGGCGATCACGGTAACGGAAGTGCGCATGAGCCCCGACCTCAAACACGCGACGGTGTTCGTGATGCCGCTCGCGGGCGCCCATGCGCCGGAGGCGCTCGCGGGCTTGAAGCGCGGCGCGCACTACCTGCGTGGCCTCATCGCCCGCGAGGTGCCGCTCCGCTTCACGCCGACACTCTCCTTCATGCTCGACATGTCCTTCGAGCACGCGAGCCGCATCAACGAGATCCTGCACCGCCCGGAGGTGCAGCGGGACGTCGCCGAGGCGGAGCACCGCGCACAGGACGACAACGCCGAGGACGACGGTGGCGCGTAAGCGGCGCGGGCAGCCGATCCATGGCTGGCTGGTGCTTGACAAGCCCGTGGGCGTGAGCTCGGCGCGGGTGGTCGCGATCGTGCGGCGCCTCTTCAACGCCGAGAAGGCCGGGCACGGCGGGACCCTCGATCCGCTCGCGAGCGGTATTTTGCCGGTGGCGCTGGGCGAGGCCACCAAGACCGTGGCTTGGGCCATGGCCGCCCGGAAGACCTATCGATTCACCGTCCGCTGGGGCGAGGCGCGTACGACCGACGACGCCGAGGGTACCGTCATCGCGACCTCGGACCGTCGCCCGCGCGAGGCCGAGATTGGGGCGGTGCTCTCCGGTTTCGTTGGCGAGATTCGACAGCGGCCCCCGACCTACTCCGCACTCAAAGTAGCGGGCGAGCGCGCCTATGACCTCGCCCGCGGCGGGGAGGTGGTGGAGTTGGAAGCCCGCTCGGTCCGCATCGAGAGCCTTCGCTTGAGAGCGGTTCCCGACCCCGACCATGCCGAGTTCGAGGCGGAGGTCGGGAAGGGAACCTATATCCGCGCGTTGGGCCGCGATCTGGCCCTGAAATTGGGCACCTGCGGCCATATCTCAGCCCTCCGGCGCACCCGGGTCGGACCCTTTGACGAAGCGCACGCGATTTCCCTGGATAAACTTACCTCTCTCGGGCATAGTCCGCCCCCATTCGAGCACCTGCTTCCGGTTGGGACGGCGCTGGACGACATCCCGGCGCTCGCCTTGACGGAGGCCGAAGCGGCCCGCTTGCGATGCGGCCAGGCCGTGCTCCCGCTCCGCCCCACCGATCGGGCTTTCATCTTGGAGCTTGGCAACGGCCAACGCATCCGCGCCACCTGCGGCACCAAGCTGGTGGCGCTCGCCGAGATCGCCGACGGCGCGCTTCGACCGGTGCGTGTGTTGAACCTCTAGAAGATAGGAGACTCCCGATGTCGATCGCACTCCCGCGCAAGCAGGAGATCATTAAGGATTACGCCCGCAAGGAGGGCGACACCGGCTCGCCCGAGGTCCAGGTCGCGGTGCTCAGCGAGCGGATCAAGAACCTGACCGAGCACCTGGCCACGCACACCAAGGATTTCCACTCGCGGCGCGGCCTCCTCGTGATGGTGGGCCAGCGGCGCAGCCAACTCGACTACCTGAAGCGCACCGATCCCGCCCGTTACGAGGCCCTGATCGATCGCCTGGGGCTGCGGCGCTGACGATGCCGCGACCTACCGGCGCAGGATCGGATCGCCGGATCGAGGCCCACTGTCAAACCGAGATACCGGGCGCGCTTGCCGCGGTCGCGGAGCCGGCGTCTGACGCCGGCCGCGGACTCGCGCCGCGCCCTCACCCGTTTCTGAAAGAAGGAAGAGAGAGATGTTCCAGATATTCCGCAAGGAACTGACATGGGGCGGCCGCCGCCTCGTGCTTGAGACCGGAAAGGTCGCGCGCCAGGCCGACGGCGCCGTGATGGCGACCTACGGAGAGACCACGGTGCTGTGCACCGCGGTGGCCAATCGGCAGGTGAAGCCCGGGCAGGATTTCTTCCCGCTCACCGTCAACTACCAGGAAAAGACCTTCGCTGCCGGCAAGATCCCCGGTGGCTTCTTCAAGCGCGAGGGCCGGCCG
>DATFRA010000295.1:0-2777 GCA_035263705.1 Allostellaceae bacterium
GCGCGCGGCTCCGTAGTGCTTCCGCATCACCGCCTCATAAGCGAGCGTGTCGGGGTCCTGCGGCCTGAGGCCCATATAGCCCTGCAGGATGCAGTGACCGTTCGGGTAATTCACGGTCTGCACCGTGTCCCACTTGTGGAAGGGGGTCGTGAAGGCCGAGAGGTAGTGGTAGTCGAGCGGCGCCTTGCCATTCTTCTTCTCGATGTCGTGCTCGACCTCGAGCGCCGCGCGTCCCGTGGACTCGTGCGTGACCGAGGGATGCAGGGCGTCGAGCTGGTTCTCCAGGAAGATCTTCCAGTTGGAGTGCTGGATCACCCGGAAGCAGTTCGGGACGACCTCCACCTCGCCCTCGGGCGCGCGGTTGCACATGTCGTCGAAGGCGATCTTGGCGTCGCCGAGCCATTCGTGGAGCGAGGGTCCGTCCTCCGCAAGGCTCGCGAACACGAAGCCGCGGTAATTCTCGACCCGTGCCGCCCGCTTCATGTTGAACTCGGGGCTCCCCGGCGAGAGCCGCGTGCCCTCATAGCCCTTGGGGAGCGGGATGCTCTCGAGCGTGCCGTCGGTGCGGTACTGCCAGGAATGGTAGGAGCACGTGAAGGCCTTGCCGGTGTTGCCGTGGAGCGCGCCGCACACCATGGCACCGCGATGGGCGCAGCGGTTGTAGAGGACGTGGACCGTGCCGTCCTGATGCCGCACCATCACCATGGGCTGCCGGCCGATGAGGGTGGTGTAGTAGTCGCCGGGCTTCGGTACCTGCGTTTCGTGCCCGATGTAGGTCCAGACCTTGTGGAAGATGGTCTCCATCTCCCGCTCGAAGATCGCGGGATCGGTGTAGACTCTGCGGTGGACGCGGTCGGGCTCGATGAGCCGCCCGAGGTCACGGTGATCGCTCTGCATCATTGCTGGTGGCTCCCGTTCAGGCGTTCGCGCTCTCAGCCCAGCGCTTCATGAGCGTGTTGGAGGGCCGGGTCTCGTCCAGCACCTTCTTCGCGGTCTCGCCGCCCGCTGCCGGCACCAGCTTGGGATCGAGCAAGCCGATCTGCACGAGCACCGACGCCTGATCCCAATAGATATGCTCGTGGTAGAGCTTGTCCCCGCGGAAATTGATGATTGCGACCAGCGGCACCTCGACATATTTCCCAGTCGGCTTCACGCCCGGCAGCATCCAGTCGATCTCGCGATCGTGGGTGAAGCAGAAAATCATCTCGTCGACGACGCGGTCGCTGCCGATGGTGCGGGAGATCGGGATCAGCTTGGTGTCGGCGGGATTCGAGTTGACGAAGTGGTGCTGATAGAAGCGGCTCAGTTCCTTGAAACCGACGCCGCCGGTCATGGTGGGGACGTGATTGACGTAGGGCTCCGCGACCATGGTCTTCATGGTGGCGGGCACGTCGCGGGTGGCGAACTCGTGATAGCAATGCTGGTCCCAGAGCGCGCTCAGGTCGTAATAGGGCCCGAGCACCTTTCGGAAGAGGGCGATCGAGCGCGTGTGCGCCATCATCGAGGTCGCCTTGTCGAAGTGGTCGCCGCCCTTGCGCGCAAAGGCGTGGTCGGCACCGGGATAGACATAGATCTCGACGTCGCTCCGCCCCTTGAAGGCGCCGCGGATCTGCTCGACCACCTCGGGTGGCGTGAATTTGTCGAGCGCGCCCATGTGGAAGACCATCGGGCATTTCGCCTTGCCGGCGTCGCCGAGGCGCTTCTCGATCCCGACGCCGTAATAGGAGACTGCGCAGTCGACGCCGGCGTGCGCGGCGGCGAGATAGGCGAGGAGGCCGCCGAGGCAAAAGCCGAGGGCGCCGATTTTGCCCTTGCAATCCGGCAGCGCGCGCAGCGCCGCGACGGTCGCCGCGATGTCCTCGACCGATTTGTCGAGATTGAATTTCCCGTAGAGCTCGAAAGCGCGCTCGCGGTCGGCGCCAGTGAAGCCGAGCTCGATGCCGGGCTCGATGCGCCAGAACAGATCCGGCGCCAGCACGACATAGCCTTCCTCGGCATAGTAGTCGGCGACGCTGCGTATGTAGCCGTTGATCCCGAAGATCTCCTGCAGCAGCACGATGCCGGGACCGCTGCCCTTCTCGGGTGTCGCGAGATAGCCGCGGAAAGTCCCGCCGTCCTTGGCGCGGATGTTGATGTATCGGCCCGGCATGGCTTGTCTCCCTCTTTGCTTCGCATCGCCCTCAGCTCGACGGTAAAAGGCGCCCCTGGCATGCGTCAATCCGCCTGTGCCGGCTCGATAGGTCCCCTATAATGCGGCCGATAACAGGGAGAGATCATGCCGCCGCAGATCGTCGTGCTCGCCGGAGACGGCATCGGACCCGAGATCGTGACGGCGACCTGCCGGGTCATGGAGACGGCGCTGCGGTGCGCTAATGCCGCCGTGGAGCTCGTGCATAAGCCCATCGGCCTCGCGGCCCTCGAGCGGCAAGGCCGGACCATTCCCGCGGAGACCGAGGCGGCGATCAAGCGTGCCGACGGCGTTCTGCTGGGACCGCTGAGCACGCACGTCTACAACATCTTCGACCCCAAAACCGCCAATCCCAGCGCTTACCTGCGCAAGAACTTCGACCTCTACGCCAATGTGCGACCGGCGCGGAGCCGCGCCGGGGTGCCTTCCGTCGCCAAGAACGTCGATCTCGTGGTGATGCGCGAAAACACCGAAGGATTCTACGCCGACCGGAACCTGCTCGACGGCAACGGCGAGCTCCGTCCCGATGCCGATACCGTGCTTTCCGTCCGCGTGATCACGCGGAAGGCGTGCCTGCGGATAGCCCGCG
>DATFRA010000296.1:0-2697 GCA_035263705.1 Allostellaceae bacterium
CCGCCGACCACATCCGCGGCCGGACGCTCCTGTCTCCGTCGACGGCGCCCTACTACGTGGCTCCGGCGTGGGAGAGCGCGCAGCGCTGAGCGCCAGGGGCCGTCATTCGCGATAGTGCGTCAGCGCATCCCCGAGCGCCGCGCGCAGGGACCCAAGCCACGGCTCGAAGTGGCGCCACTGCTCGAGCCCCTCGCGATAGATCGGCTGGCGGACCTGCTCCGAGCTCGCCGTCCTGACGCTGCGCTCGGTCTTGTAGAACTCGACGCAGGCCGCCTCGTAGTCGAGGCCGCAGTGTCCGAGTATGCGGCGCACATTGCCCTCGAGATCGTCGACCAGGTCTTCGTGCTCGACGCGCAGCACGCGTCCCGGCAGCACGCGGTCCCAGTGACGCATCAGCTCGAGATAGGTGCGGTAGTAGCGCGCGATGTCCTCGACCCCGTAAGTGAATTCCTGTCCCGTCGCGAACAGTTGCTTGAAGTTCCCGAAGCAGCAGGCCATCGGCTCGCGCCGCGCATCGATGATCGTCGCATTCGGCAACATCAGGTGGATCAACCCGATGTGCCGGAAGTTGTTCGGCATCTTGTCGATGAAGCGCGCCTTGCCAGTGCGGTAGACCCGCGTGTCGGCGAGGTACTTCTCGCCGAGGCGGCGGAAATCGCCTTCGCTCATCCGCCCGAGTGCGTCCGGATAGTGCGGATTTCCGGCATCGGCCTCGCGGCCCCGGAGCCCGGCGACGATGCGCGGGACGTCGGCGAGCTCATGAGTGCCCTCGACCTGTGAATGCGACGCGAGGATCTGCTCAATCAGCGTCGAACCCGAGCGCGGCAGGCCGACGATGAAGATCGGATCCGCCGCCGTCGCGCCGCCGCCGGCGTGACGGGCGAAGAGCTCCGGCGTGCAGACTGCCTTCTGCAGCCGCGTATTCTCCTCGTGCGCCTCGGAGCGGTAACGGCTGGCATCGCGGCGCAGCGCGTTGCCGCGCTCGTAGAAGCGGAAGGATTGCGCGTACTCGCCGGCGTCCTCGAGGGCCTTGCCGAGCGCGAAGCACAGGTGGTAGCGGTCCACGACGGAGCTGAGGGGAGCGGCCTCGGCGGCGCGCATGGCGGCGACCTCCGCCTCCTCGAAGCGGTAGGTCTTGAGATTGGCGAGACTCCAGTAGGCATCGCCGAAGCCGGGGCGGGCCGCGGCCGCGGCCCGATACTCCCCGATGGCTTCGCTGGTGCGTCCGAGAGTCTTGAGCGAGTGCGCGATCGACAGATGCAGCTCCGCAGGCTGCGCGGCGCCCTCGAGCAGGCCGCGGTATTCGCCGATCGCACGCTCGTGTTGGCCGAGCCCGACGGAGGTGAGTGCATGGACGGTGCGGAAGTCGCGATTGGCGGGATCGGTGGCGAGGAGCCTGGCGGCCTGCTCCCGGGCCTCTTTGTAGAGGTGGCGCTCGTTGAGGACCCGTACGTAGTCGGCGCGCGCGGCCTGATAGTCCGGCGCCAGCTCGAGTACTCCCTCGAGGAGCAGCTGCGCGTCATCGAGCACATCGCGCTCGATACCGATGCGCGCCAGGAGCCGCATCGCCTCGACGTGATGGCCGTGCCTCAGGAGGAAGGCGCGTACCAGCTCCTCGGCCGCTCCGAGCTCCCCGTCGGAGAAGAGCCCAGTTGCAGCCACCACCTCGGGAGGGAGCTGTTTCAGCGTTGCGACGTGGGCGGCCGCCGCGGCGGCGTTGGCAGCCTGGCCGGTCATCCGATAGAGGCCTTCGAGCATGCTCCAACTCGCAGGCAGCGCCGGGTTGATGTGTACCGCCTCGAGCAGTGCGCTGATCGCCGGCGGCGCTTCCTTCAGCACCACATGGCACAGGCCGCGCTCCTCGTACAGGCGGCTGAAGCGCGGGTGGAGCCGCTCGAGCTCGGCGAGGGTGGCAAGCGCCGCTGCGGTGGCACCCGAGAGGCGCTGCGCGCGCGCTCGCAGGTAGAGCACGTCACGATTCTCGGGTACGGTGGCGAGCAGTGCCTCCGTGGCGGAAAGCGCTGGCGCGAGCTCGCGTTCCTTCACGAGCTCGCGGATGCGCCGAACCTCGAGTTCTACTGCCGACACGCCCCTATGTTACGCCGCCCCTTCGGCGGCGGGGCTTGCCCTCAGAACTGATAACCGAAGGTACCGGTGATCACCCTCGGCCGCAGCGGCGTTTGCGCGGTGATGAACTGCTGAGAGCTGACGAAAGTACTGGCGTTCGAATTGCTGAGGTTCTCGGCGGACAGAGCGAAGTACCAGGCATCCTTGGCGACGCCCATCGAGGCATCGTAGGTCGAATAGGCGGGATTCTCGAACCGGCCTCTCGAGGTACTCACCGTTCCCCCGAGGCGATAGTTGGGATTTGCGACCGCCTGGGTGAAGGAATGCCCGGTGTGACTCACGCCTGCCTGAATGTAGGGCACGTACCCGGCAATGTTCCACTGGTAGCGCGCGTGCAGGTTGAATTGCATCGGCGGCGCATCGGCGCTCGGCGAGCCTATGGTGCCGAACGGGTTGGCTACCGCCGAGCAAACAAACAGGAACAGGTTGCAGGCGTTGGTGATCGGCGTGCCAAAGCCGGGGGCGGCGGGATTGTTCACGAGCAGCGAGGGTGCGTTGGTCTGCTCGCTACGATTCCACGCGGCGGCTCCCTGAACGGTCAAACCGTCGATAATCCGCGCCACCAACGAC
>DATFRA010000297.1:0-11679 GCA_035263705.1 Allostellaceae bacterium
CTGCCGAGCCCTCCGGCGTCGTCGAAGCGGTGGTGGACGCCGGCTTCCGCCGCACGACCGGGCTCACGCCCCATGCCTACCTGATGCAGGTCCGGCTCGGCGCGGCCTGCCGAGGCCTCCGGCGTGGCCTTCCGATCGCCGACGTGGCCGCGGCATCGGGCTTCTATGACCAGAGCGCGCTCACACGCCACTTCAAGCGGTGCTACGGCATCACGCCGAGGCAATTCGCGCGAGCCGCCGCCGCGCGGCGCTCAATTTTCGCCAATACGGGAGTGGCGCGATCGCCGTAGACTCTGCGCGATGGCCCGTTACTTCTGTCACGATCAGCCGGAAACGCTCACGCTCGAGACGCAGGTGCTGGATGCCCGGCCAGGGAAGGCGGTGCTTGCGCAATCGCCGTTCTACCCCGGCGGCGGCGGACAGCCGCCGGATCGCGGCGTGCTCCGCTGGCAAGGCGGGGAAGCCGCCGTGACCGGGTTCGAACTCACCGATAGCAAGCTCTGGCACCTCCTCGCTGGCGCTGCCGAGCCCTCAGGCACCATCGAGGCGGTGGTGGACGCCGGCTTCCGCCGCACGATGTGCCAGCTTCACACGGATACGCATATCCTGAATGCACTGATCTATCGGGCCTTCGACGGCGCGCTCGTGACGGGCGTGCAGATGTACGAAGACGGCACCGCGCGAATGGATTTCGACCTGCCCGGCGCAGACAACGACCGCATCCGCGCCCTCGAGGCGCCGATCAACGAGATCATCGCCGAGAATGTCCCGCTCACCTTCGGCTATATCCCGCTCGCGGAGGCCCAGGGGCAGCACGGTCTGATCCGCAGCCGCTCGGTGGCGCCGCCTCCCACGCCCGACGGCCTCATCCGCATCGTCGAGATCGTCGGGCTCGATCGTCAGGCCTGCGGCGGCACGCATCTCACGGGCACCGGCGGCACGCCGCCGCTGCGCATTCTCAAGATCGACAACAAGGGACGGCACAACCGCCGGGTCCGCATCGGGCTCGTCGGATCATCCGCCGTCGGGTGAATGCCGGCTATCCGATCGTGACGCCGCCAGCCCTCGTGCGGCACTGGAGATGCACGCCGCCGTCATTCGCCCACTGCACGAGGATCGGATAGTCGGTCGAGCCGTCCGGTTGCTGAACCGGCGTGCCCTCCACGCCAAGCACCCTGAAGCCGAGCCTTTGCGCCTCTTGCTGGCAGGCCGCGGGCGTTGGACCCAAGGGTGATTGCGGCGGCGGCACGTCCTCCTCGCAACCGACGAGCGCGGCCGCCAGCACGAGCATTCCCAAGATGCCGATCCGAGCCATGCGCATGTCCCCGTGCCCCTCGTTCTTTTCTCCCTAGAGCCGGTGACCAGCCCCGCCATGCCTGGCACTTTGGCCCGGTCTCATCGCCAAGGCAACGCCGGCCTCGGTCAAGCGCCGAGAGGAGAAATTCGCGGACTGAGCGCCCGGTCTAAGGCCTTGCC
This sequence comes from Allostellaceae bacterium, assembly GCA_035263705.1. Taxonomy (GTDB): domain Bacteria; phylum Pseudomonadota; class Alphaproteobacteria; order ATCC43930; family CGMCC-115725; genus DASZHJ01. The sequence goes on from DATFRA010000297.1 coordinate 1,477, forward strand.
AAAGCCTCGCGGCCCCGCAACTATCGCCGCCGCCGCGACCGCGGAACAGACGGAGGGACATTCGCGTGGGAAGAACCGGGCTTGCGCTTCGAACTCCGTCGGTGACGCATGGCCGATAGCGGGAATTGGGTCACGGTGGCGTCGCGCCCCAAGCTCGGCGACGGCGATGTCCTCGGAGTCTCCGTGGGCGAGGAGCAGATTGCGCTCTACAATGTCGGCGGCGAGATCTACGCCACCTCGAACATCTGCACGCACGCCTTCGCGCTGCTCTCCGACGGCTGGCTCGATGGCGAGGTGATCGAGTGCCCGCTCCATGCCGGCCGCTTCGAGGTCAAGACCGGCAAAGGCCTGGGTCCGCCCATCCCCTGCGACATCAAGACCTATCCGGTGCGCGTGGTCGGCGACGACGTGCAGGTGCAGCTCGGCGCTTGAGCCGCCCTCTTACCGGTGCTCGCTCGCGAGGCGCAGGCCGAACGCGATCAGCACCGCACCGGTGACGCCTTCGATCGCGCGACGGATGCCGCTGCGGCGAAGTAGGTCTCCGGCCTTGGCGACGGCGAAGGCGTAGGCGACGAGCCACGCCAAGGTCATGGCCGAAAAAACCACGCCGAGCAGCATCAGCGCGGCAAAGGACGCGCTGTCCGCTGGGACGAACTGCGGGAACAGGCTCGCGAAGAAGGCCGCCATCTTCGGATTGGCGAGGTCGTTGATGATGCCCTGGCGAAACGCGCCAAAGTCACCGGTGCGCCGCCGGTCGCCTCGGTCGGGCGTGATCGGCATCGCTGCCGCCGGCCGAACGGCGCTGTGAAGCGTCTGCATCCCGATCCAGATGAGATAAGCGGCACCCGCATACCTCAGGACCTCGAATACCGGTGCCGATGCCACGAGTACGCCGACCACGCCCGCGCTCGCCGCGAGCGCCCAGATCAGCTGTCCCGCCGAGACCCCGATCGCCGTTAAGACGCCGCCCCGCGCGCTGCCCAGCAGCGTGTTGCGGATCGTGAGCGCGGTGTCGGGCCCGGGCGTCATGATCACCACGAGCGAGATCCCGACGAACGCCAGATAATTGCTCATGCGCGCGACTGTGGCGCCCGCCTGGCGGCCGGGTCAAGCTGTTAAGATGCTTCGATGAGCGATTCGGCCCCACGGTTCCCATACCGCAAGAACGCCGATCAGTTCGCGCCACGGCCGGCGCAGCACCCCGTTATTGTCGTGGGCGCCGGGCCCGTGGGACTCGCGCTCGCGATCGATCTGGTTCTGGGCGGCGTTCCCGCCGTCGTGCTCGACGAGGACGATAGCGTGAGCACGGGCAGTCGTTCGATCTGCTGGGCGAAGCGCACGCTCGAGATTTATGACCGGCTCGGCTGCGCCGAGCCCATGATGGTGCGCGGGATCACCTGGAACCGGGGCAAGGTGTTTCACGGCGACCGCCTGCTCTACGAATTCGACCTGCAGCCCGAGGACGGGCACCGGTTTCCCGCCTTCATCAACCTGCAACAGAATCTCGCCGAGGAGATCTTCGTCCGGCGCGCCCAGGATCTCGCGGGCGATGGCCTGGATCTCCGCTGGAAGAACCGCGTCACCGCGGTCGTCGCCGAAGACGATCACGTGGGCGTGGAGATCGACACGCCCGACGGGCCCTATCGTCTGCGCTCAGAGTACCTGGTCGCCGCGGACGGGGTGCGCAGCACGGTGCGTCGGGCATTGGGCCTCGACTTCGAGGGCCGTGTGTTCGAGGATCGGTTCCTGATCTCCGACGTTCGGATGCAGGCGGCGTTTCCATCCGAGCGCCGCTTCTGGTTCGACCCCACCTTCCACGCGGGTCGCTCAGCGCTGCTGCACCGCCAAGCCGACGATATCTGGCGGATCGATCTGCAGCTCGGGCAGGACGCCGATCCCGAGCATGAGCTGGCGCCCGAGAATGTCGCCGCCCGCCTGCGCTCGATGCTGGGACCCAAGGTTCCCTTCGAGATCGTGTGGACGAGTCTCTATACCTTCCAGTGCCGGCGGCTCGAGCGCTTCAGCCACGGCCGGGTGTTCTTCGCGGGCGATGCCGCCCATCAGGTGTCGCCCTTCGGCGCCCGCGGCGGCAACGGCGGCGTGCAGGACGCCGACAATCTCGGCTGGAAGCTCGCCCTCGTCTTGAAGGGCACGGCGCCCGACCGCCTGCTCGACAGCTACAACGCGGAGCGCGTCCCGGCCGCCGACGAGAACATCCTGCACTCCACCCGCGCCACCGATTTCATGACGCCGAAGACGGCGGCGAGCGCCACTTTCCGGGACGCCGCGCTCGGCCTCGCGGAGCGCTATCCCTTCGCGCGCGGCTTCGTCAACAGTGGCCGACTCTCACGGCCCGCGACTCTCGAGGGGTCCCCGCTCAATACGCCCGACACGGACGCGTTTACGCCGCTCCAGAGACCGGGCAGTCCGGCACCGGATGCGGCGATCGTGCGACCGGACGGCACGAAGGGATGGCTGCTGCGGGAGCTGCAGGAGGGATTCACCGCGCTTTGCTTCGGCGATGATGCTGCCGCCGCGAGCGTACGGGACCGACGCGTGCCAGTCGCGGTGAAGCTTGTGGGGGCCGGAGGACTTGGTGACTCCTCGGGCAAGGCGGCGGAGCGATACGATGCCACGCCCGGCACCACCTACCTCATTCGCCCGGACCAGCACGTGGTCGGCCGGTGGCGGCGACCGACCGCGGCTCAGATCTCCGCCGCGCTCGACCGCGCGCTGGCATTTCAGGAGTAACCTCGATGGCAACCCTCCACACCGACGGCAACATTCCCGATCCCGATGCGTTCTACGCCGAGCTGATCGGCCTCCATCGCGATCTCACGGAGGAGCAATCGCGCATCGTGAACGCCAAGCTGATCCTGATCCTGGCCAATCAGGTCGGCGACGTGGGGCTCCTGCGCCAAGCCATGGCGATCGCGCGAGGGGCACTCACCTAGCAGCCGCACGAGGAGCGGCACGGTCGCCTTGTCAGCGATCGGAGCGCTGGTCATTATCCCGCCGTCCAATCCTCCTCGGCGCTGGGCCCGCCGTCACGGGCGGAGCATCCATGGGCGAGTTCGCGTTCGGTCAACCCGTCAGGCGCCTGGAGGACCCGCGACTGCTCACGGGCCGCGGCACCTTCATCGGAGATCGCCGACAACCGGGTGAGGCGCACGCCGTCCTTGTGCGCTCGCCCCACGCCCACGCGCGCATCCTCCGCATCGACTCAGCCGCCGCTCTCGCCATGCCGGGCGTGCTCGCGATCTACACCGGCGCGGACCTCGACGCCGACGGGATCGGCGGCATTCCCAGCGAGTTCGTTCCGCCGAAGTTCGGTCCCTCCGGCATCGAGGATTGTCCGGTGGCGCGGCCGCATTTCCCCGCGCTCGCGCTCGACCGCGTCCGCTTCTGCGGCGAAGGCGTGGCACTGGTAGCGGCTGAGAGCCTAGCGCAAGCCAACGACGCGGCTGAGCTCATCGTTATCGAGTATGAGCCATTGATCGCCGTCATCGGGCTGGAGGTCGCGCGGGGGCCAGAGGCGCCGCAGCTGCATCATGCCGCTCCTGGCAACGTGTCGTTCGCCTGGGAGGCCGGTGACAAGGCTGCGGTCGACGCAGCGATGGCTCGCGCTCACCGCGTTGCGCGCGTTGAGCTCGTCAACAACCGCGTGGTGATTGGCGCGATGGAGACGCGGGGCGCGCTCGGCGTCTTCGACCCGAAGGCCGGCCGCTTCACGCTCTATGCGGCGACGCAGATGCCGCACGGCATCCGCTACGACCTCGCGAAATACGTGTTCCGCGTGCCGGAGACCGCGATCCGCGTCGCGGTCGGCGACGTCGGCGGCGGGTTCGGCGCCAAGAACTCTCTCTATCCGGAGCAGGTGTTGGTGCTCTACGCCGCGCGCAGGCTCGGCCGGCCCGTGAAATGGATCGGCGAGCGCGGCGAGAGCTTTCTCGGCGACTACATGGGACGGGACAACGCGACGCGTGGCGAGCTCGCGGTCGACCACGACGGGCGCATCCTCGCGCTCCGGGTGACGGCATCCGCCAATCTCGGTGCCTATCTCTCGCCGGAGGGACCGCTCTCGCCCACCAGCAACACGACCGCGCTCGCCGGCGTCTATCGTACGCCCGCGATCCACGTCACGGTCACCGGCGTCTTCACGAACACGGCGCCGGTCGACGTCTATCGCGGCGCCGGCCGGCCGGAGGCGATCTATCTGCTGGAGTGCCTCATCGACGCGGCAGCACGCGAGCTCGGAACGGACGTGGTCGAGTTCCGCCGTCGCAACCTGGTGGCGCCCGAGCACCTGCCGTTCACGACGGCGCTCGGCCTCGTCTACGACAGCGGCGCGTTCGAGCGCGTGCTCGATGCGGCGCTCGCGCGGGCGGACTGGTCGAGCTTCGCCGATCGGCGCATGGCTTCGGAGCGCGGCGGCACGCTGCGCGGCATCGGCTTCGCGCATTATTGCGAGCGCGTCGCCGGCAACTGGCCCGAGACCTCGCGCATCGAGCTCACCAGCGAGGGCCACGCCATCGCCTATCTCGGCGCCATGTCGAACGGCCAGGGGCACGAGACCGCCTTCGCACAGCTGGTCGCCGCCCGGCTCGGCCTCGGCATCGACGAGGTGGAGGTCGTGGAAGGCGATACCGATCGCGTCGCGACTGGGCACGGCACGGGCGGCTCGGCGTCGCTCGGCATCGCCGGCGGCGCGCTCGAGATCGCCATGACGGCGATGCTAGCGCGCGCCAAGCAGATCGCGAGCGAGCTCCTGGAGACCGCTCCCGCCGATATCGAATTCGACGACGGCCGCTTCGTGGTCGCCGGTACCGATCGCGCGGTCACCCTCAAGGAGATCGCGCGCGCGGCCTTCGAGGCTCGGTTCACTCCCCCCGGCGTCAAGCCGGGCCTCGGCGAGAACGGTGACTATCGTCCGCCGAACCCGACTTTTCCGAACGGCTGTCACGTCGCCGAGGTGGAGATCGATCCCGAGACCGGCGCGCTCGCGATCCTGCGGTACACGATGGTGCACGACTTCGGACGCGTGCTGAACCCGCTCCTGGTCGAGGGCCAGCTGCATGGCGGCGTCGCGCAAGGCCTGGGGCAAGCGGCTCTCGAGCACGTGGTCTACGACGAGGGCTCCGGCCAGCTGCTCTCGGGCTCGTTCATGGATTACTGTCTGCCGCGCGCGGACGACTTGCCGGACCTCGACTTCGTCGAGCGATCGACGCCGTCGCCCACCAATCCGCTGGGCATCAAGGGATGCGGCGAAGCCGGCGCCGCCGGCGCGCCGCCCGCGCTCATGAACGCGGTCATGAATGCGCTTGCGTCACGGGGCGTGAAGCACTTCGACATGCCCGCCACCCCGGAGCGCCTCTGGCGGGCGATCCGCGACGGCCGCGCCTGACCGCTAGGCGCTCGGCAATCCGAAGATCTCCGCAGGCTCGCTGAGGCCGCGAACGGGGTGGAATCCCAGCGACGCGAGTGGCCGATCGCAGGCGCGAGCGAAATCGTCAGACACCAGGATGGGCCGCTCTAGCCGCTTGGTCAGTCCCTCGATGCGGCTCGTGAGGTTCACCGCCGGACCGATCGCGGTGAAATCGAGGCGGTCGGTCGCGCCGACGTTGCCGTAGAACACCTCGCCCAGATGCATACCGATCCCGACTCGAAGCGGTGATCGATTGGCCGCTGCGCGGTCGCGATTGATGTCCTCGAGCCGGCGGAGGCTCGCTTGCGCGGCGTCGAGCGCGGCACCGGTCGCTTCGACCTCCGAGCGCGCGCCCACCGCAAAAATCGCGAGCACGCCGTCGCCAATGAACTTCAGGACCTCGCCGCCCCCGGATTGCACCGGCTGGGTCACCGCCTCGAAATAGTCGTCGAGCAGCTCGATCAGCTCCTCACCCGGCAGGCGGTCGGAGAGCGCGGTGAAGCCACGCAGGTCGGTCGCCATCAAGACGGCGCGGATGCGCTCGCCGAATCCTCGGCGGATATCGCCCTCGAGCACGCGCGGGCCGATGCTGCGGCCGAGGTAAATGTCGAGCAGTGTGCCCGCGATGCGCTGCATCACGCGGGCATCGGCGACCGCGGCGAGCGCCGGCATCAAACGCTGGATCGCCGCGATCTGCTCGTCGCTGAATCCGCCGGCGCGGTCGGTGGCCCAGGTCGTCGTCTGGAAGCGTCGGTTGAAGCTGGTCAGGGGTACCGCGAAGTAATCGGTGGCGCCGGCATCCCTGAGCGTGCGGAGGACCGGGTATAGAGCGATCGCTTCGGCCGCTTCCGGATGCGCCAATCGGTGACGCACCAGCTCGCCCCGCTCCATCACGACGCGGATAGGGCTCTCACGATAGTCCTGCGTCTCGGTGATTCCGCGGCGAACGTGATACTCCTCCGTGAGGTTGCGGTCCCGCCACCACCGATAACTGTAGCCGAGGAATTGGGGGTGCAGCGTGGGGGTCGAGAAGGTCGCGCGCCAGAGCGGCACGCCCCTGCCCATCATGCGCCAGCAGAGCGCGTCGAAGAGCGCGGGGCCGCGGAGAGTCGTGCGGCCCCCGCTCAGCAGCCAATCGAAGACGTCGCCGCCCTCGACGGGGTGCCCGATGCCCTTGTGCTCCCCGACTCGCGCGAGAAGCTGCTCCGACTGCTCGGAGACCTGCATGTTCGAGCCGAGCTCGGCGCCCGTGGCGGGCACCTGGGTCATGGAGGCGATGTTCCCTCGTGGTTCCTGCGCGCAAATCTAGCACGCGCCACAAGATTCTCCTCGCCTTCGCCGGGCGCGGGTTTATAAGGGGCGCGCGTAAGGCCGCCTCGGCGGCCTTACGTCAATCGTCGATGGAGATGGCCTATGGCCCGCAAGCACCTGACCGTCGGGGAGTTCGCGCTGTTCGACGTGCTCTACGAGGACGGAACCCAAAGCTCGAATCGCAAAGTGCCGATCTCCGCCCTCGGCGGCATCGACGGCGATGCGCCCGCCCGCGACATCATCGAGGACCAGGATCGCAGGATCGGCGAGGCCTCAGGCCGTCCCCGGCCGAAAATCAAGTCGATCGCTCGCGCAGGGGTGGCGCCTCGCCGGGGCGCCGCCCGCCCCGGCCGATAGCGACACGCGCGCGGTTCGCGCGGGCCGCCCCCGGGCCGACGACGATTACGGTAGCAGCTGCACCGTCACCTTGTGCGTGGAGATATGCGTCGCGGGATCCGTCTGCGCCGGCAATGCCAGCGCCGCGTGTTGAGCGATCTTCGAGGGGTCGACGCCCGCGGCCTTGAGCGCACCCGCGACCGTGGTGGCGCGCTGGTCCGCCAACTGAGCATCTCTCAATTGCGTGCCGTCCGCCTCACCTTCAACCACGATCGAGGACGGCTTCATATCCTTGATCGCCGCCACGGCGGTAGCCACGACCTGCTGCCCTTCCGGCGTCAACTTCGCCGAGCCCACTTGGAAGAAAATGTCGAACTGCTTCGGTGGCAGCGGTTTCGCGGCGCACGCTACCAGGAGAAACATGAAGACGAGCGAAACGATGCGACGCATGCGACCCCCTCCAGCACACACGGTCGTTCGGCCTCGAAGATAGTACGCAACGCCTTGTTTTCCAACCGCTGCGCGGCGGCTCTCAACCCTGCAGCGCCTTCCACATTTCCATGTCGCGCTCGGCGGTCCAGATGCGTGGATGCTCGACGCCGCTCATCTCGTCGTAGCAGCGCGACACGTTGAACGGCTGGCAATGCTCGAAGATCACCCACTGCCCGTATCTCGGCGCCATCGCCTTGTAGGCGGCGTCGTAGACATCCTTGAGGCGCTTGCCCGCGCGGACGCCGGCCTCGACTTCGCGGGTCATGTCGCGGAGGAAACCCTGGGTCCCGTCGATGGCGCGGTTGACCTCGGCGGCGCTCATGAGCGCCTCGCCGCGGCCCGGCACCAGCTTCTCGGCACCGAGCGCCCGCAGCTTCTCCAGCGTCTCCGGCCATTCGCGGAAATGCGCGTCGCCGCAATAGGGCGCCGCGCCGTACTCCACGAGATCGCCTGAGAATAGCACCTTCTCCTTCGGGAGCCATGCGACCGTGTCGCCCTTGGTGTGCCCCTTGCCGAGATGCAGGATCCGCACCTCGCGCTGGCCCATGAAGATCGTGAGGCTGCAGTCGAAGACCAGGGTGGGCCAGGTCAGGCCCGGAACGGTCTCGACCGCGCGGAAGAGCCGCGGAAAACGCTGCGCCTCGCTATCGAAATCCTGCTGGCCGCGCTCGCGGATGAGCTCGTAGGTGCCCTGGCTCGCGATGATGTGCTGGGCGCCATAGGCGGAGGCGCCGAGCACTCGCACGGCGTGGTAGTGCGAGAGCAGCACGTACTTGATGGGCTTGTCGGTGACCGCGCGGATGCGCTCGATGAGCTCGCGGGCCAGCACCGGGGTCGCGCGAGCGTCCACCACCATCACACCCTCGTCGCCGATGATCACGCCGGAGTTGGGATCGCCTTCGGCGGTCAGGCAATAGAGGCCGTCGCCGAGCTTGGCGAAGGTGATCTTCTTCTCCGAGAGGTCGGCTTGTGAGGCGAAGGCTTGGGCCATGACGGCTCCTCAGGCGTAGACGCGCTTGTAGAGCTCGATGATCTCGTCCCGGGTCGGGACCCGCGGGTTGTTGCCGGGCGAGCCGGAGGCGAGCGCCTGGCTCGCCATGGTCGGCATCAGCTCGTTGTAGCGCTTGGGATCGATGCCGTAGTCGCGGGGGCTCGGCACCTTGAGGTCGGCGTTGAGCGCACGGAGCTCGTCTAGGAGGCGCGCCACCGCCGATTGGTTCCCCTCCCCCTCCGCGGCGACGCCCATGGCGCGGGCGCAATCGGCATAGCGCTCGAGGGCCGCCGGCGCCGAGAAAGCCGTGATCTCCGGCAGCAGCATGGCGTTCGAGAGCCCATGCGGCACGTGGAAGAAGGCGCCGATCGGCCGGCTCATGCCGTGCACCAGGCAGACGCTGGAGTTGGAGAACGCCATCCCCGCCTGGGTGGCCCCCAGCATCATGGCCTCGCGCGCCTTGCCATTCCGGGGCTCATGGCAGGCGGCGCGGATGTGCTTGGCGATGAGGGCCATGGCGCTCTTGGCGACGCCATCGGTGAAGGGGCTCGCGCGCTTGCTTACATAAGCCTCAATCGCATGAGTGAGGCTGTCGATGCCGGTATCCGCCGTGAGCCGCCACGGCATCGAGAAGGTGAGCTCGTAATCGACGATCGCCGCCGCTGGGCAGCAGGCGAGTCCCATGATCAGCATCTTCTCGTCGCGCTCGGTGTCGGTGATAACGGTGAAGCGGGTCACCTCCGAGCCGGTGCCCGCAGTGGTGGGGATCGCGATTAGTGGCAGGCCCGCCGTCGGGATCTCGTTGGGTACCTTGTAGTCGCGCATCTTGCCGCCGTTGGCGGCCAGCACCGAGATCGCCTTCGCCGTGTCGATCGGGCTGCCACCGCCGAGCGCCACGAGGCAGTCGTAGGCCCCAGCCTTGAGCACACGGACCCCCGCCTCGACCACGGTGTCGGTCGGGTCCGGGACGGTGTCGGAGAAGACCTTCCAGGCGAGACCGGCGCGGTCGAGCTGGCTGGCCACATTGGCGAGGGTGCCGGAGCTCACCATGAATTCGTCGGTCACGATCAGCGGGGATTTCACGCCGAGCCTGCCGAGGATGGTCGCGACCTGCGCGACCGCGCCCCCGCCGATGTGCAGCAGCCTCGGCATGGTGAGGGTCGCAACCATCGGAGCCTCCGGGAGCGGCGTTTCTTAGGGCTCTTTTAATACGGTGCGGCCCGGACCGCGAGTCCGAGCCGCCCGGTCTTTAGACCGCGCGACGAAGCGCCCTCCGGCGCTGCGCCGCCGCGCTCTCGTAGACGGTGGGATCGAGCCGCTCCAGGAAGCCGAAGGGCGCCGCAGGCTCAGTGAAGCCGCTCTTCCGGTAGAGTCCGTGGGCGTCACGCGTCCCCAGCAACCAGCGCCGCAGGCTTTGCAGGCCCGGATGTTCGAGGATGCTCTCCACCAGCCACTGGCCGAGGCCCCGGCCCCGCTCGGCCTCGAGCACGAAGACGTCGGCGACATAAGCGAAGGTCGCGCCGTCCGTCACCACCCGGGCGAAGCCGATCTGCCGGCCGTCCTTGTAAAGGCCGAAGGGCAGCGAGCGCCGGATCGCGCGCTGGAGCACCGCCATCGGAATGCCCCGCGCCCAGTGGGAGTCTGCGAG
>DATFRA010000298.1:0-12041 GCA_035263705.1 Allostellaceae bacterium
GATCGTGACGCTCTTCAGTGGGTCGCTGGTTGCGTCGGCGGAATCCGAGTAGCCGAAATCCGCGGTCTTGAAGGTATAGGTCTGGTTCTCGGTCGCCGTGATCGAGCTCGCCTGCGCGCTCGGCCCGGCGTCCGCCGTGACGTTGGTCGTCATCGTCGTCGGAGTGATTACGAGGCTGCCGGTGGAGCTGCTAGTCCCGACATTGATGCTGAACGACTCAGCAGCAGTCACATCGGTCTTGGGTACGAACGCGAAATGGCCAGCGGATATGTCGGACGAGACGATGATCTGATTCAACGTTACCGGAGCGCCGTTGAGCTGCAGCGTGCCAGTGGTCGGCAGCGCGCTGATCTGCACGCCTTTCAGTGCGGCTGTGTTCGAGGTGAAGTCCGAGGGCTTGAAGACGTAGGTTTGGTCCTCAGTCAACTGCACCGTGCTCATGTCCGCTCCGCTCGACTTCGATCGAAAATGGCCAGTCTCGCGCTTTCAGGCACCACCCGGCACGGATAGCAGCACGCGCTCCAGCAGACCTGCGCTAATTTGGGGATCGCTGCGCCCAGCATACCCGAAAAACGAGAATACATTGGGGACAATTAGAAAGGCCATGCCGTTAACAATTCGTCATTCCGGGACGCAATGTGCGGCTATCCAACCGTGTGCTGAATGTTCCCGTCACCGAGATAGCCTGGAGTCACCCATCGACTCACCGGCTTGGAACTTCGGGCCTTGCGTCGGTTGCAGCGGGCATCAGCAGCGTCGCCATTCGTGCTTGTATCGGAAAGAGGCTCCGGCGGCAATGCTCGGCGCGCGAGAGCGCGCGCCGACCCGCTGCCCGGGGGTCGAGAGGCTCGAACTAGCATGCTCAATGTCCCTGAAACCTTGGCCCTGCCCGATCGACAGATCGAAGCTAGCCTGGTCAGGAACGTGATTTGAGACGCGCCACGCGGGGCACATTTGTGAATTCACGCCGCCGAGGTCGTCGCCGGCGACCCAATCCGCCCGCGCGCCGGAATCGGACTCCGTCCCCTCCTGAGCCACGAAACGCGCTTCGCTCGACGGGATTTTCGTGGATGATGCTTCGGTCGTCGCCGTAGCAAGCGCCGCTTGCGGCGCGGGACAATCTACGCAGCCTCCGTAACCGGACGACCGACATCATGAGCAATGTTCTCGGCATCGCCGCCGCCCACGCTGCGGCCTACATCGATAGCCTCGGGAGCCGGCCGATCGCCGCAGCGGCCAGCGTCGCGGAGCTGCGCCTGCGCCTCGGCAGGCCGCTGCCGGAAGAGGGCATGCCCGAGGAGGCGGTGATCGAGGAACTCGTGGGGGATGCCGAGGGCGGCATTCTCGGCTCCGGCAACGGTCGTTTCTTCGGCTGGGTGATCGGCGGCAATCTGCCGGTCGCGGTGGCGGCGGATTGGCTTACCTCGGCCTGGGATCAGAACGCCGCATCAAACGCGACCGCGCCTGCCGAAGCAGTCGTTGAGGAAGTCTGTGGCGCTTGGGCGAAGGCGCTGCTGGGTATCCCGAGCACGGCCTCGTTCGCCTTCGTGACGGGTTGCCAGATGGCGCATACGACGGCGCTCGCCGCCGCGCGGCACAAGCTGCTGGCCGATCGCGGCTGGGAAGTAGAGACATCGGGCCTCGCCGGCGCGCCGGCGCTGCGAGTCCTGACCACGGAGAACCGTCACGAATCCATCATGCGCTCCGCACGGCTGCTCGGTCTCGGCACGCAGGCGATCGACTATGTGCCGAGCGACAACGTGGGGTGCATCGAGGTGGGCGCACTCGAGGCGGCGTTGCGGCGCGCTGGCGACGCGCCCGTCGTGGTGTGCCTGCAGGCTGGAGACTTGAACACCGGCGTGTTCGATCCCTTCGAGCGCGCCTGCGCGATCGCGCATGCGGCGCGGGCTTGGGTCCATATCGATGGCGCGATCGGCCTCTGGGTCGCCGCCAGCGAGCGGTATCGCCATCTGCTGAGCGGCGCGGAAGCCGCTGATTCCTGGGCGACCGATGCGCACAAATGGCTCAACGTGCCCTTCGACTCCGGCCTAGTTTTCGTGGCGCAGGCCGCCGCTCACCGCGCGGCTTTTTCGCAGGACACCAGCTATTCCATCCCGCACGAGGAGTTGCGCAACCAGAAGGATTGGAACCCGGAATGGTCGCGCCGCGGCCGCGGCTTTGCGGTCTACGCCGCGATGCGCGCCCTCGGGCGCCGGGGCATCGCGGAGATCGTCGACCGCTGCTGCGCCCATGCGGAGCGGCTGGTCCGCGGCATCGGCGGGCTCCGGTGCGCCGAGATCGTGGCCGCGCCGACGATCAACCAGGGGCTCGTGCGGTTCCTGTCGAGGGATGGGGATCATGATCGGTACACCGACACGGTCGTCCGGCGCATCCAGGCGCGCGGCGTCGCCTGGTTCGGCGGCGCGACCTGGCGGGGCATGCGGGTGATGCGGATCTCCGTTTGCAATTGGCGCACGACCGAGGACGATGTGGAGCGTACGATCGCGAGCGTGAGGGAGGTGCTGAGCGAGCATGATTAGGCAGCCCGTTGCAAGAAGGGCGAGACCCCGCGTCGTCCTGGGCCGCGTGAAATCGCCGATTGGCACGATCCTGATCGCCTGCGCGGGCGACAAGCTGTGTGCGCTCGAGTTCGCCGATGCTGAGGATCGGATGCTGGCCTGGCTCAGACGCCGCTATGGCGATTTCGAGGTCGTCGAGGCGGCCGATCCCGGCGGTATCTGCACGCGGATCGGCGCCTATCTGCTCGGCGAGCTCCATGCGCTCGACGGCATCGCCGTCGACAGCGGCGGCACCGAGTTCCAGCGCAAGGTCTGGCGGGCCTTGCGCCGGATCGCGCCGGGCGAGGTGGTGAGCTATGGGGCGCTGGCCCGCCGGCTCGACATGCCGAATGCGGTGCGCGCGGTGGCGCGCGCCAACGCGCTCAATCCCATCAGCATCGTCGTGCCGTGCCACCGCGTGATCGGCAGCGACGGTTCATTGACCGGATATGGCGGCGGCCTGCCGCGCAAGCGCTGGCTGCTCGAGCACGAAGGCGCCGTCTTGCCGGCGGCCGCCGCGCGGATCAGCCGGGGTCGCCGGTATCCGGCACCAGTCCCGCGGCCTTGATGCCCGCGACCGCGCAGAGCTCGTCGTTGACGGAGGTGTCGCCGCTGATGCCGACGGCGCCGATGATCTCGCCGCCGGCATTGCGGATCAGCACGCCGCCGGGCACCGGCACCATGCGACCATCCGACAGCTCCGAGAGCATGGTATAGAAGAGCGGCGCCTTCCGCGCGCGCCGGTCGAGCTCTCGCCCGCCGAACCCCATGCCGAGCACGCCCCAGGCCTTGGCGGTCGCGATCTGCGGCCGGAGCAGGCTCGACTTGTCCTCGCGCTTCAGCATCACCAGATGCCCGCCGGCGTCGAGCACTGCCACGGTGAGCGGATGAAGGCCGCGCGCCCGTGCTTCCACCAGGGCGGCATCGACGATCGTCGAGGCCGCCGCCAAAGTGAGCGTTGTCATGATGCCTCCGGCTTCGGTCGGTGCTGTTCGTCACGCTCCGTCAAGCTCGACCAGGACGGGTTGATGATCGGATGCGTCAGTTTTTGCGTCGACCGCAATGCGCCGCAAGCGCGGCGCGAGGTTGCTGGTAAGAAAGATGAAGTCCCGGCAATTCGGTCCCCGGGGCCACTGGTCGGCGTCGTAGATGCCGGCGGTGGGTGCGTGGGACTTGCCGGGGTGGGACATGGTCCAGGCATCCCGGAAGGCTGGCACGCCCACCGGGAAGGGCGACAGCATTCGGTGATACTCGAGCCACCCCGGCTCGAAATTGAAGTCGCCACAGATCAGGCCGGTCGCGGGCCGGGGCACACCTCGATAGGTGCCCACGGCATCGTCGTCACCAGGCGTCGCCGCGCGCACCGCCGCTTCCTCGTGGCACGCACGGATCGCGTCCACCTGCGCCAGCCTATGCATCTCCGAATGGAACTCGAGATGGGTGGTGACGACGCGGAGCGGGCCCAAGGGCGCCTCGACCACGGTTTCCAGTGCCAGCCGCTGCATGGTGCGGATGCCGGCCTCGGGCGGCCGGGGTAGGAGGTGAGCCATGACCTGCAGTACCGGGAGCCGCGACAGCACCATATTGCCGAAGCACTGCCGCTTCCCGTCGGGCAGGCCGAAATCCAGGGCTGGCCGGAAGATCGGCTTATAGCCGGGCAAGAGCGCCGCAAGGATCGCCGGCTGGTCAGCGCCGGTGCCGCCGTCGAGGTCGGGAAAGTTGATCGCGAGCTCCTGGAAGCAGATCACGTCGGCATCGCCGAGGCGGCGGGCGGTCTCGACGATGCGCGGGAAGTCGATCCTCCCGTCCGCGCCCTTGCCGTACTGGATGTTCCAGGTGATCAGGATCAACGGTCGCTCCTTCGGCTAGCCCGAGATGCGCTGGCGCGGGGTCGCGGCCTCATAGGCCTGGCGCGCGGCGGTGACCTGCGGCCGCTTCGAGATTTCCGGTATCGCCACGTCCCACCAGGCGCCGCCCTCGACCGTGCTTGCCGCGGGATCTGTCGCGATCGAGATCACCGTCGTGCGGCGCTCCTTCTTGGCGTCGGCAAGCGCCCGCTCGAGCTCGGCGATCCCCGACGCGGCGCGCGCCACGGCGCCGAGGCTCGCCGCATGGGCCGCAAAATCGACCCCCGAGCCCGCCGGGAACAGGTTGTTGAAGGAGGCCCCGCCGCTCGCGGCCTGCAGGCGGTTGATGCAGCCGAAGCCGCCGTTGTCGAGCACCACGATCGTGAGCTTGCGGTCGAGCAGCACGGAAGTGGCGATCTCCGAGTTCATCATGAGATAGGAGCCGTCGCCGACGAGGACGTAGACCTCCTGCTCGGGCGCCGCCAGCTTGGCGCCGAGGCCGCCGGCGATCTCGTAACCCATGCAGGAATAGCCGTACTCGACGTGATAGGTACCGGGCAGTCGGACGCGCCAGAGCTTGTGCAGCTCGCCGGGCAGGCCGCCGGCGGCGCAGACTACGATGTCGTCGGGGTCGGCCGCGCGGTTGACCGCGCCCAGCACCTGGGCATCGGCGGGGAGCGGCGCGTTGCTCGCGGCGGTCGCGCGGTGGACCACGGCGTTCCAGGCGAGCATCAGCTGCCGCGCCTTGTCGGTCCAAGGCGTCGGCGCGCGCGCGGTTCCGAGCCGGGCCGAGAGCGCGTCCAGACCCGCCTTGGCGTCGCCCACCAGCGGCAACGCGCCGTGCTTCGCGGCATCGAGACCGGCAGCGTTGAGCTGGATCAGCGTCGCTGCAGGGTTCCGGAACAGGCTCCGCGACGCCGTGGTGAAATCCGAGAGCCGGGTTCCGACGGCAAGGATGACGTCCGCCTCCGCAGCGAGCGCATTCGCGGCCGAAGCGCCCGTCACGCCGATCGCGCCGACGGCCGCCGGATGGTCCCAGGGGAGCGCGCCTTTCCCGGCCTGGGTCTCCGCCACGGGCACGCCATGGCGCTCCGCGAACTCCGCGAGGGTGCCGGTCGCCAGCGAATAGTGCACGCCGCCGCCGGCGATCAGGAGCGGTGCCTTGGCCCGCGTCAGGGCCGCCGCCGCCTCGGTGAGCTGCACGGCATCGGGCGGGGCTCGGCGCAGTCGCCAGAGCCGCTCGCGGAAGAACTCCTCGGGATAGTCGAAGGCCTCGGTCTGCACGTCCTGCGGCAACGCCAGTGTCACGGGACCGCACTCCGCGGGGTCGGTGAGGACGCGCATCGCCTGCGGCAAGCTCTGCAGCAGCTGCTCGGGCCGCGTGATCCGGTCCCACCAGCGCGAGACCGGCCGCAAGCAATCGTTCACGCTCAGCGTCGGCTCGGAAAAACTCTCGATCTGTTGCAGAACCGGATCGGGGCAGCGGCTGGCGAAGGTGTCGCCTGGGAGTAGCAGGACCGGCAGCCGGTTCGCATAGGCCACCGCGGCCGCGGTCACCATATTGGTGGCGCCCGGCCCGATCGAGGTCGTGCAGGCCATCAGGCGCTGGCGGCGCAGCTGCTTGGCGAAGCCGACCGCGGCAAGCGCCATGGCCTGCTCGTTGTGGGCGCGCAGCGTCGGCAGCGTTTCGCGCGCCTCGTAGAGCGCCTCGCCCAGCCCCGCCACATTGCCGTGCCCGAAGATCGCGAACACGCCGGCGAGCAGCGGCACTTGGTGGCCCTCGACCTCGCCGCGCTGGGCCGCGAGGAAACGCAGGAGGGCCTGGGCCATGGTCAGACGCAGGGTGCTCATCGCTTGTTCTCCCACCGGCTTTGTTGTTTGGTGGCCGCCGCGAAGCCACAATTATAAGCGAAGAGCAGGCTCATGATCAGCTTCTGCCAATTCGGTGCAGGCCGCATCGGCCAGATCCACGCCGGCAATATCGCCCTCAACCCGAAGGCGCGGCTCAAGACCGTGGTGGATGTCAACGCATCGGCGGCAAGAGCGCTGGCGGAGCGCTACGGCGCTGCGGTCGGCGACGCCGCGACGGCGCTCGCTGATCCCAGCGTCGACGCCGTGCTGATTGCGAGCTCGACGGACACCCACGCGACGCTCGTCGAGGCGGCGGCGCGCGCCAAGAAGCCAGTACTCTGCGAGAAGCCGCTCGACCTCGACCGAAGGCGAGCGCAGGCCTGCCTCGATGTCGCGGCCAAGGCGGGCATTCCGCTCATGCTTGGCTTCAACCGCCGCTTCGATCCGAATTTTTCCAAGCTCCACAAGCAGCTCCGCGATGGCCGCATCGGCCGGCTGGAGATGCTCACGATCACCAGCCGCGACCCCGCACCACCGCCGCTCGACTACGTGAAGATCTCGGGCGGGCTCTTCCGGGACATGATGATCCATGATTTCGACATGGCGCGCTGGCTCCTCGGCGAGGAGCCCGTGCAGGTGATGGCGGCGGCGAGCGCGCTGGTCGACAGCGCGATCGGCGGGGTCGGCGACGTCGATACGGCTGTGGTGACGCTCAAGACCGCCGCCGGTACGCTCTGCCAGATTACGAACAGCCGCCGCACAACCTACGGCTACGACCAGCGCATCGAGGCGCTGGGATCCAAGGGCATGCTGCGCGCCAACAACGTGGCGGAGAGCACGCTGGAGTTCGCCAGCGAGGCGGGGGTCGTCTCGGAGAAGCCCCTGCATTTCTTCCTGGAGCGCTACGCCGCCGCTTACCGCCACGAGCTCGATCATTTCATCGACGCGATCGAGCAGAAGAAGCCGCCGCTGGTCGGCGGCGCCGACGGCGTCCGCGCGCTCGTGCTGGCGGAAGCGGCACTGGAGAGCGCCAAGACTGGGCGCGGGGTCGAAGTTTAGCTACAAGAGTGTCGGGCGGTCGCAGCACGCGGTCCACGGAGGGGAGGGAAGCATGATCGGGCTCGTTTATGGCGGATTCTGTTACGTCCTGTTTTTCCTGACGTTCCTCTACGCAATCGGTTTCGTCGGCGATGTCGTTGTGCCAAAAGACATCGACACGGGCGCGTCGACTGCGCTCGGCGCGGCTCTCGTGGTAGACGTCCTCTTGCTCGGCCTGTTCGCGGTCCAGCACAGCGTGATGGCGCGACAGGGCTTCAAGCGCTGGTGGACGCGCTACGTGCCCGCCGCTGTCGAGCGAAGCACCTACGTCCTGGTGACGAGCCTCGTGCTCATCCTGCTCTATTGGCAATGGCGGCCGATCAACGGCGTCATCTGGTCCGTGAGCAATCCAATGGGCGCCGGGGTCTTGTGGGCGATCTTTTGGATTGGTTGGGTCGTGATCCTGATCAGCACGTTCCTGATCAGTCATTTCGAGCTCTTCGGGTTGCATCAGGTATATGCGAATTGGCGAGGGGAGAAGTTCGAGCATCCGAGCTTCCGCACGCCGCTGTTCTACAAGTTCGTGCGTCATCCCCTCTATTTCGGCTTCCTGCTGGCGTTCTGGGCGACGCCGATGATGACGGTCGGCCACCTGCTGTTCTCGATCGCGACCACCGGCTATATCTTCATCGGCATCCTGCTCGAGGAGCGCGACCTCGCCTCATTCCATGGCGAGGCCTACGTTCGCTATCGCGAGCGCGTCCCGATGATCTTGCCGCTACCGCCCAAGAAGGGTTGACCAGCGTCTTCTTGAAGCGGAGTCATGCCTATTCGGGTTGAGGAGCATGTCTGGATCACGCTGCGCGACGGCTGCCGGCTGGGCGCGCGGCTCTGGCTCCCGGAAGGGGCGGAGCGCACGCCGGTTCCCGCCATCCTCGAATACATCCCCTATCGCAAGCGCGACGGCACGCGCGCGCGCGACGAGCCCATGCACGGTTATTTCGCGGAGCACGGCTATGCCGCGGTCCGCGTGGACATGCGGGGCTCCGGCGAGTCCGACGGGCACCTCGCCGACGAGTACCTGAAGCAGGAGCAGGACGACGCGCTCGAGGTGATCGCTTGGATCGCCGAGCAGCGGTGGTGCACCGGCGCCGTCGGCATGATGGGGAAGTCCTGGGGCGGCTTCAACGCGCTCCAGGTCGCGGCGCGCCAGCCGCCCGCGCTCAAGGCCATCATCACGGTCTATTCGACCGACAACCGTTACACCGACGACATCCACTACATGGGCGGCTGCCTGCTAAACGACAATCTCTGGTGGGGCAGCATCATACTGGCCTATCAGGCGCGGCCGCTCGATCCCGAGATCGTGGGGCCGAGTTGGCGCGAGCGCTGGCTCGAGCGCATCCGGACCTTGCCGTTCTTCCCCGCGCTTTGGCTCGCGCACCAGCGCTACGACGAATTCTGGAAGCACGGCTCGGTCTGCGAGGATTATTCCGCCATCGCGTGCCCGGTGCTCGCCGTGGGCGGGTGGGTGGATGGCTACACAAATCCCGTTCCGAGGTTGCTCGAGCACTTGAAAGTGCCTCGGCTCGGCATCATCGGACCCTGGGGCCACGTCTACCCGCAAGACGGCGTGCCGGGCCCTGCGATCGGCTTCCTGCAGGAGGCGCTGCGCTGGTGGGATCACTGGCTCAAGGGGCGGGATGCCGGGATCATGAAGGAGCCGATGCTGCGCGCCTATCTTCAGGACCCGGTGCCGCCTGATAGCACTCGTCGGCACACGCCGGGCCTCTGGGTCGGCGAGGCGACCTGGCCATCGCCCGACATCAGGCCGCTGATGTTTCACCTCCGACCTGATCGGAGCCTGGGCGAAGTGCCCAACGGCCGCTCGATCGAATTCTCGATCCGCTCGCCCCAGAGCCATGGCAAGGCGGCGGGCGAGTGGGCGGGCTTCGGCTGCGTCGGCGAAAACCCCACGGACCAGCGGATCGATGACGGCGCCGCGCTTGTCTTCGATACCGAGGTCCTCGACCGGGAGGTTCCGGTCCTCGGCACACCCAAGCTCCGGCTCGCGGTCGCCGCCGACGCGCCGGTCGCGCAAGTCGCTGTGCGGCTCTCGGACGTGATGCCCGAGGGACGCGTCACGCGGGTGAGCTACCAGGTGCTCAATCTCACGCACCGCGGCGGGCACGAGCGGCCGGAGCCGCTGGAGCCCGGGCGCGCCTACACCGTCGATATTCTGCTCAATGATTGCGGTCACTGCTTCCTGCCGGGTCACCGCATTCGGCTCTCGATCGGGTCGGGCTACTGGCCGACCGTCTGGCCCGCGCCCTACCCGGCGATGTTGACGGTCCGCACGGGTGGCAGTGTCCTCGAGTTGCCGGTGCGCCGGGGCACCCCTGCCGCGTCCGGCGTCGCGTTCGAGCCTCCCGCGAGCGGGCAGCCGGCGCCGATGACCCAGATCGGCAAGGGCCTGCTCCGCCGCTATAGCTCGCAGGATCACATCACCGGCGAGACCACCTATGTCACCGAGAGCGCCGGCGGTCTCTTTGGCGAGGGCACGCTCCGCTTTGACGAGATCGGCACCGAGCTTTCCCAGAGCGTCAAGCGAGAGCTCACCATCCGCGAGGACGATCCGCTCTCGGCGCGGTACGTGATCACGCAGTCCTACGAGATGGGCCGCGAGGGCTGGCGCACAGCGGTTCGCAGCCGCGTGGAGATGCGCTCCGACAAGGGCAATTTCTATCTGACCGGCAGCCTCACGGCGCTCGAGAACGGCACAGAAGTGGCCGGGCGCCGCTGGAACGAGACGATCCGGCGCGAGCTCGTGTGAGGGCGGCTAGCCGCCGACCTTCGCGAGCACGTCGGATTTGAGGAACCGCTCGATGAACAGCATGAAGCCGACCGACGGCACCAGCAGGATGAGAGCGGTGATGGCGGCGATCTGGTAGTTGCCGGCGACGCTCGCAGTAAACATCAGGAGCGGCAGGGTGGTCACGTCCGGCACGCCCACGAAATAGGTGCCGGTGAACTCGTCCAGGGATTCCAGGAACACGAAGATCGCGCTCGCCATGATACCGGGCGCCGCGAGCGGCAATGTCACCGTGAGGAAGCCGCGCAGCGCCGAGGCGCCCATGTTGCGCGCGGCCAGCTCGAGCTCGCGGTCGACGGCGGCGAAGGCGGCGGCGGCGATCCAGACCGCGAAGACGAGGCCGTGGACGGTGTGCACGAGCACGACGCCCGCGATGGTCCCGTTGAGGTGGAACGCGTAGAAGATGCGCGCGACGTTGAAATAGACCGCGAGGCTCGGAATCGCCTGCGGCAGCAGGAAAGCCAGCAGGATCGCGCCGCGCCAAGGTAGCCGCCCGCGCGCCAGCGCGTAGCCCGCGGGCACCGCCAGCGCCAGGCAGGCCGCCACGGTGAAGAGCGCGATCAGGATGCTGGTGGTCAGCGATTCGATCGCGTCGCTCCGCGGCTTGAACACCTCGTACCAGTATTTGAGCCCGTAGGTGAGCGGCAGCTTGTAGGGGAAATACCACTGCACCGCGACGGCCCAGAGCGCGAGGTTCAGGATCGGCCCGAAGATCAAGAACCCGACCGTGCCGAGCGAGGCGCCGCGCAGCAGCCAGGCGAGGGCGGCTCTCACATGCGGCCTCCGCTGGCGACGCCGCGCCGGAGATAGACCCAGGCGGCGGCACCCGTCATGGCGTAGGAGATCAGGCCCAGCGCGTTGGCGACCCCATAGTCGCTGTAGGAATTGATGCGAAAGGCCATGTCCACCGTGATCATGGTGGGCGCGCCGCCACTGATCATGATCGGCACCGACAGCACCGAGAGCATCGTGACGAAGGAGAGGATGAGACCAACCACCATCGCCGAGCTCACTTGCGGCAGCACGATCTCGACGAGGATGCGCAGCCGGCCGGCCCCGAGATTGCGCGCGGCCTCGATGGTGGCGCGGTCGAGCGACGCCATCGCGCCCGCCACCAGCAGGGCCACGAACGGCGTCTGCTTCCAGACGAAGGTCACGATGATGCCGCGCCAGTCCAAGAGGCCCACGGCGTCGTGCACGTCGATGATCCCCAGCGTGTCGAAGGTGTTGTTCATGATGCCGTTCTTGGCGAGGAAGGTGCGCATGCACTGCGCCGCGACGATGAACGGGATGAAGAGCGGCCAGCGGTAGAGCCATTTCAGCACCGCCACCGCCCGCGGGTTCTCGCCGAGCACGAGGTAGCCGCCGATCGCAGCCGAGGTCGCGCCGATGAAGGCGGTCGAGATCGCCACGATCACGAAGGTGAAGGCGATGTCGTCGCGGTAGAGCTCGGCGGTCTTGATGAAATTGTCGAGCGTCGCCTCGCCCGCCTTGGTCGTGAAGGCCGAGATCACCGAGAGTGACAGCGGATAAACGAAGAGCGCCAGCACCACCGCCAGCGCCGGCAGCACCAGCAGGACCATCGCCAGCCGCGACTCACGCATCGCGGCGCCGACCCCCCTCCCCCCTTGCGGAGGAGGGTGGGGAGGGGGGTCGCAAGCGAAGTCCTACTGCACCTTCTTCTCGTAGCCTTCCTGAATGTCGTTGAAGTAAGGCGCGATGGGGAAGCTTTTGCCCTTGCTCGAGAGGTCCTGGGGCGTCACGTCGACGAAGAGCTTGTTCCAGGTGGCCTCGTCGAGCTGCGCCTTGACCGCGGTCGCGTCGATGCCGGGGTACCAGTTGAACTTCTTCACGATGCCCTCGGCCTGCACCTTG
>DATFRA010000299.1:0-20700 GCA_035263705.1 Allostellaceae bacterium
TCCCGGCATCAACGCGCCTTCGGTGCGCTGCCGGCTCAAGAACTGGTGGGAAGGATCCTCCGTGAAGGCGCTCTCCAAGGACCTGTTCGGCGACCGCGAGGGCAGCCACGCCACGCCGAGCGAGGTGTCGGTGACCTTCTACGTGCATCCCGAGGCGATCAAGAAGCGCGAGATGGCGCCGATCGGTCCCAAGGGCCGCGACTTCGCCGACGCCGACGACTATCGTCGCCTGTTTCCCGACGGCCGCATCGGCTCCGATCCCTCGCTGGCGACACCCGAGCACGGCAAGCGCTTCGTCGAGGCGGCGGTCAAGGACATCAGCGAGGACTATCAGCGCTTCCTCGGTCAGGCGTGAGCGCCGCGGACGATCCCGGCCTCGCTCCGCGCATCGAGGCCAGTCACGCGGAGACCTGGCCCGCGATCGAGACCTGGGCCTACGACGGCTGGCAGCTGCGCTTCGCGCGCGGCTACACCCGGCGGGCCAACTCCATCACCACCGCCGAGCGAGGCGCGCGCCCGCCCGAGACCAAGATCGCGGCCTGTGAAGCCGCCTACGAGGCGCGCCATATTGCGCCGGTTTTCCGCCTGCCGAGCACGGCCGAGATCGCGGAGATCGACGGCGCGCTCACGCAGCGGGGATACGCGAAGGCCGACAAGACCAGCATCCGCGTGGCGTCGCTCGAGGCGCCGCTGCCGGCGCGGGGCGACGACGTCAATGTCGCGCGCCGGCTCACCGGCGAGTGGCTCCATCATCAAGTTTCGTGGAATGAGCTCGATGCGGATCGGCGCGCGGCCTTCTCGGCGATCGCCGGCGGCATCCGCCGACCCGTGGCCTTCGCGCTTCTTTGGCAGGGTGCCATCGCGGTCGCCGCGGGGCTTGCGGTGCGTCAAGGCGAGTTGCTGTGCCTGCATTCGATCATCACCGCGCCGACGCAGCGCGGCCGAGGCTTCGGCCGCGCCATCACGCGCGGCCTCATGCGCTGGGGCCAGACCCATGGCGCAACACTCGCCTGGCTGCAGGTGGTGAAGTCGAATGCGCCGGCGCTGCGGCTCTACAACGCCCTGGGCTTCGGCCGCGAGATCTACCGTTATCACTACCGCGCGCGGCTCGCCGACGCCGTCAGCCCGGCGCCCGGAGGCACTTCCGCAGCCCTCCCGCCAGCCCGTTCATGAGATCGAAATAGAGATCGGGCCCGGGCTTCAGCGTGACCCCCTCGGGATCGAGCGTGCCGGTGCGGACGCCGAGGCCGTCGGTGACGGCATCGAGCAGGGTTTCGGGACTGTCGGGCTCGCCGAAGACGCAGCGCGCGCGTGCGAGTTTGATCTGGTGGCGCACGGCGTCCATCCGGAGCGGACCCGGCGGCTCGCCGCTCGCACCCAGGACCGCGCCCGACGCCGCGAGCCCGTAACGCTGCTCGAGGTATTGGTAGGCGTCGCGATAGACCAGGAAACGCGAACTCGTGATCGCCGCCAGTTGCTGATGGACGGACGCGTCGAGCGCATCGATCCGCGCGTAGAGCTTCGCCGCGTTCGCGGTATAGCGCCCGGCATGGACGGAATCGGCGGCACCGAGCCGCGCGGTCACCAGCGCCACCATAGCCCGCGCGTTCCGCGGGTCGAGCCAGAGATCGCCGTCGGTCTCAGAGACCGCGCCTGTCCCGACCGCGTCGTCCACGAGGTTCCAGACGCCACTGCTGCGCGCCGGGCGCAGCACGATGCCCGGCCCCTGCGAGACCGCAACCACCTCGGTCGCGCCGGCAATCAGTGTCAGCGGCTGTACCAGACCGCGCT
Organism: Allostellaceae bacterium; assembly: GCA_035263705.1. GTDB lineage: Bacteria > Pseudomonadota > Alphaproteobacteria > ATCC43930 > CGMCC-115725 > DASZHJ01. The sequence continues at coordinate 1,792 of DATFRA010000299.1, forward strand.
CCAGCATGGGGCCGATCCAGAACACGAGCCGCGCCTTCGCCAACTGGTGGGCCTCGCCCGCGGGTGGGGCGAAATCGCGCGCCGGCGTGGTGCCGGAAATCATCAGATCGGGCTTGCCGATTCCCGCCATGACCGCCGCCACCAGGGAGTGCAACGGCTTGACCGTGACGGCGACGACCGGTGCCACTTCCCCGGCGGCTTGCGCGACGCCGCTCGTCAAGAGAGCGCTTGCAAGTGCCAGCGAGAAGAGGATTCCCGACATCGGGTGTCCGCCTTGCGGTACGGCCGTCGAGGACCTACCGTAGCGTGTCGCGTCATCAGGAGTCGATCGATCCATGAGCAGGCGCGTCGGCGTCGCCGAGGCCGGAGCACACGGGCGGTTCCGCACCGAGCGGCACGATCACGAGAGCTGCGTCGAGACCGCGCTCGACCGCGCCGCGACGCTATGCGCCGAGCGCGGCGCGCGCCTCACTGATCTGCGCCGTGACGTGCTCGCGCTGGTCTGGGAAGGCCACGAGCCCGTGGGCGCCTACCACATCCTCGATGCGCTGAAGCGCCGACATCCCGGCGCCGCCCCGCCCACGGTCTATCGTGCGCTCGAGTTCCTGAGCGGGCAGGGCTTGATCCATCGGATCGAATCGCTCAACGCCTACGTCGGCTGCGACCGGCCCGACCGGCAGCACGTGAGCCAGTTCCTGATCTGCGAGCGTTGCAGCGCCACCGCCGAGCTCGACGATCCCGCCATCGCCGCCGCGGTCTCGCGACGCGCCGGCGACATCGGCTTCGCCGTCGAGCGCCAGACCATCGAAGTCCGCGGTCTTTGCCCGAGATGCCGGGATGCCGCAGCAGCAGCCAGCTGATCACCGGCTCGCAGAGTAGCTCAGGGCACGCCGCATCAGCTCGACGGCGCGGTCGCTGGTGGCGAGCGCAGCTGCCTCGATCTCTTCGGGCGTGAACCAGCCGATCGCGGCATGGCTTGCGGGCTCGCGCAGCTCGCCCTCGCCCGCGCGCCAGTCGAGCACCACGCATACCAGCGTGAAATGAAATCGCACGCGGTTATCCGCATCGCGGCGGATGTAGTCGTAGGCCGTGAGCACGCCGGCCGCCGTCGCCTCCACGCCGGTCTCCTCCCGGAGCTCGCGCTCGGCACACTCGGTGACGGTCTCGCCGAGCTCGAGGCTCCCCCCCGGGAAGCCCCACTTGGCGATGTCGACCTTCTCCACGCGCTGGATCAACAGGCATCGGGGCCCGCGCCGCGCCGCAGCGAGGACCCCGATCCAGGGACGCTCGGGATAGTTGCGGCTCACACGTCGGTGGCCGCAACCTGGCCCTCGAGCACCTTGTAGATCTCGCCGCCTTCCTTGAGGAAGGCCTCCGAGCGCTCGGCCATGCCTTTCTGGGCGTAGTCCTTGAGCTCGTGGGAGATCTGCATGGAGCAGAACTTGGGCCCGCACATCGAGCAGAAATGCGCGAGCTTGGCGCCCTCAGCCGGCAGCGTCTGGTCGTGGAACTTCTCGGCCGTCTCGGGATCGAGCGACAGGTTGAACTGGTCGCGCCAGCGGAACTCGAAGCGGGCGCGCGAGAGCGCGTCGTCGCGGTCGCGGGCACCTGGATGGCCCTTCGCGAGATCAGCCGAATGCGCCGCGATCTTGTACGTGATGACGCCGATCTTGACGTCGTCGCGGTCCGGGAGCCCGAGGTGCTCCTTGGGCGTCACGTAGCAGAGCATCGCGGTGCCGAACCAGCCGATCATGGCGGCGCCGATCGCGCTGGTGATGTGGTCGTAGCCCGGCGCGATGTCGGTTGCGAGCGGGCCCAGCGTGTAGAACGGCGCCTCGTGGCAATGCTCGAGCTGCAGCTCGACGTTCTCCTTGACCTTGTGCATGGGCACGTGGCCGGGACCCTCGATCATCACCTGCACGTCGTGCTTCCAGGCGATCTTGGTGAGCTCGCCCAGCGTCTTGAGTTCGGCGAATTGCGCCTCGTCGTTGGCGTCGGCGATCGAGCCCGGACGCAAGCCGTCGCCGAGCGAGAAGCTCACGTCGTAGGCCTTCATGATCTCGCAGATTTCCTCGAAGCGCGTGTAGAGGAAGCTCTCCTGGTGATGCGCCAGGCACCACTTCGCCATGATCGAGCCGCCGCGCGAGACGATGCCGGTGACGCGGTTGGCCGTGAGCGGAATGAACGGCAGCCTGACACCCGCGTGGATCGTGAAGTAGTCGACGCCTTGCTCCGCCTGCTCGATTAGCGTGTCGCGGAAGATCTCGAAGGTGAGCTCCTCGGCCTTGCCGCCGACCTTTTCGAGCGCCTGATAGATCGGCACCGTGCCGATAGGGATCGGCGCGTTGCGGATGATCCATTCGCGGATCGTGTGGATGTTCTTGCCGGTGGAGAGGTCCATCACGGTGTCGGCGCCCCAGCGGATCGCCCACACCATCTTCTCGACCTCCTCCGCCATCGACGAAGTCACGATGGAGTTGCCGATGTTGGCATTCACCTTCACCAGGAAATTCCGGCCTATTATCATCGGCTCGGACTCGGGGTGATTGATGTTGGCGGGAATGATGGCGCGGCCGCGCGCGATCTCGTCACGCACGAACTCCGGCGTGACGTAGTCGGGGATGGCGGCGCCGAAGGACTGACCGTCTCGCGCTGCCTTCTCCTTGAGCTGGTTGCGGCCGCGGTTCTCGCGGATCGCGATGTATTCCATTTCCGGTGTCACGACGCCGGCGCGCGCGTAGGCGAGCTGGGTCACGGCGCGAGTCCCCTCGGCCTTGAGCGGACAACGGCCGCCGCGATCGAAGGCGGGCACCACGCTTGCCTCGCCGGGCTTGAGGCCGTTGTCCTCGGGACGGATCGCGCGGCCCGCGACCTCCTCGACGTCGGCGCGGGCACGGATCCAGGGTTCACGCATCGGCGGCAGCCCCGCGCGGATGTCGATGGTCACCGCCGGGTCCGTGTAAGGTCCCGACGTGTCGTAGACGCGCAGCGGCGGCTCCTTTGCGGTTGGGGAGACCTCGATCTCGCGCATGGGCACGCGCAGGTCGGGGTGGCGCTCGCCGGGAATGTGGATCTTGCGCGAGGCGGGCAGCGGACCCGTCGACACGCTGAGCGACTGCTTGAGGGTACCTTCGGGCATGGCGATCTCCTTCCGTCGATCGAAGTGACAGGGAGATCCGGGGCTTTGGGGTCTGGTGTCGACCGCGTTGCGGCCGACGGCTTCCTGTCCCTACGCCGGTACGATCCGGATCAGGTTCTAAGGGTTCCCGCGCTGCCTGGCGCCTCTCGGGCGTGCGGCCAGCGGTGTCTCAGCCCCTTGCCGGGGCTCCCCTTGGAATACCTGAGTATCTGGAGAGAGGGATGGCTCCGTCAAGGGTGCTGCCGCGCTACCGGTTCGATGGCTCGGTGGGTCCGTGACGCAGCATCTCGAGCTTGAGCGGCAATACCGCACCGAGCCAGAGCGCGTGGTGGCCGTGGTCCTCATACTCGTCGTCGGTCAGGGGGTGCACCAGCACGACGAGGCTGCCGCGGTTCACCATCAGCCAGGGCACCAGGCGCGGAAACTCCTCGACGCCGAAGGCGATCTGATACATGGCCTGCGGATGCGGGCCGACGGGCATGTCGCGCCAGCGACCGAGCACCACATTGAAGCGTGCACCCGCCACCTCGCGGAGCGCTGCCGCCTCGGCGCGGTTGCCTTCGTCGTAGTAGATATGGGCGTGGTAGCCCGTGATTGCGCCGGTCGGGCCAGTGATTGGTTGATCCATGCGGCGCATCATAGACCCGCACGACGGCCGCCCGCCACGGCCTCGCATCAGCACAGGCCTGCGCGCATTGCAGCGCCTCGCGAGCGCCAGGGCGTGCCGTGGTCCGCCTCGTAGGGCTCTAGGTGGCTCTCCGCTTCAGCGCCGCCTGTGCCGCCGGCCGGTCGAGGCAACGATCGAGCCACGCCTTCACGTTCGGCGCCGCACTCAGATCCATCGCCGTCGCGCGCGACATCACGCTCGCGAGGTTCAGATCGGCGACCGTGAACTGGCTGCCGACGAGGTATTGTTGCGCCTTAAGGTGGTCGTCGAGCACCTGGAAGGGACCCGCGAGCTTCTGCAGCGCCTCAGCCGCCTGCTTGGGATCGCGCTTCTCCGCCGGCAGCATCATGGCGTGCGATTGCCACGTCGCGATCGGTCCCTCGACGGTGGTCGCTGTCCAGAGCGCCCACTGCCAGACCTTGGCCTCATCCTGGAGCGACTTCGCATAGAGGCCCTTATCTGGGTGCTTCTTCGCGAGGTACATGTTGATTGCCAGCGATTCCCAGAGCTTGAACCCGTCGTCGTCGATCACGGGCACCGCGGCGTTGGGATTGACGGCCTTGAAGGCGGGCGCCCGGCAGCTGTTGGGACCATCGGAGAAATCCGTCATCACGTGCTCGTACTTGATGCCGAGCTCGCCGCACGCCCACAGGTTCCGGAACGCCCGCGAGCGCGGGATGCCATAGATCGTCAAGCCCATGTGAGTGCAACCTCCCCGATGAGTAAATGCGTGCGGTGCTGGCCGTTGCGAGTTGGCTCGCCCTGTTGTAGCGCCGATAACGGCGCTTGGGGAGTCGCGTGTCCTCAGCTTCGCATGGCAGAGCTGCGCCACGCCATCCGGACCGAAGGGTCGACGAATCCGAGCGACACTGGTCAAATGACGGCGGCTTCCCTGGCCAGAGGAACCCCCGATGTCGGATCTGACCCGCCTCACCGCCGTCGATGCCGCCGGGCGCATCGAGAGCGGCAGCCTCACCTCCGAGGCGCTGACGCGCGCTTATCTCGATCGCATCGCCGAGCGCGAGACCGCCGTCGGGGCCTGGCAGCATCTCAATCCCGCGCAGGCGATCGCGGCGGCGCAAGCGCTCGACCGGGGTCCGCGACGCGGGCTGCTCCACGGCGTCCCGATCGGCGTCAAGGACATCATGGACACCGGCGACATGCCGACCACCTACGGCTCCAGGGCCTATGAAGGATACCGCCCCAGGGCCGATGCGGCTTGCGTGGCGCTGGCCCGTGCCGCGGGCGCCCTGGTGCTCGGCAAGACCGTCACCACCGAGTTCGCCGCCGGCGCGCCGGGCAAGACCCGCAACCCCCACAATACTGCGCATACGCCGGGTGGCTCCTCCAGCGGCTCCGCCGCCGGTGTCGCCGATCGCATGATCCCGCTGGGCTTCGGGACCCAGACCGCGGGCTCGATCATCCGGCCCGCCTCCTTCTGCGGCGCCGTCGGCTACAAACCGAGCTTCGGCACCATCGCCATCGCCGGCACCAAGGCGCTCGCCGAAAGCTTCGACACCATCGGCGGCATCGCGAACGCCGTCGCCGACGTGGCTCTCTTCGTAGCCGCGCTCGCGGGTCGGCCGGGCCTACTGCCCAAGGAGGCGCATCAAAAACCGAGGCTCGGCTTCTTCCGCACGGGGCAATGGGAGAAGGCCAGCCCGGCGTGCCAGCGCGTGCTCGAGACGGCAGCCCAAACCCTGTCCCGCGCCGGCGCGAGCGTGAGCGAGCGTCCGCCATTTCCGCCGCTCGACGGGATCACCGATGTGCATCTCACGCACATGAACTACGAGATGGCGCGCAACCTCGCTTGGGAGCGCACTCGGCACTGGGATCTGCTGGCGCCGCGCAGCACCGAGACCCTGAGCACCGCCGTCCACATCACGGCCATGCAGTACGACGAGGCGCGCCGGGGGACCGCGGCGGCACGATCGCAGGTCGCCGAGCTCTTCGGCGAGGTCGATGCTCTCCTGGTACCGGCTGCGCCAGGCGAGGCGCCGGCGCGCCTCGATATGACCGGCGATCCCCTGTTCAACCGCACCTGGACTCTGCTCCACCTGCCCTGCGTCACTGTCCCCGCGGGACGGGGCGATGCGGGGCTTCCGATCGGCGTGCAGCTGGTGGGGCGGCTCGGGGACGATGCCCGGCTGCTGGCGGTTGCGCAATTCGCCGAGCGGGCGCTCGGACCGCTCGCTTGAGTCTTGCAGACGGGAGGGAACGGCGCCGCGTGGCGCCGACGAGCCTGCTGCTGCTCGCGACGCTCGCGCTCTTTTGGGGCCTCGCTTGGCCCACGATGAAGATCGTGCTGGACGAGATGCCGGTGCTGGCCTTCCGCGCCATCTCCTGCGCGGCCGGTGCCGTAGGCCTGCTGTTGGCGCGGCTGGGAGGCGAGCCGATACGGCTCCCGTTGCGAGTCCTGCCGTCGCTGACGCTCGTCGCCCTCCTTAACGTGACGCTCTGGCAGATCTGCATGGCCTACGCGCTCGCCCTGATGCCTGCGGGACGCGCGAGCATCATCGCCTACACCATGCCCGCCTTCGCCACGTTCTTTGGCTGGCTCTTTCTGAAGGAGCGGCTGTCGGCCGCGCGCCTCGCTGGCCTGGCGCTCAGCATGGCCGGTATTGGTGTGCTGGTGGCGCCGGAGCTCGATCGCTTCCTGGTGGAGCCGCTCGGCGTGCTGCTCATGGTCGCGGCGGCGGCGAGCTGGGCCGGCGGCACGGTCGGCATGAAGTATTTCCGCTGGCCGTTCTCGATCATGCAGAACACGGGCTGGCAGTTCGCGCTCGGCGGTATCCCGATCGTGGTCTCGGCCCTCGCCAGCGGCTCCGATCCACATCTCGGCGCGCTTAGCGTCGGGGCGTGGGCCTCGCTCGCATACGTGTTGACGTTCCCGATCCTGTTCTGCCAGTGGGCCTGGTTCAAAGCCGTGCAGATGCTGCCGGGGAGCATCGCGGCGATGGGATCGCTTGCGATTCCGGTGGTCGGCACCCTCTCCGCCGCGCTGCTCTTGCAGGAGCCGCTCGACCCGTTCGTTCTGATCGCGCTGGGCTTGGTGGTAGCAGGGCTTGCCCTGGTTGCCTTGCGGCCCGGAAGGGCTTAGCGCGGTTGCGGGACCGCCACCCTTCGGGCAGCTTCCGGCGCATGCGAACCGCCGCGCCCCCGGCTCTTGCGCTTGCGATTGTGGTGGCGGCCTGCGTCCAGGGCAGCCTGCCGCCTTTCGACACTGTACCGAAACCGCCGCCCGCGGGGGTCCACGAGGACTTCAACCGGATCGGCGTGTGTTACAGCCGCCAGACCAGCACGCCACGTCAGGTTCTGGAGATCGCCCGGCGCAACTGCGAGCCGGGTACGCGGCCTTGGCTGATCGAGCAGGATACGCATCTGACCTGCCCGCTCCTGACCCCGACCCGCGCGACCTTTGCCTGTCTCAAGCCAGGAATGGCGCCGCCGCGCTGAGCGCCAAAGAATCTACCAGACACAAGAGTACCCCCGGGACGGAGTCCCGGGGGTCGTATTCACTTGGCAATATCAGCTTGGATTGGTCGACGTCGCCGGCTTCTTGGTCTTCGATTTCTTCTTGGCGGTCGTGTGCTTCTTGGTGCGCTTCTTCGTGGGCTTCTTCTTGCTCTTGGCGTGCTTCTTGGTGCTGGACTTCTTCTTGCTCGTGGCGTGCTTCTTGGTCGCCTTTGGCGTGCCCGTGTTCGTCTGGTCAGGCGCGGTCTGGGTTTGCCCAGTGGCGGCCTGGGCCATCACGGCCTCGGGCAACGTCGACGTGGCGACGAACGATAGCAGCGCCAGGGCTGCGATCAACAGCTTCATGAAGGGCTCCTAGGGGTGGCTGGCATTATCGTTGAAGGGAGGGCCGATGTGACCCGCGGTCCGATCCGCTTGTGCGCGCCCGAATCGCGAGGCGCCGCGGCGATCTTAGTCAGACCACTGCGTGAATGCGAGATAAATTCGAGCATGAGCGCCGTTTTCGCGCAGAGGTGTTGAATACACACCTCGCCTCTCGCCCCACGACACGAGCCGGTCCATCGATCAGGTGCTTTCGAGCTCCGGTGGTCACCGCTGCGACGGCGCAATTCGCAGAATAAGAATCGCGTGCCGGGCAGACCGAGGACGGTCTCCCTCGCCCTCTAGTGGCGCACGCACCCGCGCGGATACCCGTCTTCCTGAACCAGTCGCCAATGTACGTAAAATCACCTCAGAAAGACCGGCGGTTCGCGAAGTCCTACGCTTGGATTAACTCTCTATTAGCTAGCACGCCCTGAGAATGCGCCGTCGTCCATGAAGCCTCAGGAGTGCAAGCTATGCTCAAGTTCATTCGCAAGATGCTCCGCGACGAAGCGGGGCCGACCGCGATTGAGTACGGCCTGATCGCCGCTCTCATTGCCGTCGTGACCATCGCGGGTCTGACCACCCTCGGTACGACCCTGAACAGCCGCTACAACGCGATCGCCACGAAGGTCGGCGCCTAAGCCGCCCAGGCCCAGCCGGCCACAGGGCCGGCTGGCTACCGTCCGCGACGGAAGGGACGGCTCTCGAAGGAGCCGTCCCTTTCCTCCTGCGGCAGGTCACATCGGAGAAGCCGATTCCATGACCGCTCCCGCTACAGAAGCCGTCGCGTTTACCGTCCTGGTCGCGGCACTCCTGGGTGCAGCGGTCTCGGACATCCGGCAATACCTCATCCCCAATCGCTACCCGGTAGCGATCGCGCTCGCTTACCTCGTCTATGCGACGGGGCACCCGCTCGACCAAGGCCTATGGGGCCTCGCGGCGGGCTTTGCAGCGTTCGTGTCATGCGCGCTCCTGTTCGCGGCAGGAATATTCGGCGGCGGGGACGCCAAGTTGCTGTCCGCCACCATGCTTTGGGCCGGACCTTCGCTCGCCGCCACGTTCCTCTTGTATACGGTACTGGCCGGCGGCGCGCTCGCGATCGCCTGGCTCTCGCCGTTCCGCCGCCTGATGCCCGCGGCACCGCAGGCTTCGCCGAGCGCCTCGCCCGGCGCGCCGGCGAGCGGGATGCGCTCGCGTCTCCACCAGCCGACGCCCTATGGCGCCGCAATCGCCGCAGGCGGCCTCTATGTCGCCGCCCTGCGCGCGCTCAACTGAGACAGAGGAGAGTCTCTGATGTCCCTACGCCGAATGCTCTTCCTGCTCGTCGCGCTGATCGCCTCCGGCAGCACCATCATCGTCGGCCGCATGTGGCTGCAGAATCAGAAGCCGGTCCAGGTCGTCGTCGAGGCGCAGCAGGAGCCAGCGGTTCCCATGGTTCTGGTCGCCAAGGGCAACATCCCCACGGGGTTCTTCCTGCGACCGGAGAACCTCAAATGGGAGCATTGGCCGCAGAACGGCATCGCGCCGAGCTACGTCACCGACGCCAAGCGCAAGCTCGAGGATTACATCGGCGCGGTGGTGCGCGTGGGCCTCAGCGACGGCGAGCCGATCACCGATATGCGCGTCGTGCGGCCCGGCGAGCGCGGCTTCCTTGCGGCAGTGCTGACACCGGGCTTCCGCGCCATCACCGTCAACGTCACGCCGAGCTCGGGCCTCGCGGGGCTGGTGTTTCCGGGCGACCGCATCGATCTGGTCGCGTCGTTCAAGGTCGAGTTCGAGGGCAAGCAGGACGGCGGCAGCCATCCCGCCCGCTACGCCAGCGAGACCGTGGAGAGCAATCTCCGGGTGCTCGCGGTCGACCAGCGCGTCGACGATCAGAACAAGGATATCGTGGTCGCGAAGACGGCGACGCTCGAGGTCACGCCCAAGCAGGCGGAGATCATCGCCATCGTCGCGGAGGTCGGGAAGTTCTCGCTGAGCCTGCGCAGCATGGCTCAAGAGAACGATCCGGGGCCGACCGACAAGGAGCTCACCAGCTCATACACCTGGGACAATGAGGCCGCCCGGATGCTGGCGCCGCCGGGGAAGTCCGGCGCAGGCCACACCGTGACTATCGTCCGCGGCGGCGACGCCAAGGATGTCGAAATGCCAAGGAGCATGCGATGAGGGGAGATATCATACGGCAATGGCAAGGCTCGCCCGTGCGGGCGATCCTCGCCGGTTTCGCGCTCTTGGTGCTCGCCTGCGCGCCCGCGATTGCGGCGCCCAAGGTGATCGCGCCGGCAGGTGCCGCGTTGCAGATCGAAGTCAGCAAGGGCCGGTTGATCCGCCTCGATCAGCCGGCCACCAGCGTGTTCGTCGCCGAGCCCGACATCGCGGACGTGCAGGTGAAATCGCCCTCGCTCGTCTATGTCTTCGGCAAGGCGGCGGGCGAGACGACGCTCTATGCCGTCGGCGACGGCGATCAAGTGCTCCTCAACGCGACGGTCATCGTCCGCCACAACATTCCGCGCCTGGAAGAGGCGATCCGGGAGCTCGACCCCAGGAGCGCCGTCAGCGTTAGCACGGTCGACGACCAGCTGGTGCTGGAAGGCACGGTGTTCTCCGCGGCGGCAGGCGAGGATATCCGCAAGCTCGCAACCCGCTTCGTCGCCGATCCCAAGCAGCTCCTGAACAAGATGCGCGTCAACGCGCCGAATCAGATCAACATCCGGGTTCGCATGGCCGAGATGTCGCGGCAGACCGTGAAGCAATTTGGTTTCAACTGGCAAGCAATGTTCGGCGCCGGCAACTTCATCCTAGGGCTCGCGACCGGCCGCGGCTTCGTTGACGTAGCGACCGGCCTCGCCACCCGTGCAGCGGGCAAGTTGACCGCCGATACCCTCAACAATGCAGGCGTCGGCTTCAAGCAAGGCAACACCGACGTGAACGCGCTGCTCGACGCGCTCGAGAATCACGGGCTCATCAACGTGCTGGCCGAGCCCAATCTCAGCGCCGTCTCGGGCGAGCCTGCGAGCTTCCTCGCCGGCGGTGAATTCCCGATCCCGGTGCCACAGGGCAACAACACCATCAGCATCGACTTCAAGAAGTTCGGCGTCAGCCTCAACTTCGTCGCCACGATCGCCGAGGGCAACCGGATCAACCTGCACGTCCTGCCGGAAGTGAGCCAGCTCTCCACGACGGGCGCGATCACCCTCGACAACATTGTTGTGCCCGCCCTGACTACGCGTCGGGCGGAGACCACGATCGAGCTGGCGAGCGGCCAGAGCTTCGCCATCGCGGGCCTGCTGCAGAACAACATCACGCAGAACCTCGACAAGTTCCCGTGGCTCGGCGACGTACCGGTGCTGGGCTCCCTATTCCGCTCCACCGCCTTTAAGCATGACGAGTCCGAGCTCGTGGTCATCGTGACCCCGTATATCGTGCGGCCGGCCAACACGGCCAACCGCTTGATGGCGCCGTCCGACGGTTACCTGCCGCCGAGCGACGGCCGGCAGGTCCTGAACGGCGACGTCGCCCGGCCGCAGCAGTTGAAACAGAACCCCCAACCTGCCACGCGCTCCGGCACCGGCCTCATCGGGCCGGCCGGCTTCGATCTCGATTGAGCGAGGAGGGACCCGTGAAAGCTCGACTGATCCTCTGCCTTGCCTTCGCCTGCGGCATGCTTGCAGCCTGCGACGCCCCGGGCGAATGGTCGGCCGCCGAAGCGCCGCGCCAGCTGCGCGTCGACTTCCAGCGCTTGACTCACGCCGCCGGGTTCGCGCCGAGCGCCACGCAGCTCGCGCAGAATGAGCATGAGAGCCTGAGCGCCTTCCTGCAGGCTGCTCAGGTGACGACCGACGATCCCGTCTACCTCGAGGGCGCCCCAAGCGACCGGCTGAGCGGCGCGCGCATCAGCGCGCTGGCGCGCGATCTCACCCGACGGGGCTATTCCGTCGCGACGCTCCCAGCCGCGCCCGACGCGGTGCCGAGGAACGCCCTTCTCGTGGTGATCGAGCGCTACGTGGTGACGCCGCCGAACTGCCCGAACTGGACCAAGTCGCCGAGCGACGACCACGAGAACGCCCAGACCAGCAATTTCGGCTGCTCCGACGTCACTAATCTCGGCCTCATGGTCGCGGATCCCCGGGACCTGGTGATCGGCCGGCAGCTTGGCCCGGCGGGTGCCGCCCAGGCAGGCCTGGCGGTCCAGCGCTACCGCGCCGGCCAGACGAGTCCGCTGCTGGGCACGCAAGCCGGCCAGACCTATGGAACGACATCGAGCGGACCCGGTGGTGGTGGTGGCGCAACCGGCGGTGCCGGAGCCAGTGTGAGTCAGTAACGATGGCGGACGTTGCGGAAGCGCATGACCGGGAGGCAGCGCGCTCGCTGAGTTTCCTCGCCTGCATCGGCGACGAGGTGACGCGCGAGACCGTGAGCCGCGTGGTCTCGCATCTCAGCGCGCTCGACGCCAAGGTGCGAGCCGGCGACCTGGCGTCGGCCCGCAAGGCGATCGACCCGAAGTCACCGCCCGATCTGATGTTGTTGGACATCTCCGGCAGTCCTGACCCGGTCACCGCGCTCGACGAGATCTTGCAGCTTTGTCCCCGCACCACGCGGGTGCTGGTGATCGGCTCGGTCAACGACGTGAGCCTCTATCGCTCGCTCACCTCGCTGGGCGTGATCGACTACCTGGTGAAACCGGTCTCGGGCGAAGTGCTCCACGACGCGCTGGCTGCCCTGCTGGACGACAGCGGGCCAGAGGGCGGTGGCCTGCAGATGCGGATTGCCGCCTTCCTTGGTGCCCGTGGCGGCATCGGTACCACGTCGATCGCCGTCTCCACCGCCTGGTATTTCGTGAACGAGTTCCACCAGCGCGCGGCGCTGATCGACCTCGATCTGCATTTCGGCACGCTGGCCCTGGGCCTCGACCTCGAGCCCGGGCGGGGCCTGCGCGAGGCGCTTGAGCATCCCGAACGGATCGACGGCGTGCTGATCTCCTCGGCCATGAGCAGCGCTGGTGACCGGCTCAAGGTGCTGGCCGGGGAAGAATCCCTCGACGAGACCATGCGTTTCCACGCCGAGGGGTTCGATCCACTGTTCGGGCTCCTGTCGAACGACTTCGACCAGCTCGTGATCGATTTGCCGCGGGCGCTCGACGACGGATCCCGTCACGTGATCTCGACCGCCGACACCTTCGTCCTCTGCACGGACCTCTCCCTTGCAGGGCTGCGGGACGCCCTGCGCACCATGGACTTGGTCAAGCGGATCGGCAGCAAGGCCGCCCCGATCATCGTGGCAAGCCAGGTCGGCGCCCCGCACCGCGGCGAAATCAGCCAGCGCGAATTCGAACGCGGGCTCGGGCAAGGCCTCGACCACGCCATTTCCTACGATCCCAAGGCGGCAGTGACCATGGCGCGACACGGCAAGGCGATGCCGGCGGTGGCCCGCGCCAGCAAGGCGGCCGAGGAGATTCTCACCCTGGCGCAGCGTCTTTCCGGCCGCGAGACCGCAAAGAAACGGTCGATCCTCAACCGGTTCTGGAAGTGAGGTCAGATGTTCGGCCGCCGCGACACCGAGAATCCGACCCAGGCCCGGATCTCCGCGCTCAACGCACGCCGCGAGCAGCGGCCGCTCGCCGTCGCCGCTGAGCGCGCTGACGCCACTGCCAAGGCGAAGCTCAACGAGACCACGCTCGAGGCGGCCCGGCTGCTGGTGCAGCCGGCGATCGACGCCGCATTCGAGTTATCGCCCATTCAGGGCAAGACGCGCGTAGAGATCGCGCGGCAGGTCGAGGACATCCTCCGGCGCACGCTCGACGAGAACCACGTCGCGCTAGCGCAATTGCATTTCCGCGATCTCACCACGCTCCTGGTGAACCAGCTGCTCGACGCCGGACGGTCGAGCCGCGCGACCGAGCCGGTGTCGCGCAGCTCGTCCATCTCGGCGGCGAGCCGCGCCACCATCGACGACGCGATCCCCAAGATCTACCCGCTCGTCATGGAGCGGATCGACACCGAGGTCGCTGCCAAGCTGAAGCGCGAGGAGCTCTCGCGCCAACTCGCGGGCGTGGTCGCCGAGGTGCTGACCGAGCAGCGTATCCAACTCAATCAGACAGAGCAGCGCGACCTCGTCACCGTGCTGCTCAACGACATGCTGGGCTTCGGCCCGCTCGAGCCGCTGTTGGCGGACGAAGGCGTCAACGACATCATGGTGAACGGCGCCAAGCAGGTCTACATCGAGCGCAAGGGCAAGCTTGAGCTGAGCGACGTCACCTTCCGCGACGACCCGCACGTGATGTCGATCGCGACCCGCATCGTCACCATGATCGGCCGGCGCATCGACGAATCGACGCCGCTGGTCGACGCCCGCCTTCCCGACGGCAGCCGCGTCAACATCATCGTCCCGCCGCTCGCGATCGACGGCCCTTCGATCTCGATCCGCAAATTCGCCAAGAAGGGCATCACGCTCGACGTGATGATCAAGCAAGAGAACATCTCGCAGCAGATGGCGGTGGTGCTGAAGATCGCCGCCCGGGCTCGGCTCAACATCCTGATCTCCGGCGGTACCGGCTCGGGCAAGACCACGCTCCTGAACGCGATGTCGCAGATGATCGATCCGACCGAGCGCATCGTCACCATCGAGGACGCGGCGGAGCTTCAATTACAGCAGCCGCACGTCGTCCGACTCGAGACCCGGCCGGCGAACCTCGAGGGACGCGGTGAGATCACCATGCGCGACCTCGTCAAGAACGCGCTGCGCATGCGACCCGACCGCATCATCCTCGGTGAGATCCGGAGCTCCGAAGCGCTCGACATGCTCCAGGCCATGAACACCGGCCACGACGGATCGCTGTCAACCGTGCACGCCAACCGGCCGCGCGAGGCGCTGACCCGGCTCGAGAACATGATCGGCATGGCCGGCGTCAATCTGCCCAGCCGTGCGGTCCGCACCCAGATCGCGGCCGCCATTGATATGATCGTCCAGATCAGCCGCATGCGCGATGGCATCCGCCGCGTCACCAACGTGACCGAAGTGGTCGGCATGGAGGGTGACATCATCACCACGCAGGAGCTGTTCGCCTTCCACTTCGAGGGTGAGCAGCCCGACGGCAGGCTGAAGGGACGCTTCGAGTCGAGCGGTCTCCGCCCACACTTCACCCAGCGCGCCGAGTACTACGGCCTCGACCGCGCCCTACTGGAGGCCATGGCATGATCGATAGCCTCACGAGCGGCCAGCTCGATAGCGACGTCCTGCTCTGGATCTTTGCGGGCATCATCGGCCTCACGGTGCTCGCGCTGTTCTTCGCGTTCGGCGGCGACGAGCCCGGCGCCAAGCGCGTATCGCGCGTGCGCGCCCGCGCGCGCGGCGAGGGCAGCGACGAGCAGGTCCAGGAGGCGATCCTCCGCCTCGACCAGAAGCGGAACAGCGGCCTCGACAGTATGGTACGGAGCTTGCTGCCGCGACCCGACCTGCTGCGGCTTCGGCTCTTGCGCACCGGCTGGTCACTGAGCCTCGGAACCTACGCGATGATGTGCGGTCTCACCGCCGTGGGGTTCCTTGCCCTCTACTTCTATCTCGACGTCATGCTTGCGGTGGCGATACCGGCGGCGATCACGAAGGGACTGCTACTGCCCCACGTCGTGGTCAGCTACGCCTGCGCCCGCCGCGCCCGGAAATTCACCGCGCTCTTCCCGGATGCCATCGGCCTCATGGTGCGGGGCATCAAGTCGGGCCTGCCGATCGGCGAGACCTTCGTCGTGGTCGCGCAGGAAATCGCGGACCCGGTAGGCATGGAGTTCCGCCGCGTGTCCGACCAGATCAGGCTCGGCCAGCAGATGGATCAGGCGCTCTGGGATTGCGCCAAGCGGGTCGACACGGCCGAGGTCAAGTTCCTCGTCGTGAGCCTCTCGGTCCAGAAGGAGACCGGCGGCAATCTAGCGGAGACGCTCGAGAACCTCGAGATTGTGCTCCGGCGCCGGCGGCAGATGAAGCTCAAAGTGCGCGCGATGGCATCCGAGGCGCGGGCGAGCGCAGCGATCGTCGGCTCGCTGCCCTTCCTCACGGCGGCGATCCTGATCGGCATCAACCGGCCCTACATCATGAGGCTCGTCGAGACCAACCTGGGGAACAAGATGCTGGCCGGCGCTGCCTTCGCCATGACGGCCGGTATCTACGTCATGCAAAAGATGGCGAAGTTCGAGATCTGACATGTTCCCCCTGATCAAGGCCTTCATGGATGCGCTCGTCGGCTTCGACGAGACCGGCATCGCGGTCATGGGCGGCATCGGCGTGTTCATCACGCTGTTCTCGCTCAGCCGCGCCTTCGTGCCGCACGATCCGATGGCCGCCCGCATCAAAAGCCACCAACAGCGCCGCCAGCACCTGCTGCAGGAGATCGTCGCCGGCAAGGCGCCGGAAGCGAAAGCCAAGCAGGACGCGGTGCAGGTCATTCGCAAGCTGGTGGACCGGCTGAAGCTCACGCGCGGCGACGAGGCCCGCAAGACCGTCGACAAGCTCGCGCAGGCCGGTTGGCGCTCCCGTGACATCCTGGTGGTCTATCTAGCTGCCCGGTTTCTGATGCCGTTCGTGGCGGGCGCAGGCGCCCTCTTCCTCCTGACCACGATGGGCGAGAACCTCTCGATGCTGAGCGCGGTCTCCGCGGCGGGCGCCGGGGTGCTGGTCGGCGCGTACACGCCGGTGCTCTTCCTCAAGAACAGCGTCGGACGCCGCTACCAGAAAATCCGCCGGCAGCTGCCCGACGCGCTTGATCTGCTGGTGATCTGCGCGGAAGCGGGCCTTAGCCTGGATGCCGCCCTCACCCGCGTTTCGCGCGAGATGGGGCCGTCTGCCCCCGAGCTCGCCGACGAGGTTGGCCTCGCCGCGATCGAGCTCGGCTTCCTGCCGAACCGCCGCCAGGCTCTCCTCAACCTGATCCGACGCGCTGACCTCCCGCCGATCCGCGCTGTGGTCAACACGCTGATGCAGACCGAGCGCTACGGCACACCGCTCGCCCATTCGCTCCGTGTGCTCGCGGCAGAGTTCCGCGACGACCGGATGATGAAGGCCGAGGAGAAGGCCGCGCGCCTCCCGGCGATCATGACGGTGCCACTGATCCTCTTCATCCTGCCCTGCCTCTTCGTCGTGCTGATTGGGCCCGCGATCATCTCGGTGATCGAAACCTTCAAATAATCTGCGATCTCGGCCTCGAGCGTCCCCTCGTGGAGCTGATCTCGGGGCTGAGATCCGCCCCTGTTCGACCGCCGACTCAGCGGCGCGGATGGGTTCGCCCGCGCGTCCGGTCCGCCTGCGCCCGCACCAGCACCACCCAGCGGCCCGGCGTCACGCCGTAGCGCGCCTTGAACTGCCGCGTCAGGTGGCTTTGATCGACGAATCCCGCCGCCGCGGCCGCATCGGCGAGACCGGCGCCCGCCATGATCAGGGACCGCGCGCGGTCGAGGCGCCGGCCGACCAGATAGCGGTGCGGCGAGGTGCCCAGCACTGCGCGGAACTCGCGCGCCAGCGTGAACCGGTCGAGGCCGCTCACGGCCTCCAGATCTCCCGAGGTGATGGCTCGGTCGCACGCGCCAGCGAGATAGGCGCGCGCGGCCTCGACGCGCTCGCGGGCGCGCGGCGCCGATGCCCGGCCCCGTCCGCAGTCAGCACGTCGCGCCAAACCGTCGGCGAGCCGGACGATGATGCCGTCCCACGCCAGCGCGTCGAGGGGTGCCGGAAAATCCGCGAAAGCCTCCGCCAGAATGCCGGCTGTCGCGGCATCGTCCGCGACGGAGTCCCGCACGAATGGCAGAGAGCCAACGCCGCCGAGCACCCGCTGAACGAGCGCGGGCTCGAGATAGAGCATGCGGTAGGCGAACCCCGCCGGAATGCCCGCGTGCCCGTCATGGACCTCGTCGGGATGGATGACGATCACCTGGCCACGGTGGCTCGCGCGCTCCGCGCCCCGATACTGGAAGGATTGCACGCCCCAATCGGTGATCCCGATCGCGTAGGACTCGTGCCGGTGCGGGTCGTAGGCATGACCGCAAAATCGTGCGACCAAGCGCTGCAGGCCCGTCTGCGGCTGGTCCAGCACCAGATAGTCCCCAGCTCCCCACATGCACGATTGTCCAAGACGGTGCACCATCGATCACCATACTTGGGTGGCATGCGCTACGAAACCAAGACCGCCCTCGTCCTGCGCGCCGACCTCCCGGCCTGGCAGGTGGCTAACATCTCGGCCTTCCTTGCGGGTGGTCTGGCGGGGGCGTTCCCCGAGATCGTCGGCGAACCTTACGCCGACGCAAGCGGTCGTCTCTACACGCCGCTCGTGCGTGAGCCCGTATTCGTCTACGGAGCGAGCTCGCCCGAGCTCCGGCGCACCCAGCAACGAGCCCAGTCACGGAACCTGCGGTTCGCGATCTACACCGAGGAGCTCTTCAAGACCAACAACGACCGCGACAACCGCGCGGCGGTCGCCGCCTGCGCCACCGACCAGCTCAATCTGGCGGGCATTGGTCTCCATGCCGACCGCAAGACGATCGACAAGGTCGTGAACGGGCTCAAGCTCCTAGCGTGAGTCCGGTGCGCCGCAACCTCAGCGGCGAATGGTTGCCGCGGACTGCCCGAACAACAGCTGCTTCTCCTCCTCGGTCCGGATGCCCGGGTTCGGATTGACTCTCGGTCCGTGCTCGTAGGCGCGCACGGTCGCCGCGCGAGCCTTGATCGCCTCGAACCAACGCTTGAGATTAGGGAAGTCCTCGAGGTTCTGGCCTTGACGCTCGTGCGGCACCGTCCACGGATAGGCCGCCATGTCGGCGATCGAATAGGGACCGGCGAGGAATTCGCGGTCGGCGAGCCGCTTGTCCATCACCGCATAAAGCCGGCCGGTCTCGCGGACATATCGGTCGATCGCGTAGGGAATCTTCTCGGGCGCATACTGAGAGAAGTGGTGATTCTGGCCCGCCATGGGCCCAAGCCCCGCCATCTGCCAGAACAGCCATTGCAGGGTTTCGAACCGGCCCCGGAGATCCTTGGCGATGAACTTCCCGGTCTTCTCCGCGAGATAGAGCAGGATGGCGCCGCTCTCGAACACGCTTACCGGCGCGCCCTTGTCGGCGGGCTCGTGGTCGACGATCGCTGGCATCCGGTTGTTCGGCCCGATCTTGAGGAAGTCGGGCTTGAACTGGTCGCCCTTGCCGATATTGACCGGCATGATCTTGTACGGGAGCCCGGCCTCCTCGAGAAACATGGTGATCTTGTGCCCATTGGGCGTCGGCCAGTAGTAGAG
>DATFRA010000300.1:0-7923 GCA_035263705.1 Allostellaceae bacterium
GTGATTCGCGGCACCACGGGTCCGGTTCTGCTGCGCCATCGCGGCGAGGGGCTGGTGCTGGGCGTGCGCCCCGAGGCGATCAGTCTCGGCGGCGAACATGGCATTACCGCGGCGATCGACAAGGTCGAATTCCTGGGCGCCGACAGCCTGATCACGTGCACGATCGGCAGCGAGCGGCTGACCGCGCGCGTGCCGGGCCGGCTCGCCGCCGACCGCGGCATCGTCTTGCAACTTTCGTGGCGTCCCGAGGAAGTGCACCTCTTCGATGCCGGCGCTGGCGGCCGGCGCGACGATCTCGCGCCGCTGCTCGTCGGGGCCCAGCAGCGGCTCAATCTCGTGCGGGCACCGAGTCACACCTAAAGAGGGGAGATAGCGGAATGAGGGGGATGTCCATGATCTCGACAATGAGGGGTGCGCTGTGCGGCATTGCTGCATTGCTGTCACTCGCGGCGGTCTCGAGCGCCGCGCACGCGACAGAACTCACGTTCTACTTCCCGGTCGCCGTCGGCGGCCCCATCACCAAGATCATCGACGACATGGTGGCGGGCTTCCAGAAGGAGAACGCCGACGTCACGGTGAAGGCGGTCTATGCCGGCACCTATCAGGACACGGTCACCAAGGCGCTCACGGCGATGAAGGGCGGCGAGCCGCCGCACCTCGCGGTGCTGTTGTCGACGGACATGTTCACGCTCATCGACGAGAAGGCGATCGTGCCCTGGGACGAGGTTGCGAGCACCGCCGAAGACCAGAAATGGATCGGTGCCTTCTATCCTGGCTTCATGGCGAACAGCCAGACCGGCGGCAAGACCTGGGGCATCCCGTTCCAGCGCTCGACCATCGTCATGTACTGGAACAAGGACGCCTTCAAGGAGGCCGGGCTCGATCCCGAGCACGCGCCGCAGAACTGGGACGAGCTCGTCGCCTTCGGCAAGAAGCTCACCAAGCGCGACGCCGGCGGCAACGTCACGCAATGGGGCGTGCAGATCCCGACCACCGGCTTTCCCTATTGGCTCTTCCAGGGGCTGACGACGGAGAACGATGCGGTGCTCGCAAACAGCGCCGGCAACGAGGTCTATTTCGACAAGCCCGGCGTGATCGAGGCCCTGCAGTACTTGGTCGACCTCTCCAAGAAGGAGCAGGTGATGGGGCCGGGCGTCCTCGAGTGGGGCACCACGCCCAAGGATTTCTTCGAGCGCAAGATCGCGATCATGTGGACCACCACGGGCAACCTCACCAACGTTCGTGACAACGCGAAGTTCCCCTTCGGAGTCGCCATGCTGCCCGAGAAGAAGCGCCGGGGCTCGCCGACGGGCGGCGGCAACTTCTATCTCTTCGCCAAGAGCACGCCCGAGGAGCGCGCCGCTGCCGTGCGCTTCGTCAAGTGGATGACGACGCCCGAGCGCGCGGCGGAGTGGGGTATCAAGACCGGCTATGTCGCGACCCGCCCCGACGCCTGGGAGACGCCGGCGATGAAGGCCTATGTCGCGGGCTTCCCGCCCGCGGCGGTGGCGCGCGACCAGCTGCCCTTCGCCGTCGCGGAGTTCTCGACTCACGACAACCAGCGTGTCGTGAAGGCGCTCGACGACAACCTGCAGGCGGCGCTCACCGGCTCGAAGACGCCGGATCAGGCGATGAAGGACGCGCAGCGCGAGGCGGACCGGCTGCTTCGGAGCTATCGCTGAGCCGCCCATGCGCCGCCTGACCCTCACGGTCCAGGGCTGGCTCCTGCTGCTGCCGGCGGCGGCGCTGCTGGCGGCGTTTACGCACTACCCCGCCGGCGCCACGCTCTGGCAGAGCTTCTTCTCGACGCCGAAGGGTAACCGGGGCGCCATCTATATCGGGTTCGACAACTACCGCGACATGCTGGACGACCCCGTGTTCTGGCAGGCGCTCGTCAACAACGCGCTTTACGCGCTCGGCACCATCCCGGTCTCGATCGCGCTCGCGATGGCAATGGCGCTTTGGGTCAACCGGAAGATCGCGGGGCGACCGCTCCTCCGCCTCGCCTTCTTCACGCCGACGGTGCTGCCGATGATCGCGGTCGCGAATATCTGGCTGTTCTTCTATACGCCGGGCTACGGGCTCCTCGACCAGGTGCTTGGCGGCTTCGGCGTGCCCGCGCACAACTGGCTCGGCAGCCGGGAGACCGTGCTCGCCTGCTTGATGGTGGTGGCGGTCTGGAAGGAGGCCGGGTTCTTCATGATCTTCTACCTCGCGGCCCTCCAGCAGATCTCGCCGACCCTCGGCGAGGCCGCGGCGATCGAGGGTGCTCGGAGCTGGTACTTCTTCCGGCGCGTGACGTTTCCGCTGCTGATGCCGACCACGCTCTTCGTCATGGTGAACACGGTCATCAACGCGTTCCGGCTGGTCGACCACATCGTCGTGATGACCCGAGGCGGGCCCGACAACGCCAGCACGCTGCTGCTCTACTACATCTTCGACATCGGGTTCAAATACTGGGACACCGCCTATGCCGCGACGCTCACGGTGGCGCTGCTCGCGATCCTGGCGGCCACCGCGCTCTTCCAGTTCATCGTGGTCGAGCGGCGGGTGCATTACCAATGAGTGCGATCGCCCGCGGCCTCTCGACGCTCTTCGCCTGGTTTCTCGCGCTGTTCTGGATCCTGCCGCTGGCCTATGCGGTCTGGACGGCATTTCACCCTGGCGCCTATGCCGCGCATTTCGATCCAGTGGCGCCGGTGACGCTGCAGAATTTCGCGAAGGCTTGGGCCGCCGCACCCTTCGCGCGCTACTTCCTCAACACGGTGGCTCTCGTCGCCATGATCCTCGCGGCGCAGCTCGTGGTCTGCACGCTTGCCGCCTACGCCTTCGCGCGGTTCCCGTTCTTCGGACGCCAGGTCCTCTTCGCGCTGGTGCTGGTGCAGCTCATGATCATGCCGGACGTGCTGCTGGTCGAGAATTACGCCACCATGAGCCGCCTGGGGATCCTCGATACCATCACGGCGATCGCTCTCCCCTACATGGCCTCGGCATTCGGCATCTTCCTGCTCAGGCAGACCTTCAAGACCGTACCGCGAGAGCTCGACGAGGCCGCGCGGGTCGAGGGCGCGGGGCCATTGCAGATCTTATGGCGGGTCTATGTGCCGCTTGCGAAACCGGTCTACGTCGCCTACGCGCTGGTCTCCGTGAGCTACCACTGGAACAACTTTCTGTGGCCGCTTATCGTCACCAACTCCGTGGAGACGCGGCCGCTCACCGTGGGTCTCCAAGTGTTCTCCAGCACCGATCAGGGCATCGACTGGTCGATCATCACCGCCGCGACGCTGATGACCTCGGCGCCGCTCTTGCTGGCCTTCCTGATCTTCCAGCGGCAGTTCGTTCAGAGCTTCATGCGCGCGGGCATTCGCTGAGCGCTCAGGCCGGCGCCTGCAGCCGGTAGCCCACTCCCGTCTCCGTCAGCAGATACCGCGGCCGCGTCGGGTCTTCCTCCAGCTTCTGGCGGAGCGTGCGGATGTAGACGCGGAGGTACTGCACATCCTCGCCGTGCGCGGGGCCCCAGACTTCCCGTAGCAAGAACTGGTGCGTCAGCACCTTGCCCGCGTGCTTCACCAGGCATTGCAGGAGGTCGAATTCCTTGGCGGAGAGCTTGACCTCGATGCCCCTGAGCGTCACCAGGCGGCGCGCGAGGTCGACCGCGAGGTCGCCCGAGCGGAACACGGGCATCTCGCCCTGTTGCTGCAGGCGGTGGCGCAGCGCAGTGCGCACGCGCGCCACCAGTTCCTCCATGCCGAAGGGCTTCGTCATGTAGTCGTCGGCGCCGAGATCGAGGACGCGGACCTTCTCCCTCTCGTCGCTGCGCACGGACAGCACGATCACCGGCACGAGCGAGGTGCGGCGAAGCTGCTGCAGCGCTTCCGAGCCGTCCATGTCGCCGAGTCCGAGGTCGAGGATCACCAGATCCGGCGCCCGCGCGCGTGCGCGCTCGATCGCCTGGGCGCCGCTCTCGGCCTCGTCGATCTCGTAGCCCTGCGCCACGAGGCCTGTGCGCAGGAAGCGCCGGATCGCCGCCTCGTCGTCGACCACGAGTATGCGGGTGGGGTGGGTCACGCGACGGAGGCCGGTGCGCTATCGGTGGTCGCGGCTTCCGGCACCGGAAGGGTAATCGTGAAGCGCGCGCCGGAGCGGTCGGTCCGATTGGCGGCTGCGATGCGTCCGCCCATGCCTTCGACGAAGCCGCGGCAGATCGAGAGCCCGAGTCCGGTGCCCGCGGGACGATTGTCGCCCTCGCTCGCGCGATGGAACTTCTCGAAGATGCGCTCGAGCTGATCGGGCGGAATACCCGGGCCCTCGTCTTCGACCCCGATCGCGACGGCTCGGCCGGTCGCGTATCCGCGGATGCGCACGAGCGAGCCTCGGGGCGCGTATTTGGCGGCGTTGTCGAGCAAATTGAAGAGCGCCTGCTCGAAGATCGCGATGTCGATCGATACCATCGGCAGGTCGGCGGCGAGATCCACCTCGACCCTGTGATGGGCGAGGATGCGCGCGGCGCGCCGGAGCGCGGTCTCCACGATCTCCGCGAGGTCCACCATCTCGCGCTTGAACTCGATGGTGCCGGCCTCGAGCCGGGTCGTATCCAGGAGATTGCCGACGAAGCTATTGAGCCGCTCGGCCTCTTCCTGGATGGTTGCCATCAGCTCCTCGCGTGCCTCCTCGGGATAGCGCGTGTCGTTACTGCGGAGCGCCGTGATCGAGCCGATGATCGAGGCGAGCGGCGTGCGGAGATCGTGCGAGATCGACGACAGCAGCGTCGCACGGAGACGCTCGGTCTCGGCCTGCAGGCGCGCCTCATCGATGCTCTCGGCGAGGCCGATGCGCTCGACGGCGACGGCGGTCTGGTCCGTCAAGGCGTCGAGCAGGCGGCGCTCGTCCGGCGTCAGCAGCGGTCCCGGCCGGTCGCGGTCGATGCCGAGCACGCCGACGGGCCCGCGCTCCGTGCGCATGGGGAGGAAGAGCCGCTTGGCGCCCGGCAGCGTGTCGGCGCCGCGCCCGGCGGGGCGGTTGTGGTCCCAGGTCCATTTCGCCGCCGCGACGTCGGCTTCGTCGAGCGTGTCCTCGGGCGGGTAGCCGGCCCGCAGCGCAATGCTCTCGCCCTCCGGCAACAGCACGACGATCCGAAGCTTCAGCATGAGGGCCACCTGATGACAGAAGGCCCAGAGCAGGTCGTCGAGCTCGCCGATGCCCGCGACCTTGCGGCTGAAGGCATAGAGCTCGGCGGTGGCCTTGGCGCGGCTCTGCGCGGTGAGGGCCTGGCTCCGCGTCCGCGCGGTCAGGTTGCTGGTGAAGACTGCCACGATTCCGAAGAAGATCAGCGCCACGACATTCGCGGGATCGGCGATGGTGAAGGTGTAGATCGGCGGCAGGAAGAAGAAATTGTAGGCGAGGACCGAGAGCAAGGCGGCATAGAGCGACGGGAAGAGCCCGTAGATGATGGCGCTGAACAGCACGGCCGACAGGAACACCAGGGAGATGTTGGGCACCTCGATGACGAAGCGGTCGATCCCCAGCGCGATCAGGAGCGCCACGCCGACCGTGAGCGTGCTCACGAGGTACGGCAGGGGGTCGAAGGCCTCGCCCTCCTGGCGCGTGCGCACGGTCTTCTCCGGGATCTGCTCGCCCTCCCCCGAAACGATCTGGATGCCGATGGTGCCGGCCTTGCGCATGAGCTCGGCCGCGACCGAGCCGTAGAACAGTTGCTGCCAGCGCGGCCGGTCGGACTTGCCGAGGATGATCTGCGTCACGTTGTTCGATTGCGCGAAGGCGATGACGTCGTCGGCGATGCGGCTCCCCGGCACGGTGATCGCCTCGGCGCCGAGCCGCTCTGCGAGCCTGAGCGTGTCGGCGATGCGATCGCGCTCGACCTCGCTCAAGCGGTGATGGCGGGAGGTCTCGATGTAGAGCGCGGTCCATTTCGCCTTGAGCTGGTCGGCGATGCGGCGGGTCTGGCGCACGAGCTGCGCCGAGATCGGGTTCTCGCTGATGCACACCAGCAGGCGCTCGCCCGCGGCCCAGGGGCCGGCGATGGCGTGTGCCTGCATATAGGTGAGCATCTGCTCGTCGACGCGCTGCGCGGTGCGGCGGAGCGCAAGCTCGCGCAAGGCGGCGAGATTTCCCGGCATGAAATAGTGGCGCAGCGCCCGCTGCGCCTGGTCGCGGACGTAGACCTTGCCCTCCCTGAGGCGCTGCATCAGGTCCTCGGGCGTGAGGTCGGTGACCTCGATCTCGTCGGCGCGGTCGATGATGCCGTCGGGCACCGTCTCGCGCACGCGGATGCGCGTGATCCGCGCCACCACGTCGTTGAGGCTCTCGACGTGCTGGATGTTGAGCGTGGTGTAGACGTCGATGCCGGCGGCCAGCAGCTCCTCGACGTCGAGGTAGCGCTTGGGATGCCGGCTGCCGGGCGCGTTAGTGTGGGCGAGCTCGTCCACCAGGACGAGCTTCGGCAGGCGCGCCAGCACGGCGTCGAGGTCCATCTCGTCGAGGGTGCGGCCGCGGTACTCGATGCGTCGGCGCGGGATCACCTCGAAGCCGCGCACGAGCTGCTCGGTCTCGATCCGCCCGTGGGTCTCGACCACGCCGATCACGGCATCGACGCCCTCGCGCCGGCGCGCCCCCGCCTGCTGCAGCATCTCGTAGGTCTTGCCGACACCGGGTGCCGCGCCCAGGAAAATCTTGAGCTTGCCGCGCCGCTCGGCCTGGGCGGCCTCGAGCAGGGCCTCGGGCGAAGGCCGGTGATCCCCGCGATTCGGGTCCGAGGTGCTCATGGCAGGCCCATCATGCCCTATCGCGCGGCCTCCGTCAGCGCACGGGCCCTAGAACGGCAATATGAAGTCGGCGGCGATCGTGACCTGATGGTCCATCTTCGAGTCGTTGAAGGGGTGGGTGCCGTTCAGCGACTGGTCGTAACGGATCTCTGGACGAATCACGAAGCCGTCGAAGGCCTTCGGCACCGGCGGCTTCAGGTTGAGCCCGAGAGTAAGCGCGCCATAGGTGGTTTTGCCACCGCTCACGACATTGCCAGGCGCGGTCGGCAGGCCGCGCCCGGCGTTGGCAAAGTCGAACGGGGTCTGGAATCTCGCGACGAACGCGCCGTTGTCGTCGCGCCAGATCTCGCCCCGGCCGATCACCGTGAGCCAGTCGTTGACGGTGTAGGCGGCATATTGGGCGATCCCCCCGCCGGATGCGTGCAGTCCGTCGTCATGGATGTAATTGAGATCCGTCGTGAGGGTGAGCGTATCGCTCGCCTTCCAGACGACCGTGATGTCGTTGACGTATCTGAGCGCGCTATTGACCCGGATCGCCGCACCCGTTGACGTCGTCGCGCCTTCGGCATTCTCGGGTCCGATATGGCTGAGCGCCAGCACTGTCAGGTTGCCGCCGAGGAGGTTGAGCCCGAAGCCGAGCTGGCCTTTCGGAAAGGCGTCGTTGTTCATGCCCTTCTCGCCGACCCAGGCATTCACGCCGGTGTCGAGGCCGGCGTAGAGATCGACGACGTCAGTCAGGTGCGTGGTGGTCAGCACGCCTGTGTGCTTGAAGGGCACGCCGAAATTGAAGATGTAGGAATGCGAGTAGAGGCTGTTCTGCGATGCATCGATCGATTCCGCGCTCATCGGCGAGACAAACTGGCCAAGCTTGACGTCCATCCCGCCCGCGCCGATCCCGGGCACGTGCACCCTGCCATAGGCCTCGACAATATCGACCTGATTGGTGTCGTGGATCACGCGGTCGAGCTGATTGAAGAGGTGCGTGAACCGCGCGTCAGATCCATACATGACCTGGGCCTTGAAGCCGAAGTCCCAGCCGGTCGCCTTGGGATCGAGCGGCCGCTCCGCCGTCAGCATGAATTGGTTCAGCACCAGCCGGTTCGAGTGATCATCGAACAGGCGGCCGAAGTTCCGTTGGTCA
>DATFRA010000301.1:0-10932 GCA_035263705.1 Allostellaceae bacterium
ACGCGCATCCACGGCGACTATCACCTGGGTCAAATCCTGGTCGCGCAAAAGGATTGGTACATCATCGATTTCGAGGGCGAGCCCGCGAAGACGCTGGGGCAACGCCGCGCCAGGCACTCGCCCTTGCGCGACATCGCGGGCATGCTGCGGTCCTTCGACTACGCCGCCTGGTCGGCGGTGCGCCACGTCGCGGCGACGACGGGCACTGTGGCGGAGGCGACCGTCCAGCAGGCCATCGCCTGGCGCGACGAGACCTTCGAGGCGTTCATGCAAGGGTATCGCGAGCTCAACACGGAGATTCCGAGCTATCCCGCGGACGCGCGCGAGTCCGCGCGGCTGCTCCAGCTGTTCACCCTCGAAAAAGCTTGCTACGAGCTTGCTTACGAGGCCGCGAACCGTCCCGATTGGATCGCCATTCCGATCAGAGGAATCACGGCGATCCTGGATTCCAGCAGCGCGAAGCCGCCATGACGCAGGGCGGCACGCCACCCACGAACGGCACGATCATGCTCGAGCATCGAAGCGTGCCTCGGCGCGGTCGCCGATCGCGCTCGCGGTGCGGCCCGTCTCCGGCGATCGGCGATCGACGGGCTGACCTCGAGGCCGTGGTCGCCGGGGATTGCCGCGACCCCTTCGGGTTCCTCGGCATGCATCTCGATGGTCCCGGCGGATGCGTGACCGTCCGCGTGTTCTATCCCGGCGTGACGGGGCTCGAGGTCCTGTGTGCCGGGGGTGCCGTCACCGCGCTCGAGCGCGTTCATCCCGCGGGGTTCTGGGCGGTGGCGCTTCCGGAGCATCGGCAGAGGTTCCCGTACCGGCTGCGTGCCATGACGCCCCGTGGTCCCTGGGAGTTTCACGACACCTACAACTTTCCACCCGTCTTGGGCGATCTCGACGTGCACCTCCTGAAGGAGGGCACACATCTCAGGACCTACGAGCGGCTCGGCGCGCGCCCGATCGAACTGGCGGGTGTCGCCGGCACGGCGTGGGCGGTCTGGGCGCCGAACGCACGCCGTGTCAGCGTGGTCGGTGATTTCTGCGACTGGGATGGACGCCGTCTACCCATGCGGCTCCGCCACGAGTGCGGCGTCTGGGAGCTGTTCGTTCCCGGTGTCGGACCCGGCGCGCTCTACAAGTTCGAGATCAAGGGTCCGGGCGGAGACCTGCTGCCGCTCAAGGCGGATCCCTACGCGTTCCACGCGGAGCAGCCGCCGCACAGCGCCTCCATCGTCGCGAACGCCGGTCCATTCTCGTGGCACGACGCGCCCTGGCTCGCCGGCCGCCAGGCACGCAACGATCGCCACGCGCCGATCTCGATTTACGAGGTGCACCTCGGCTCATGGCGCCGCAAGGGCGAGCATGGCGAGGAGCGCCTCAGCTATCGCGAGCTCGCGGACACCCTCGTGCCCTATGTCGCCGAGCTGGGATTTTCTCACATCGAGCTGATGCCGGTGAGCGAGCACCCGTTCGACGGCTCCTGGGGCTATCAGCCTATCAGCCTCTACGCGCCCACGAGCCGGTTCGGGCGGCCCGAGGATTTCGCTCACCTCGTCGATCGCTGCCACGCCGCGAACATCGGGGTCTTGATGGATTGGGTGCCCGGACATTTTCCGACGGACCCGCATGGTCTCGGCAATTTCGACGGCACGCATCTCTACGAGCATGCCGATCCGCGCCAGGGCTTTCATCCCGACTGGAACACGCTCATCTTCAACTACGGCCGGCGCGAGGTGACGAACTATCTCCTCGGCAACGCGCTGTTCTGGCTCGAGCGCTTCCACCTCGACGGGTTGCGCGTCGACGCCGTGGCCTCGATGCTTTACCTGAATTACAGCCGCGAGCCGGGCCAGTGGATCCCGAACGCTCATGGCGGCAATGAGAACCTCGATGCGATCGCATTCCTCAAGCGCATGAACGAGATCGCGTATCGGGAGCAGCCGGGGATCGCCACCGTCGCCGAGGAATCGACGGCGTGGCCCGGAGTGTCGCGTCCGACCTATCTCGGCGGCCTCGGATTCGGATTCAAATGGAACATGGGGTGGATGAACGACACGCTCCGCTACATGAGCCTCGGTCCCATCCATCGGCGCTGGCATCACAACGACCTTACCTTCGGGTTGCTCTATGCGTTTTACGAGAACTTTGTCCTGCCCTTGAGCCACGACGAGGTCGTGCACGGCAAACGCTCGCTGATCGGCCGCATGCCCGGCGATCGGTGGCAGCGCTTCGCCAATCTGCGCGCCTACTACGGGTTCATGTTCGGGCATCCCGGAAAGAAGCTGCTCTTCATGGGCGGCGAGTTCGCCCAGGAGCGCGAGTGGAACCACGATGAGAGCCTCGATTGGCATCTGCTGAGCGATCCCGCTCACCAGGGCATCCAGATGCTGATCCGCGATCTCAACCGACTCTATCGCGAATGGCCGGCCCTCCACGTCCACGATGGCGCGCCCGAGGGTTTCGAGTGGCTGGTCGTGAACGATTCCGACAACAGCGTGATCGCCTTTCTGCGTCGTGGCCGGCCGGGAGATCGTCCGGTCCTTGTCGCTTGCAATTTCACCCCGGTGCCGCGGGTCGGCTATCGCATCGGCGTGCCGGCAACGGGGTGGTGGCGGGAGCTGCTCAACACGGACTCCGAGGTTTACGGCGGCAGCAATACGGGAAACGGCGGCGGGATCATGGCCGACGGGGTCGCCTGGGGCAGCAAACCCTATTCATTGAATCTGACGCTGCCGCCGCTGGGCACGGTCATGCTCGCGCCCGAGGCGGGCTGAGGCGGTGCGGGCGGCAGCGGCGAGCCGCAGCCGGGTCTGGCCCGGCCGCCCGTCGCCGCTGGGCGCGACCTGGGACGGCGCCGGCGTCAATTTCGCGCTGTTCTCGGCGCACGCGGAGAAAGTGGAGCTCTGCCTCTTCGACCGCAGCAGCATGCGGGAGACCGCCCGCATCCCGCTGCCGGAATGCACTGACGAGGTCTGGCACGGCTACCTGCCGGACGCTCGCCCCGGCTTGCTCTACGGCTATCGCGTGCATGGGCCCTACCAGCCCGAGCGCGGCCACCGGTTCAATGCGAACAAGCTGGTGCTCGATCCCTACGCCCGCGCGCTGCAGGGCGCGATCAAATGGAGCGACGCGCATCTCGGCTATCGCTTCGGCTCGCCGCGGGCCGATCTCTCTTTCGACCGGCGCGACAATGCCCGCGGCATGCCGAAGTGCCGGGTGGCCGAGACCGAGTTCAGTTGGGGCGACGACCGCCATCCCCGCCGCGCCTGGGAAGAGACCGTGATCTATGAGACGCATCTGCGCGGTTTCACGATGACCCACCCGGTGGTGCCAGGCCATCTGCGCGGCACGGCCGCGGGGATGAGCAGTCCGGAGATCGTCGATTACCTGCGCGCCCTCGGCATCACGGCGGTCGAGCTCCTGCCCGTGCAAGCCTTCGTCGATGATCGCCGGTTGGCTGGGCTGGGCCTCACGAACTACTGGGGCTACAACACGATCGGTTTCTTCGCGCCGCAACCCCGCTACCTCTCGAGCGGATCGATCTCGGAGTTCCAGGTCCTGGTGCGGCGGCTCCACGATGCCGGCATCGAGGTCATCCTTGACGTGGTCTACAACCATACCGGCGAGGGTAACGAGCTCGGCCCCACGCTGTGCTTCCGTGGCATCGACAACGCGTCCTATTACCGGCTGCTCCCGGACAATCCCCGCCGCTGCATCGACGATACCGGCACGGGCAACAGCCTCAACCTGAGGCACCCGCGCGTGCTCCAGATGGTGATGGACAGCCTGCGCTATTGGGTCGAGGTGATGCGCGTCGACGGCTTCCGGTTCGATCTCGCGACGACGCTTGCGCGGACGCCGACCGGCTTCGATCCCGCCAGCAGCTTCCAGGCGGCGGTGCGCCAGGATCCCGTGCTGAGCCGTGTGAAGCTGATCGCGGAGCCCTGGGATGTCGGGCCCGGCGGGTACCAGCTCGGCGGCTTCGGCGCGGGATGGGCGGAGTGGAACGACCGCTATCGCGACACGGTGCGCCGATTCTGGCGCGGCGATGCCGGCGTCCTCCAGGAGCTGGCGGCGCGCCTCTCGGGCTCGGCGGACCTGTTCGACCGGCAACATCGGCGCCCCTACGACAGCATCAATTTCGTCACCGCCCATGACGGCTTCACGCTGCGCGATCTGGTCTCCTACGAGCAAAAGCACAACGAGGCCAACAAGGAGGATAACCACGACGGACACGATGCCAACTACGGCGCCAATTACGGCGTGGAAGGCGAGACCGAAGACTCCGCGATCCGGGCGGTCCGTCGACGGCAGCGCCGCAATCTGCTCGCGACGCTCCTCCTCTCGCAGGGCACCCCGATGCTCCTGGCCGGCGACGAGCTGGGCCGCACCCAGGGCGGCAATAACAACGCCTATTGTCAGGACAATGCGACCAGCTGGCTCGACTGGACGGCGGTGGACGATCCCGATCGCGACGACCTGTCGTTCGTCCAGGAGCTCCTCGAGCTTCGGCGCCGGCACGCGATCCTGCGCTGGCCCGCGTTCCTGCACGCGCTGAAGAGCAAGGACGACATCAAGGACATCACTTGGCTCGGCTCAGACGGCCGCGAAATGACGATGGATGAGTGGCATGATCCCGAGCGGCGCGTCATCGGCCTCATGCTCAACAGCGACGCCCCTGGGGTGGTGACCGACACCGGCCTGTCCGTTGCCGGCGAGATCATCCTGCTGATCCTCAACGCGCAGACCGACCCGATCACCTTCGTCATACCGGCGCAACCGAAGCATGGCGCGTGGAGCGGCCTGCTCGATACCGCGGCCGTCGAGGGCTCCAGGCCGGCGGACGTGCTCCCCGGGCAAGGTCGGATCGTCGATGGACGATCGGTGGTCGCGCTGATCTTCTTGGAGTCGCGCTCTCAGACAGCCCCATGAGCGGCTTCGCGCACGAGATGCCGTTTGGCGCAGCCGTCCTTCCGGACGGCGCCGTGCGGTTCCGGCTTTGGGCCCCCGCCCAAGAACGCGTGCGGCTCGTGCTGGATGAGCCGGGAACGCGCGTCACCCTGGAGCGTCGCGCGGGCGGATGGTTCGAGCACACGGCCGACGACGTGGCGCCCGGCACGCTCTACCACTATGAGCTCGCCGACGGGATGTCGGTTCCGGATCCGGCCTCGCGCGCCCAGGCGCGCGGCGTGCATGGGCCGAGCGTGGTGGTGGCGCCGCAGGCCTACCGGTGGAAACAGCCGGAGTGGCGCGGACGGCCCTGGCGGGAGGCGGTGCTATACGAAGCGCACACCGGCTGTTTCACGCCGGAGTGCAACTTCGACGGCGCGCGCCGGAAGCTCGACCACCTGGCGTCGCTCGGCGTGACCGCGCTCGAGCTCATGCCGATCGCCGCGTTCGAGGGCGAGCGCGGCTGGGGCTACGACGGCGTCCTCTTGTTTGCGCCGCATCGCGCCTACGGCTCGCCGGACGACCTCAAGCGACTGATCGACGAGGCTCACGCGCGGGGCCTGATGGTGTTCCTCGACGTGGTCTACAATCACTTCGGCCCCAGCGGGAACTACCTGCATCTTTATGCGCCCCAGTTTTTCACGGAGCGGCACCACACGCCCTGGGGCGCCGCAATCAACTTCGACGGACCCGAGAGCCGAACCGTGCGCGATTTCTTCATTCACAACGCGCTCTACTGGCTCGAGGAGTATCGGATCGACGGGCTGCGGCTCGACGCCGTCCACGCCATCGCCGACGACCGGGAGTACGATTTCCTGACCGAACTCACCGCGACAGTGCGCGCGCTCTGCGAGCCCTCCCGCCATGTGCACCTTGTGCTCGAGAACGATGCCAACGCGAGCCGCCGCTTGCGTCGGCGCACGCAAGACTCCGGCTATGACGCGCAGTGGAACGACGACATGCACCATGCGACGCATGTCGCCCTGACCGGCGAGAGCCAGGGCTACTACGGGGACTATATCGACGATCCCGTCGGCCGACTGGCGCGAGCCTTGGCCGAGGGTTTCGCCTATCAGGGCGAGAGGTCACGATATCGCGACGAGAGGCCGCGCGGCGAGCCGTGCGTGGATCTGCCGACCGTCGCCTTCGTCGATTTCCTGCAGAACCACGATCAAGTCGGCAATCGCCCCTTTGCCGAGCGGCTCGCGTTGCTTGTCTCGAGCGAGGCACTGGACGCCGTCACTGCGCTGCTGCTCCTGTCGCCCCATATTCCCTTGATGTTCATGGGCGAGGAGTGGCGAGCTCGAACGCCGTTCTACTTTTTCTGCGATTTCCAGGGCGACCTCGCGGCGGCCGTGCGCGATGGCCGCCGCCGCCAGTTCGCGAAATATCCGGGCTTCAGCGACGTCGCGTCGCGCGAGCGGGTCCCCGATCCGAATGCGCGTGCGACATTCGAGTCGTCGCGGCTCGACTGGCGCGAGAGGGATCGTGACGCGGCATCCGGCCGGATCGAGCGCGTGAAGTCGCTGCTCGCCATCCGGCGGCGCGAGATCGCACCACGGATCGGGGTCTGCACGGGCGAGGCGGTGCAGTACGAGATTGCGGAAAAGCGCGCGCTGCGCGTCGCGTGGTGGCTCGACGACGCCACTCGTCTCACGGTCGTGGCCAACCTGTCCGACCGCGGGATCACCGGGCTGGATTGGCGCACGGTCGGGCGTGTGATCGCCAAGCAGCCCGCCGATCTCTCGCTCGGTTCGAGCATCAAGCAGCTCCCGGCCTGGAGCATCATCTGGATGCTCGCGTCTCCGAGCGATCCCACGTGAGCGAGGCGCGAGGCCTCGAGCGGCTCGCCCAAGAGCTCGGCATCGCGACGTCCTATTGGGACGCCGAGGGAAGGCACTGCGTTCCCGAGCCCGCGACGCTCGACGCCATCGCGGGGGCGCTCGGCTTTCCCACCGGGGACGCCGCGGCGGTGCAAGCGTCGCTTGAGCGGCGCGAGCGGGGGGATGCGGACCGGCTGCTGCCACCGGTTGTCGTGGCGTGGGAGGACGAAACGCCGATCCGGATCGCGAGCCGGTGGCGTCTTCAAACGACTGCCGCGACGGCGCATTGGCGCGTGATCGAGGAGACTGGCGCGGTCTCGACTGGAGAGATCGGCGGCGATGGGTCAGGCACGATCGAGCTACCGTGCCGACTGCCGATCGGCTATCACCGATTCGAGCTCGAGGTTTCCGACGCGCAGGTCACGCGCGTCGAGGAGGTGCCGCTCATCGTGGTGCCGCGGCGTGCGTTTCGCCCGGATTTTCTCGAAGGCGGTGGCCGCTGCTGGGGCATGGCGGTCCAGCTCTACGGCATCCGCTCGCGGCGCAACTGGGGCATCGGCGATTTCACCGATCTTCGGCAATTGATCCGCGGCGTGGCCCGGCTCGGCGGTGCGTTCGTCGGCGTCAATCCGTTGCACGCCCTGTTTCCGGCACATCCAGACCACGTGAGCCCGTACTCGCCGAGCAGCCGGCTCTTCTACAATCCGCTCTACATCGACGTCGAAGCCGTGGAGGAATTTCGGGCGGACGCTGCGACCCGGGTCCGGGTCGGAGGCGAAGAGTTTCAGAAGCGCCTCGAAGTGCTGCGGGCGGGCGACCAGGTGCGCTACGCCGAGGTCGCCGCGGCGAAGACGCAGGTCTTTGAGGCGCTCTATCGCTATTTCCGCGACCGGCATCTCGCGGAGCCCGGCGACGCGCGCGTACAGGCATTTCGCGCGTTTCAGCACGCCCGTGGTGCCGCGCTGCGGCGGTTCGCGGTGTTCTCCGTGCTTTCCGAACAGATGGCTGCCAAGGATATTCATTCTTGGCGCCAGTGGCCGGCGGGTTATGGCGATGCCGCGCCGGAGGCGCTGGCCGCCTTCGAGAGCGCCAATCTCGAGCGCATCGAGTTCCACGAGTATCTGCAGTGGCTGGCGGAGCAGCAGCTCGATCGGGTCCGCGCCACGGCGCGCTCGCTGCACATGGGCATCGGCCTCTATCAGGATCTCGCGGTCGGGATCGATGGCGGTGGCGCCGAGGTTTGGGAAGCGCGCGGCGCGTTCGGCGCGGGCATGAGCGTGGGTGCGCCGCCCGACTCATGGAACCTGCGCGGCCAGAATTGGGGACTGCCGCCCTGGAATCCGATCGCCCTGCGCGCCGCCGCCTATCGTCCCTTCATCGATCTGTTGCGCGCCAACATGCGCTACGCCGGCGCGCTCAGGGTCGATCACGTCATGGAGTTGACGCGGCTGTTCTGGATTCCCGAGGGCAAGGGTCCGCGCGATGGAACCTACGTCGGCTATCCCTTCGAGGACCTGCTGGGCATCCTCGCGCTCGAGAGCGTGCGCAACCGATGCATCGTGATCGGCGAGGATCTCGGCACGGTTCCCGAAGGATTCCGCGAGCGGATGCTCGAAGCAGGTGTGCTGTCGTGCCGGCTGCTCTATTTCGAGCGCGAGCTGAACGGCTCGCTCCGCAAGCCCGAGCAATATCCGGCGGAGGCCGCGGTCGCGATCAGTACGCACGATCTGCCGCCTCTCTCGGCTTTCTGGTCCGGTGCCGATATCGAGCTTCGGGATTCGCTCGGTCTCTGGCCGTCACCGGAGCGGCGCGTCGCCGACACGGCGGAACGGCCAAGGCTGCGGGAGGCATTCACGGCAGCCTTCCGGAGCGCCGGCGTACCCGGCGCCCAGGCAGCCGAGACCGAGCCGCCAGTCGTCGCGGCGCACGCCTTTCTTGCGCAGACGCCCTCTCGAATGCTGATCGTCAATCCCGACGACATGCTCGGCGAGCGGCGCCAGGCCAACGTGCCCGGAACCGTCGACGAGCATCCCAATTGGCGACGCCGGATCTCGGTGGATATCGAGGAGTTGTTCGCGGACCGCCGCCTGCTGGATCTCGTGGGCCTGTTCGGATCGAGATCCTACGCCGGCCTCCTGGACTACGAGCGGCCCGACCCGGGCGCGCCTGGCCGGGTTCGCTCCGCCGTGCCGGGCGCGACCTATCGCATGCAACTTGATCGCGACTTCACCTTCGATGACGCCGCCGGCCTGTTGCCCTATTTGAGCGCACTCGGCATCACGCATCTCTACAGCTCGCCCTGGCTCAAGGCGCGGGCGGGCACCACGCATGGGTACGATATCGTCGACCATAATCTGATCAATCCCGAGATCGGTGACCAGCAGTCCCTGGACAACTTGAGCGCGGTCCTCGAAAGCCGCTCAATGGGGCTCATCCTCGATTTCGTGCCGAACCACATGGCGATCGGCCGCGCGGATAACGCGTGGTGGCTCGATGTCCTCGAATGGGGCCGCGCCTCGCCCTATGCCGACTATTTCGATATCGATTGGGCGCCGCTCAAGCCGCAGCTCAATCAGAAAGTACTGGTGCCGTTCCTCGGCGACCACTACGGCAAAGTGCTCGAGGCCGGCGAACTTGTGCTGCGCTTCGATGCCGAGACCGGCAGTTTCAGCGTCTGGTATCACGATCATCGCTTCCCGATCGCGATCGCCCACTATGGCCCCTTGATCCGCGCCGCACTCGATCTCGCGGGCGCCGATCCCCAGGCGCCCGACCGACCCTGGCAGCGATCGCTCGCGGCCCTGGCCAAGGCTTTCGAGGCGGTGGGACGACGGCGGACCCGGGCGGACCGCGAGCGGTCGCGCGCCCTCAAGATGAATCTCGCAAGCCTCGCCCGGACATCGCCGGAGGCGGCGGACGCGCTCGCACGCTCGGCTGCGTCGCTTAATGGTCAGCCGGGAGACCCGGACTCCTTCCTCGCGCTGCACCGTCTGCTCGAGCGCCAAGCCTATCGCCTGGCGTTCTGGCACGTGGCGGCGGACGAGATCAACTACCGGCGGTTCTTCGACATCAACGAGCTCGCGGGGATTCGCGTCGAGCGCGCCGAGGTATTCGAGGCGGTGCATCGCCTCGTCGCATCGCTGATCGCCAAGGGCGACCTGCAGGGGCTGCGGATCGACCACGTGGATGGGCTCTTTCATCCGCGTGAGTACCTGACGCGACTGCGGGAGCTTGCGGGCGCTGTGCCGGATACCACGCCGCTCTATCTCCTGGTCGAGAAGATCCTGGCGCCGCATGAGGCCTTGCGGGAGGTCTGGGCGGCCGCGGGCACGACCGGCTACGACTTCCTCAATCAAGTGCACGCGCTGTTGCTGCATCCGGGTGGTGCGCCGGCGCTCACGCGTGCCTATGAGCGCTTCATCGGCCGGGAGGCCGACTACGACGAGACTGTGTACGACTGCAAGCGACTCACCATCCAGGCATTGCTCGGGAGCGAGCTCAACGTGCTGGCGCGGGAGTTCGATCGTATCGCGCAGCGCCATTGGCGGACGCGAGACTATACCGTGGAGACGCTTCGCACGGCCCTGATCGAGATCGCCGCCTGCTTTCCGGTCTACCGCACCTACGTGGCGCGTCGGGGCGCCTCGGCGGAGGATCGGCGCGACATCGCCTGGGCGGTGAGCCAGGCGCGCAAGCGCTGGCGCGGGCTCGGGCGCGAGGCGCTCGATTTCGTCGAGTCCGTGCTGACGACGGACTTGATCCGGCCCGAGCCGAGGGGCTATCGGCGCGCGGAAGTGCTCCGTGCCGCGATGCACTTCCAGCAGTACACCGCGCCGGTCATGGCAAAGGGGCTGGAGGACACCGCGTTCTATCGGTTCAACCGGTTGATCTCGTGCAACGAGGTCGGCGGCGATCCGCGCCAACCGGGCCTCTCGATCGCTGCCTTTCACAACAGGAATCGCGAGCGGGCACGGCGTTGGCCGCATTCCATGCTGGCGACGGCGACCCACGACACCAAGCGCGGAGAGGACGCGAGGGTGCGGATCGATGTGCTATCGGAGATTCCCGGGGAGTGGGAGCGCGGCGCCTGCCGCTGGGCCGCGGTGAACGGCCGGTGGAAGGTCGATCTGGAAGACAGGCGCGCGCCCAGCCGCAATGACGA
>DATFRA010000302.1:0-3850 GCA_035263705.1 Allostellaceae bacterium
CTGGAGGACCACTTGAGCGAGGAGGACGCGAGCGAGGTGTTCGAGACCGTGGTCAACTGGGCGCGCTATGCCGAGCTCTTCGCCTACGACTACGACAGCGGCGTGCTGAGCCTCGAGAACCCCTGAGGCAGCCCTCAATTAGGAAATGCTGAAACCGCAGTCCTGGGGCCTGACGGTACTCCTGGGAGCGCTCGCGGGCATGACGGCGCTCGCCGTGGACATGAGCCTGCCGTCGCTGCCCACCATCACCGAGGAGTTTCAGGCGAGCCCGCAGAGCGTGCAGCTGACGCTGAGCCTGTTCATGGTGGGCTATGCGGCGGCGCAGCTGTTCTGCGGGCCGCTCTCCGACCGGTTCGGCCGGCGCCGGGTGCTGATTGGCGGCCTCGCGATCTACACGCTGGCGGGCTACGCCTGCGCGGTCAGCCCCAACATCGAGATACTCGTCGCGGCGCGGCTCGTTCAAGGCTGCGGCGCCTGCGTCGGCCCAGTGCTGGGCCGCGCGGTGGTGCGCGACCACATGACGGGGCCGCGCGCGGTGCAGATCCTCTCCTACATCACGCTCACAATGAGCCTGGCGCCGCTGATCGCGCCGATCCTCGGCGGGTTCCTGGTGAAGCACGTGGGATGGCAGGCGATCTTCGTATTCCTCGGCAGCTTCGGCCTGCTGCTCTTCGCGGCCACCGTCCCGCTCTTTCCGGAATCGCTCAAGAACCCGGATCCGCACGCCCTTCGCTTCGGCCGCCTCGTCTCCAACACCGGGGCGTTCTTCAGCAACCGGCGCTCCGTCGGCTGCGCCCTCGTCAACGGCTTCGTGTTCGCCGGCCTGTTTGCGTTCCTCTCTGGCTCGCCCTACGTGCTCATCAATGTCCATGGCGTGCCGGTCGACCAGTTCGGTTTCTATTTCGCCTTGAGCGCCTGTGGCCTCATCATCGGCGCCTTTCTCAACGGCCGGCTCGCGCACCGGTTCTCGGGCGAGCATGTGATGCGTGGCGGCTTCGCGGTGCTGCTCACCGCGGGCGCCGTGATCGTGTCGATCGCGTGGGTGCGCCTCGGCGGTCCGATCGCGCTGATGATGCCGATCATGACCTATGTGATGGCCCTCGCGCTCATCCTGCCGAACGCGACCGTGGCGGCGATGGAGCCGCTGCCGCACATGGCGGGCATGGCGGCCTCGCTCATGGGCGCAATCCAGATGGGCGGCGGCAGCTTCTCGGGCCTGGTGGTTGCCGGGCTCTACGACGGCACGGCACGACCGATGGCCGGCACGATCGCCGCCATGGCCGTCTGCGCCTTCCTCGCCTACCACACGCTGGTGCGCCGGCGGCCCTCTTAGGTGCTGAGGTCTGCGCTTGGCGCCGCCATTGGTCGCGTCTAGGATGACAATATTTAATTGTAGAGGATATGGTCATGGCAGGATTTGCGGGTTTTGATGCGGCAGACTACCCCGGCGACGGCGTCATGGCTTGGCTCAAGGCCCACACCAATCTCGTCTGGTGTGGGTACTATCTCGGGCCGGCGCCCAGTCACGGCGACACATCCTGGATGGGAACGCGAGCAGCAATCACGGCGCTCGGCATGGGGATTGCGCCGATCTACGTCGGACAGCAGGTGACCGGCCCCGGCAGCAAGAGTCCGTCGCTTGCACAGGGAACGACAGACGGCGGCGAGGCGGCCGACCTCATGACCAGCGAGGCCTTCACGCCCGGATCATGTGTCTATCTCGATCTCGAGAACGGTCCGCCCCTCACTCAGCCGCTGCGAGATTACGTCGCCGGTTGGTATGACGCGGTTTCAGCGCGGGGCTTCCAGCCGGGGGTCTATTGCTCTCACGCCTTTGCTGACCAGATCCACCAGCTCCGATCGGGCGCACGCATCTGGGCGTTCAAGGTCTCGACGGTGACGCCCCATCCAGTGCCCGGTACCAATTTCCCGACCTCCGATCCCGCGGGTTGTGGGTATACCGGCGCCTTTGCGTGGCAACTTGGCCAGAACTGCCAGTTGACTGTACCGGGCGCGCCGCAGGGCACCCTTCTGGCCGATCTCGATGTCGCCGTCACGAGCGACCCGGGAGCGCCCAACCCACAGCTGCCGATCGTCGGCGCGTAGTCGAGACTGCGAGCCGAACGTCCCTAGGCCTTCGGCCGCATGGTCGGGAATGCGATGACGTCGCGGATCGAGGGGCTGTCGGTGAGGATCATCACCAATCGGTCGATGCCGAGGCCCAAGCCGCCCGCGGGCGGCATACCGTATTCGAGGGCGGTGACGTAATCGGCATCGAGGCGCTGCGCCTCCTCGTCGCCGAGTTCGCGCTCGCGCATCTGCGCCTCGAAGCGCGCCTGCTGGTCCCGGGGATCGTTGATCTCCGAGAAGGCGTTCGCGACCTCCCAGCCGTTGATATAGGTCTCGAATCGCTCGGTCAGGCGCTGGTCGTTACCGCGATGGCCCTTGGCAAGCGGGGAGATCTCGCGCGGGAACTCCGTCACGTGGATCGGCTGGATGAGAGCATCCTCGACCTTGTGGGCGAACACGCCCTCGAGCGCGCGGCCCCAGCCGGAGGTCTCGTGGACCTCGGCCCCGAGGGCGCGCGCCTGCTGCCGCGCCACCGCATCGTCGGCGATGGCGAGAAAATCGACGCCCGTCTTCTCGCGCACCAGCTCCGCCATCGATTTCCGCGGCCAGGGCGCGGTCAGGTCGATCGCCTTGCCGCCGTAGGAGATCTGCAAGCCGCCCGCTACCTCGCGCGCCGCCGCCGTGATCAGCTCCTCGATGATGGCGATCATCGCGGTGTAATCGACGTAGGCCGCGTAAAGCTCGAGGGTGGTGAATTCCGGATTGTGGCGCGGCGAGATGCCCTCGTTGCGGAAGCAGCGGTTGATCTCGAACACGGTGTCCGCGAGACCGCCGACGATGAGCCGCTTCAGGTGCAGCTCGGGCGCGATCCGGAGGTAGAGATCCATATCGAGCGCGTTGTGATGCGTGATGAAGGGCTTTGCCGAGGCGCCGCCGGGGATCGTGTGTAGCATCGGCGTCTCGACCTCGAGCGCGCCCCGCGCGGCCAGCACGCGGCGGAACACCGAGATCACCTGGCTGCGCTTCCGCAGGGTCTCGCGGCTCTGCTCGGTGACGATGAGGTCGACGTAGCGCTGACGGTAGCGCGTCTCGACGTCGGCGAGGCCGTGGTACTTCTCCGGAAGCGGCCGCAGTGCCTTGGCGAGCAGCACGACCTTCTCTGCGTTCACCGTGAGCTCGCCGCGGGGCGTGCGCCGGATCAACCCTTCGATGCCGATGATGTCGCCGATGTCGAGGAGCCGCACCACCGCCATGCCCGCCTCCGGCAGGATGTCCTTGTGCGAGAACACCTGGATCTTGCCGCTGGCGTCGTGGAGGTCGATGAACATGCCGCTGTTGCGGATCGAGCGGATGCGGCCGGCGATCGCCACCCGGTCTTGCGTCTCGGTCTTCGCCGGCAGGCTCTCGTAGCGCTTGGCGAGCTCGGCGGCGCTCGCCGTTACGGCAAAGGAATAAGGATAAGCCTCGAGCCCGAGCTTCTTGAGCTCGCCGAGCTTCTCCAGCCGCACGGCGTGGAGCGCGTCCTCGCCAACTTCGTTCTCCGTCAAGCGATCTCTCCGAGACACGAAAAAGCGCGCTCTTTGTAGCGGTTTGCAACGAAAGCGCAACACTGTCGCTCGTGTGACCCGCCTCACATACAGGCTGCGCGAACGCACCCATATTCACGTTCCTCACCAGGAGGAGGATCCCGTGATCAAGAGGCCTTCGTTCCCCGTCTACCGCGTCACCGAGCGGACGGCGCGTCCAAGCGTCGATCACCGGCTCAGCGTCGTAGCGCTCG
>DATFRA010000303.1:0-2497 GCA_035263705.1 Allostellaceae bacterium
TCGCGCTACCCCTCCTGTAGCGATAGACTAAGCTAATTCGTAGGCGGCGCAGGCGCGATTGCCGCGGGAACCGGAGCGATGACTCGCAAGCCCCTCCAACTTGGCAAGCCCAGCCCCCTTCCGGCCTCGCCCGACGAGGCGACGCTCGACCGCGTCGCCAATCCGCATCCCCGCACACCCTATGCGGCGCGCTTCACGTTCCCGGAATTCACCGCGCTCTGCCCGGTCACCGGGCAGCCCGACTTCGCCATCCTGGTGATCGATTACGTGCCGGATCGCTGGCTTGTCGAATCGAAGTCGCTCAAGCTTTATCTCAACAGCTTCCGCAACCATGGCGCCTTTCACGAGGACTGCACGGTCACGATCGGCAAGCGGCTGGTGGACCTGCTCAAGCCGCGCTACCTGCGCATCGGCGGCTATTTCCATCCGCGCGGCGGCATGCCGATCGACGTCTTCTGGCAGGCAGGGCGCCTGCCGCGCGAGGTCTGGTTGCCCGACCAGGGCGTTGCCGGCTATCGGGGACGGGGATGAGCGACGAGATGGAGCCCACGGGCTGGTCCAGCCGCCGGGTCGCACGCACCGCGCTGATCATCGCGGTCGTGTTCCTGGCCGTGTGGATGATGTGGCGTTTCCTGCCGGCACTCGCCTGGGCGGGCGTGCTTGCCACCGCCACCTGGCCGATGCGCGCGAGCCTCGCCGGGCGCGGCATGGGCGAGACCGAGATCGCGGCCCTGCTCACGCTCGTTCTCGCCGTCGTGCTGGTGCTGCCGCTGATCGTGCTCGGCATCGAGGCGGCGCACGATGCCGGCACGATCGCGCAATGGGTCCGCGACATCCGGCAGAACGGATTCGGCACGCCGGACTGGCTCTCGCACCTGCCGTTCGTCGGAGACTGGGTGACGACATGGTGGCGCACGAACCTCGCGGAGCCGGGCGCGGCGCGCACACTGTTCGGTCGCGCCGAGACGAGCGGCATTCTGAGCGTGACGCGCACGCTTGGAATCGAAGTGGCGACACGCCTCACTATCCTGGTGTTCACGCTGCTCGCGCTGTTCTTCCTCTACCGCGACGGTCCGCGCCTGATGAGCGAGGCGCATGCCATCTCGGAACGGGTCTTCGGCCCGCCCGGCAGCCATCTTGGCCGCAACGCCATCATGGCGGTGCGCGGCACCGTCAACGGGCTCGTGCTGGTCGGTCTGGTCGAAGGCGTGCTGCTCGGCATCGCCTATATGGCGGCCGGACTGCCCCATGCGGTCCTGCTCGGTCTCATCACCGCGGCGCTCGGCACCGTTCCGTTCGGCGCGCCGGTGGTGTTCGTCGCCTGCGCGCTGGTGCTCGTTGTGAAATCCCAGACCACGGCCGCGATCGCGCTGGTGGTGTTCGGCTCGCTCGTGGTCTTCGTCGCCGATCACTTCGTGCGGCCGATCCTGATCGGCAGCACGACCCGCCTGCCCTTCCTGTGGGTCCTTCTCGGCATCTTCGGCGGCCTGGAATCCTTCGGGCTGATCGGCCTCTTTCTCGGCCCCGCGATCATGTCGGTGGTGGTCGAGATGTGGCGCGAGGGGGTGGCGGGCGAGGACGGCTCGTCGTCACAACGCAGAGTTCCGCCCGCCAGCGCTCGGCAGCACTAGCGCATATTCCGGCGAAGTGGGTACCGGTTCGCCGATAAGAATATGCGCCAAACAACGAATCTGGAGCACGTTCCGATTCCGCAGGAACGGAACGTGCTCCAGCTCACGTCAATTTTTGTTGTGACAACGGATCGAGATGCTCGACAGCACAACCGAGATTGTCCGATCGGCGTGGGGTTCGCTCGGGGGGACAGCGGCGGAAACCGCCCGGGTGACCATTGCGGGCCAGGGATCGCTGCCCTCGACCTTTGCGGTGACCGATCTCGCCTGCGCGGCGGTGGCGACGGCGGCGCTCTCGGTTGCCGACCTGGCGCAGCATCTCGGCAGCCGCAGTCACGTGGTCACGGTCGATCGGCGGCTGGCGTCGTTCTGGTTCCGCTCGTCCATCCGTCCGATCGGCTGGACCGTTCCGCCGACCTGGGACGCGCTCGCCGGCGACTATCGCACGAGCGACGGCTGGATCAGGCTCCACACCAACGCTCCGCATCATCGGCGCGCCGCCGAGCGTGTGCTGGGCCCTCGGGCAAACAAGGACGAGATGGCGAGGGCAGTCGCACGATGGCCAAAGCGGGATCTCGAAACCGCGATCATCGACGCCGGAGGATGCGCCGCCGAAATGCGCGCGACGTCCGTCTGGTCGGACCATCCGCAAGGCCGCGCGGTGGCGGCCGAGCCGCTGATCCACATGGTCGCGCGCGATCGCGTGCCCGCGCGCAATGCGAACCCGCCCGCATCGCGTCCGCTCGCGGGCGTGCGCGTTCTCGACCTCACCCGCGTTCTCGCCGGGCCGGTCGCCAGCCGCTTCCTCGCCGGCTACGGCGCCGATGTCCTGCGGATCGATCCGCCCGACTGGAACGAGCCCGGCG
>DATFRA010000304.1:0-20503 GCA_035263705.1 Allostellaceae bacterium
CAATGACTCTAGCCATGAGCACCTCTTGTTGTCGGCAGGCCCCCCGAGCCCGGAACGGCGCTCGGTAGAACCCCCTTAAGAATGCG
The DNA here is from genome assembly GCA_035263705.1 of Allostellaceae bacterium. Classification (GTDB taxonomy): domain Bacteria; phylum Pseudomonadota; class Alphaproteobacteria; order ATCC43930; family CGMCC-115725; genus DASZHJ01. The sequence goes on from DATFRA010000304.1 coordinate 87, forward strand.
GTTCGTGCCGGCCCAAAGACCCCACGAACCCCGGGCTTATATATGGACGGGGGACGGGGCCTGCAACCCGGCTGTCACGGAGAAAAACGCGATTCGGGGTGGTTTTTCCGCCGGATCGGGGTTAGAGGGACGCCGATGATCGTCTCCGCGAGCTACCGCACGGATATCCCGGCCTTCCACGCCGCCTGGTTCCTGGCTCGGCTCGAAGCCGGCTTTGCCGACGTGAAAAACCCCTATGGCGGCGCACCCTACCGGGTCTCGCTGGAGCCGCCGCAGGCCACGGGCTTCGTGCTCTGGACCCGGAACATCAAGCCGCTCCTACCGGACCTAGAAGCCGTCGCGGCTCACGCGCCCTTCATGGTCCAATTCACGATCACCGGCTATCCCCGGGCGCTCGAGCCCCACGTAATCGACGCCGAGGCGGCGGTCGCCCAGGTGACGGCACTCCGCCGGCAATGGGGTCCGAGTGCCGTGGTCTGGCGCTACGATCCAATCCTGGTCTCGTCCCTGACGCCGCCCGAGGCGCACCAAGCGGGTTTCGCCAAGCTCGTGGCAGCCCTTCAAGGCAGCGTCGACGAGGTGGTGATCTCCTTCGCCGATCTCTACCGCAAGAGCGCCCGCAACCTCGCCGACGCCGCCCGCTGCCACGGCTTCGCCTGGCGCGATCCCGAGCCCGAGGAGAAGCGCACACTGGTCGCCGAGCTCGCGGCAATCGCCGCCGAGCGTGGAATGCGGCTCACGCTCTGCACCGAGCCCGATTTTGTGGGCGCCAGTGCAACCCCCGCGCGTTGCATCGACGCCGAGCGTCTCTCCGACATCGCAGGCCGCTCCGTCCTCGCGCGCGAGCAGGGCAACCGCCCCGGCTGCCTCTGCGCCGAGAGCCGCGACATCGGCGCCTACGACACCTGCGCCCAGGGCTGCGTCTATTGCTACGCCGTCGACAATCACGCCCGCGCCGCGAAGCGGATCCAGGCGCTCGATCCCGGAGCCGCAAGCTTGGGCTTTATTGAAGCGTCTTAGCGTCTAGTGCGCAGCGCTATGGCTGCTGGTTCTGCGGCGGCTTCGGCTTGAGGATATTGCCGTAGGCCGCAAACACGCGATCGACGTTAAAGAACATGCTCTGCGTCTGGCCATCCGCCTTCGTCGCATCGAGCTGATCGAACTTGTACCCGTCCCCTCCAACGAGCGACTGCCGACCCGGCTTCAGCCCAAGCAGCCTGAGCACCCTGTATTTCTCGTCGACTGAGATGACGACATACGCAGTCTGTTGCGTCCTGCCGTCTCCGGAATCGGTGATCGAGTGAATGAGGCCTGCTGCGATCGCGCGGTGGCGAGTGCGCTCGGCGTCATTGCCCAAGCGGCTGTAGCAAATATCCGAGACAATGTGCGCGTCGATATTCACGAAATTCACTTCGATAAGCCCGGATGCTTCTTTGACGGCTGTTGCGCAATCGCCAGCCTGATAGGCCTTGAACATGGCATCCCGATGACTCACGCGCGTCAGGCCGTATGAGTTGAAATCGGGCTTTGCGGCATAGGCGAATCTCAGCGCTTGGTAGTCGACACCGGGCTCGCCGTTCTTGGCACGCGCCAGCATTTGGTCATAGGTCGGTGCCGGAGATTGCGCGACACCAGTGAGAGCATAGAGGCGAAAACGCCAGCAGCTTTCGCGCGCACGGCCCAGCCTCACACCACCGTGTCGAAGCGGAGCGCTGGGGGATCCTTGCGGTCGCCGTTGTCGGGACCGTTGTCGGAGGAACCGTTGCCCCGGCCGGGCTTGGGCTCGCCCTTGGCGACGCCGACCATGGCTGGGCGCAAGAGTCGGTCGTGCAGGACGTAGCCGGGCTGCAGCACCTCGACCACCGTGCCCGCGGGCTTGCCCGTGTTCTCGGCCTCGAAGATCGCCTGGTGGAAATTGTGGTCGAAGCGCTCGCCTTTGGGGTCGAGGCGGCGGATGCCGTGGCGCTCGAAAGCGGCCAGCAGCGCGCGCTCGGTGGCAGCAACGCCCGCCAGCAGGTTGCGGATCGCATCGTCCCGCACTTGCGCCTCGGGCACGCTCTCGATCGCGCGGCGGAGATTGTCGGCGACGTCGAGGAGGTCGCGGGCGAGTTGCGTGACGCCATATTTCGTGGCGTCGGTGCGCTCGCGCTCGGCGCGCCGGCGCACGTTCTCGGTCTCGGCGAGCGCCCGCAAGAGCCGGTCCTTGAGGTCGGCGGCCTCCGCCTCCGCGCGTCTGATCTGCTCGTCGAGCGGAACCGGGGTCTGCGCTTCCGAACCCTCGATCGGCGGCAAGTCGCCGGCGCCGTTGCTTTTGTCGTCGCTCATCACGGTGTCATTTTCTTCCGAAATTAACGTGCGTTAGCCGAGGAGCCGACCCACGACCTTGGCGGTGTAGTCGACCAAAGGAATGATCCGGGCGTAGTTGATGCGCGTCGGGCCGATGACGCCGATGGCACCCACCACCTGCTCGCGGCTGTTGGTGTAGGGCGCCACGATCACCGAGCAGCCGGCGACGCTGAAGAGCGCGTTGTCCGCACCGATGAAGATCTGCACGCCGTGCCCCTCGCGGGTCGAGTCCAGGAGCTTCAGCAGCGTCTCCTTGGTCTCCAGCATGTCGAAGAGCGCACGCAGCCGCTCGAGGTCGGCGAGCGCTGTCACGTCGTCGAGCAGCTTCGCCTGGCCGCGCACGATGAGCGCCGAGCCCTCGGCGCCGCCCGCCCAGGAGGCGAGCCCCGCCTCCACCACCTTGCGCGTGAGATCGTCGAGCTGAGCGCGCTGGGACTCGATGTCCTCGGCGAGCTGTGCCTTCGCCTCTTCGAGACTCCGGCCGACGAGCCGCGCGTTGAGATAGTTGCTGGCGTGGGTCAGCGTCGAGGGCGGGATGCCCAGGGGCACGTCGACGATCCGGTTCTCGACCAGGCCCTCCTGCGTCACCAGGACGACTAGCGCGCGCCCGGGCGACAGCGGCACGAACTCGAGATGCCGGAGCGGCCGCTCGGTCTTGGGCGCCACAACGAGGCCCGCGCAGTGCGACAGGCCCGCCAGCGCGGCGGTCGCCTCCTCGAGCGCCTGGCCGAGGCTCTTGCCCGCCGCGGCGCAGCGTGATTCGATCGCCTCGCGCTCGTCCTCGCTGACGCCGCCGAGCTCGAGGAGCCCGTTCACGAAGAGCCGCAAGCCGGCCTCGGTCGGAAGCCGCCCCGCCGAGGTGTGCGGCGCATAGAGCAGTCCCGCCTCCTCCAGATCCGCCATCACGTTGCGGATGGTGGCGGGCGAGAGGTCGAGGCTGGAGCGGCGCGAGAGCGTGCGCGAGCCCACGGGCTCGCCGGTCTCCACATAGGCGTCGACGATCTGCCGGAAGATCTCCCGGCTGCGCTCGTTGAGCTCGCTGACTAAGGGCTTGGGCACGGGCAGCGTCATGGCGCCCGGCCTCCCGTTAACACCCGATAATGAAGGGTCATTGCGCCGGGAATGTAGGGAGGGGGCTCCGGAGCGTCAACCGGCGGGGCCGATCGGCGAACCTCCTCTTTACGACCTAGAGCGAGCGCACTAGGGTCTCGGCGCCCAAGCAGAAGAAGGTACAATCCATGCCGCGTCCCTCCGGTCGCGCTCCCGACGAGATGCGCCGCATCGCGCTCGAACCTGGCGCGGCGAAATACGCCGAGGGCTCCTGCCTCGCGCGCTTCGGCGATACCCATGTGCTCTGCACCGCCACGGTCGAGGACAAGGTGCCGCCCTTCCTGCGCAACACCGGCAGCGGCTGGATCACCGCCGAATACGGCATGCTGCCGCGCGCGACCCACACGCGGACCGAGCGCGAGGCGAGCCGCGGCCGCCAGACCGGGCGCACGCAGGAGATTCAGCGCCTGATCGGCCGGTCGCTCCGTGCGGTGACCAACCTCAAGGCGCTCGGCGAGCGGCAGATCCGCATCGACTGCGACGTGCTGCAAGCCGACGGTGGCACGCGTACGGCCGCTATCACGGGGAGCTACGTGGCGCTCAGCCTCGCGCTCAAGGACATGGTCGCGAAGGCTGCGCTTGCGGCCACGCCGCTCACCGACGCGGTGGCGGCCGTCTCCTGCGGCATTGCCAGCGGCGTGCCGGTGCTCGACCTCGACTACGCAGAGGATTCCGCGGCCGATGCCGACGCAAATTTCGTGCTCACGGGCGCCGGCGGCATCGTCGAGGTGCAGGCGACCGCCGAGAAGACCGTGTTCGCGGAGCCCCAGTTCATGGAGCTGCTCTCGCTCGCCCGCAAAGGCATCGGCGAACTGCTGATGTACCAGAAGAGGGCCCTCGGACTTGCCTGAGCCGCGCCGCTTCCGCGAGAAGCGCCTGGTGATTGCCACCCACAACAAGGGCAAGGCCGCGGAGATCGCCGACCTGCTCCAGCCTTTCGATGTGGAGGTCGTGGGCGCCGGCGAATTGGGACTGCCGGAGCCCGAGGAGACCGGAGACAGCTTCGAGGCGAACGCGCGCTTGAAGGCCCGCGCGGCCGCAGAGGCGAGCAAGCTGCCGGCCCTGGCGGACGATTCCGGTCTGGTCGTTCCGGCGCTGGGCGGCGAGCCCGGCATCTTCTCCGCCCGCTGGGCGGGACCAACTCGCGATTTTTCCCTGGCCATGGGGACCTTGGAAGAGCGCCTCCGCGGGAAATCCGACCGGCGCGCCTATTTCGTGGCGGCGCTCGCCCTCGCCTGGCCCGACGGTCACGCGGAGGTGTTCCGCGGCAAGGCCCATGGCGTGCTGGTCTGGCCGCCGCGCGGGAACGAGGGCTTCGGCTACGATCCGATGTTCCAGCCCGAGGGCGATATACGCACCTTCGGCGAGATCGAGCCCGCTGAGAAACACCGCATCAGCCACCGGGCGGATGCGTTCCGCAAGCTCGTGGCGGCGTGTTTCGAGCGTGGGACAGGTTGATTTGAACCGCCAAGACGCCAAGGACACCAAGAAACCTCGCTCGCTTGGCGCTCTTGGCGTCTTGGCGATGAACTGATTTTCCAATGACGAAACTCGCGCTGTACATCCATTGGCCCTTCTGCAAGTCGAAGTGCCCCTACTGCGACTTCAACAGCCATGTGCGTGCGAGCATCGACGAGGCGCGCTGGCGGGCGGCGCTGCTGAAGGACCTCGCGCATTATGCGGCGCTCACGCGCGGACGCTCGATCACCTCGATCTTCTTCGGCGGCGGCACGCCGTCGCTCATGTCGGCGGAGACCGTGGGCGCCGTCATCGACTGCGCATCGGCGCTGTGGCGGCTCGAGCCCGAGGTCGAGATCACGCTGGAGGCGAACCCGACCTCGGTCGAGGTGGCGCGCTTCCGCGATTTTCGCTCGGCGGGCGTCAATCGCGTCTCGATCGGCGTGCAGGCGCTCGACGACAGCGCGCTCCGGTTCCTGGGCCGCGCCCATGATGTGACGGAGGCGCTTGCGGCACTCGAGGCCGCGCGACGGACCTTCGATCGCTTCTCCTTCGACCTCATCTACGCGCGGCCCGGCCAGACCGTCGCGGCCTGGGAGCGCGAACTCGACGGCGCAGTGGCACTAGCAGGTGAGCACCTGTCGGTCTACCAGCTCACCATCGAGGCCGGCACCGCCTTCGCGCCCGCTCATGCGCGCGGCGATTTTACGCTCCCCGACGAAGAGACCCAGGCGGCGCTCTACGAGACGACCCTTGCGCGCCTCAAGGCCGCGGGTCTCCCGGCCTACGAGATCTCGAACCACGCGCGGCCCGGCGCCGAGTGCCGGCACAATCTCGTCTACTGGCGCTACGGCGACTACGTCGGCGTGGGCCCGGGCGCCCACGGCCGCCTTACGCTCAAGGGTGGGCGCGTCGCGACCCGCCAGCATCGCGCGCCCGAGACCTGGCTCGACGCCGTCGAGCGCACGGGCCATGGCGGCGAGGAACCGGTCAGGCTCACGCCGAAAGAGCAGCGAGACGAGCTCCTGATGATGGGGCTCCGCCTCAGCGACGGCATTCCGCGCGAGCGGTTCCACGAGCGCCTCGGCTTCGACTTCGAGGCAGCGCTCGATCCTGAGCGGCTGGCACAACTGGCGGAAGCCGGTTTCCTCCAGCTCGATGACAAGGGGTTGGTCGCGACATCCGCCGGGCGCCAACGTCTCAACGGCGTGCTCGCGCAACTTCTGGCGTGAGGGCCCTCAGAACCCGCTGAAGCTCTGCGGCTCCGGGCTCAGGATGGTGCTGCCGGCCTTGTGGATCTCGATGACGGCGAGGCCGCGCTCGACGCGGCCGTCGCTCCTGAGCCGGAAGATGCCGTCGAGGCCCACGAAGCCGCTCGCGTTGGTGAGGGCCTCCGTGGAGAAGTCGGCCCCTTCCGGCCCGCGTGAGAGGGCCGCAGCGAGCGCGGTCGCGTCGTAGGCGAGCGTCGCGAGCCGTGGCGGCGGATGGCCGTAGAGCGCCGTGAACCGCTTCTCGAAATCGGCGCGGCCGTTGGGATCGGGGGCGGCATACCAGGCTCCCTCGAGCTGGGGCTCGGCCGCGAGCGCCGAATCGTCCCAGAGGCCGGTGCCGAGAAAATGCACCCTCGCGGGATCGATGCCGTATTGCGGCAGCAGCGGCGCCAGCAGCTTGATCTGCTGCCCGCCCTCCGGCAGCAGCAGCGCGTCAAAACCGGCGTCGGACGCCGTCTGCGCTCCCCTCTTGCTGTCGTATTTCGCGAGCTGGCGCACCGAGGGTGCAAGATCGACCGCGCCGGGGTCGAAGAACACGGGATCGGCGACGCTCCCCTGCTCGGCCTCGGCCGCCGTCTTGAGCGCGTCCACCACCAGCTGACCATAGGCGCTGCCGGGGGCTAGCACGGCAAAGTGCTGGGCACCCTTCTGGTGCGCGAAGCCCACCACGCGGCGTACCTCCTCCGACGGCAGCAGGCCCATCACAAAGGTGCCATTCCCCGCGACATTGACGGCGGTCGAGAAACCCAGCACGGCCACGCCGCGCTCCGCCGCGACCGGCTTCACCGCTTCGACCTCGGGCGCGGTCAGCGGTCCGATCAGGAGCCGCGCGCCCTGGCCGAGCGCGTCGCGAGCGGCCGCAACGGCGCCGTCGGCCGTGCCGTGGGTGTCGCGGGGCAGCAGGGCGATCCGGCCGCCCTGGATATCGAAGAGCGCCAATTGCGCGGCGTCGAGCATGCCCTGGCCGAGGCTCGCATTCGGGCCCGAGAGCGGCAGCAGCAGTCCCACCATCGCCTTCTCGCCGGGCGCTAGCGGCACGTGTCCGGCGGGCGCTGCCGGGGTCGGCTGAATCTCCTGGGGCGGAGGTGCCGCTTGCTGCGGCGGCGCGGCTTGCCCTCCGCGCGGGTAGACCGGTACGTTCCCGCAGCCCGCCAGAAAGAACAACAGTAGCAGCGATGTCGCGATCAGGAGCAGCGATGGCGCGTTCGACCGACCAGACAATGAGCGCAAAGGCGACGTCACGCGCGGCCTCCGGCCGAAGCGAAAGCGGGAGGCTGGAGCCTATCGGGCCGCTCCCGGGAAGTAAATCAGCCGACCCCGCGCCGAAGACCGAAGTCACAGCGCTGGCGCCTGGTCTCTATATTGTGGCGACGCCGATCGGCAATTTGGGCGACATCACCTTGCGCGCGCTCGAGGTGCTGCGCCACGCCGACGCGATCCTCTGCGAGGACACGCGGGTGACCGCGACCTTGGCGCGGCGCTATGGCCTCGCGGCGGAGCGGCTCCCCTATCACGACCACAATGCCGATACCGTGCGGCCGGGGCTGATCGCGCGGCTCGCGGCGGGCGCGGCACTCGCGCTGGTGTCGGATGCCGGCACTCCGCTCGTCTCCGATCCCGGCTTCAAGCTGGTGCGCGAGGCCGCGGCCGCCGGCATTTCCGTCACGACAATACCCGGAGCTTCGTCGGTGCTGGCGGCACTGACGGTGGCGGGCCTGCCGACCGACCGCTTCCTGTTCGCGGGCTTCCTGCCGCCGAAATCCGCCGCGCGACGTCAAGCGCTCCGCGAGCTCGCGCCGGTGCGGGCGAGCCTCATCTTCTATGAGACGGCGCCGCGGCTGGCGCACGCGCTCGCCGACATGGCGGCGATGCTGGGCGATCGGCCGGCGGCGGTCGCGCGCGAGCTCACGAAGCTTCATGAGGAGGTCCGCCGCGAGAGTCTGGCTACGCTCGCCGAGCATTACCGCCGAGCGGGGCCGCCCAGAGGCGAGATCGTGGTGATCGTGGGGCCGCCGGTCGCCAATACCCTGACCACCGACGCGGACCTCGACGCGCAGCTCTTGTCGGCGCTCAAGACCGCGAGCCTCCGGGAAGCGAGCGCCGCGGTTGCCGCCGCCACCGGCCTGCCGCGCCGGCAGGTCTATGCCCGCGCCCTCGCGCTCCAGGGAAAGCGCCCAGCCGCGGAGACCGGGTGAGCGCCGCGACGGAGCGCCGGCGCAAGGCCGAGCGGCGCGGCCGCTGGGCCGAGAGTCTCTGCCTCTGGTCGCTGCGCCTCAGGGGCTATCGCATCCTCGCCCGAGACTACCGAGTCGCTGTCGGAGAGATCGATATCCTCGCCCGCCGCGGCGGTACGCTGGCGGCGATCGAGGTGAAGGCGCGTGATGACGAGACCGCCGCGATCGCAGCCGTCACCCCGCGCCAGCGCCGGCGTATCACGCGCGCCGCCGCGCATTTCCTCTCGAGCCGTCCCATCCTCGCGCGGCTCACGGTCCGCTTCGACGTGATGCTGGTGATGCCGGGGCGGCTCCCACTGCACCTGCGTGACGCCTGGCGCGAGGGCGACGGCTAAATCGCCACGAAATGGACTCGATGCCGCCCGCTTGAGGCCATGGAAGTGGTGTCTCACAATGGCGTCGGGGGTGCCGAGTCGTGGGGAGGGTCGCGCGCGGTACCAGGAGGAGAACTGTCGGCGTCATGCCTCTGCCGAAAATCATCGTGGCGTTGGCTCTGTTGGCGCTGCTCTCGGGCTGCGTCGCCGCCACGGCAGGAGGTGCGGCGATCGCGGCCTCGGCGGACCGCAGCATCGGCGACCAAGTGAGCGACGCCACCATCAAGGCGGCGATCTCCGCGATCTGGCGCAAGACCAACTCGGAGATGGCCTCAGGCCTCGAGTGCGACGTCTATGAGGGGCGCGTGCTGATCACCGGGCGGGAGCCGGACCCTGCCTGGATCGAGGACGCGATCCGGATCGCCTGGCGCGTCAAGGGCGTGCAGCAGGTCTATAACGAGGTCGCCGTCGGTCCGATCAGCACCACGGGCGACGATCTCAGCGACGGCTTCATCTCCGCGCGGCTCCGGAACGAGCTGCTCTGGGACGCGGACGTCCACTCGGTTAACTTCATCGTCACCACGTCGGACCATGTCGTCTTCGTTATCGGCTCCGCCCAGACGCCCGAGGAGCTCGAGCGCGTCACCGCCTACGCGCGGAACATCCCGAATGTGCGGCGTGTGGTCTCCTACGTGCAGGTGCGCGGCAATCCCGCGCCTGCGACCACCGCGCCGGCGCCGCAGCCGGCCCTTTCGAGTCCCGGTCCCGCGCCGCAGACTCCGGGCAGCCCGGCCCCTAGCACGCCGATCCAGGTGCAGCCGCTGCAATGAGCGGGCGGGCGCCCGAGAACCCTTTCCATGACCGGGCGAGCGCCCTCGACTACCTGAAGAGCTTGGCGCCCCTCGACGAGGCGCCGTGGCCCATCGGCGAGGCGGCACTGGCGCTCGCCGCGCTCGACCGGCCACAGGTCGGCCTCGCGCGCTATCGCGAGCATCTGCAGACGCTCGCGAGCGAGGTCGGCACAGCCGCGATCGGCGCGGAGGAGGCCGCCGAGCGTGCGTCAACGCTCGGCGCGGTGATCTGCGGCGTCTACGGCTATCGGGGTGACAGCCTCACCTACGACGACCTGCAGAATGCGAACCTCATGCGCGTAATCGACCGGCGCAAAGGTCTCCCGGTGGCGCTCGGTATCCTCTACCTGCACGCCGGCCGCGCGCAGGGCTGGGAGATGACGGGGCTGGCTTTTCCCGGCCACTTCCTGCTGCGCCTCGAAGGGCGCGGCGGCGCCGCGATTGTCGACCCCTTCAACGACGGTGCGGTCAAGGGTGCCTCGGAGCTGCGCTCGCTCTTGAAATCGGTCGCCGGTGCCTCGCGCGAGCTTTCGGCCGCGGACTACACCGCCGTGCCGGACCGCGAGGTGCTGCTGCGCCTCCAGAACAACATGAAGCTGCGCCTGCTGGAGTCCGGCCGGCGCGAGGCCGCGCTCGCGGTGATCGGGAGCATGCTGGCGATGGCGCCCGATCGCGCCGAGCTCTGGCGCGAGCAGGGCACCGTGAGCGCGTCGCTCGGCAATCTCGGCGCCGCCATCCGCTCGCTCGAGGCGTCCTTGGAGCGCGAGCGCGACTCGACTCGCCGATTCGCGACCGCGGCGCTCCTCCAGGACCTCAAGACGCGGCTCCAGTGACTTCGAAGGCCGCCGGAGGACACGCGCTCGCGGGCGCCGCAACCGCGCTCCGTTCGTCGATTACTTGTCGCGCGGGCACTCGCCGCGAATACCCGGAAACACGCATGAAATGCGGGTTTTTCAGGGGTGGCATACGAGATTCATTTCGCGACTCCTCGCCGCGCTCTTCCGCGGCGCGCGCACGCTTGCGCCCGCGCACTGAGCGCGCGGTCGATTTTTACTTTTCTTATTTCTTGTCAAGCGATTTTTCTGTATAGTGATGGCTCCTGCAACCTACATGGAACATGATCCATGCCTAAGCGTAAGCGTCGTAAGACACGGTCGATGGCGGCAGCGAAGTCGTCGAAGACCAGGAAGGCGAAACGGAAGACCGCGAAGAGGAAGGGCAAGAAGAAGAAGTAGCGGAGTAGGGTGCATCGTCCTGGCGGCGGATGCCGCCAGGACCCAGAAGAAAGGGCTTGGCCGCCTCGGTGGCCAAGCCCTTTCGGTTTCTCGGGCGCCGTCAGCCCATGATGACGTCGCCGAACAGCTCCCAGCTCTTGCCGTTGAAGCGTTGCAGCTGCATCTGCTTGATCGGCGCGAAGTTGTCCGGACCGGTGTTGACCTTGATGCCCGGCAGGAGCATGGGCATCTCGAGATCGTGGAGGTTTGCCGCCTCTTTCATGATGTTCTCGCGCGAGAGGTCGCTGCCGCATTGCTTCAGCACCTGCACCATGGTCATCGCCACCATCATGCCGTAGGGATAGTCGTTGTCGCCGAGATCGGCGTCCGGCATGTACTTCTTCATGAACTCGAGCCACTGCTTGTAGCCGGGATCGTCCTTCCAGCGCGGATCCGTCGGATCCTTGCGGTAGTCCGCGGTGATGACGCCGACCGACTTCTCGAGTCCCGCGGGCGTCAGCACCGAGCTCACGGAGATCGAGACGTTGTTGAGGAAGTGCAGCGGCTTCCAGCCGATGTCATAGGCCTTGCGGATCGCTTGCGCCGCGAACTTGGGCGTGGTCGCGTTGAGGAATGTGTCTGCGCCCGAGGCCTGCAGCGAGACAATCTGCGAGTCGATCGTGGGATCGCTGGTCTCGTAGGACTCTTCCTTGACGATCATTGTCTTCGCCTTGTCGCCGAGCCCGTCCTTGAGGCCGACAACGTAGTCCTTACCGTAGTCGTCGTTCTGATAGAGGATACCGATCTTGGCGTCCGGCTTGTTGATCAGCAGGTACTTCGCATAGATGTGCCCCTCGGTCTGGTAGTTGGGCTGCCAACCTATGGTCCAGGGGAAATGCTTGGGGTCGTTCCACTTCGTGGCGCCGGTCGCGACGAAGAGGTGCGGCACCTTGCGGTCGTTGAGATACTTCTGGATGGCCGAGTTCGGCGGCGTGCCCAGGCTCTGGAAGATGAAGGCGACCTGGTCCTGCTCGACGAGCCGCCGGATCTGCTCCACGGTCTTGGGCGGGCTGTACCCGTCGTCGAGGCTCAGGAGGTTGAGCATGCGGCCGTTGATGCCGCCCTCGTCGTTGATTTTCTTGAAATAGGCGAGCTCCGCTTTCCCGATCGCACCATAGGAGGAGGCGGGTCCGCTGTAGGGCATGGTCTGCCCGAACTTGATCTCCTTGTCGGTGACGCCGGGAGCGTTCGCCGCCCGGGCGGGCAGTCCGCGCGCCGCCCACAGCGCCGCCGAGGCCGCGGTCGTCTGCAACAGCCTGCGTCGTGAAATCATGATCTCCTCCTCTCTAGGTCAGGGTTCGACTCTTCTAGATGAACGCGCTGTGTCCGCCGCGGCGACGAGACGCGCCGCCACGGCTCGAAGCAGTCCGACCACGCCGGTCGGCATCAGATACATGAAAGCGATCAGCAGCAGCCCGTAGATCGCCCAGGGCAGCGCCTTCGCGCGCTCGCCCAGGAGATCGGAGATCTGGTCGGCGTAATTCGGCACGAACACGATGAAGAGCGCGCCGAAAAGCGCGCCCCAGATCGAGGCGAGGCCGCCCACGACGACGCCGACCAGGAAGCTCAGCGAGAGCAGGATCGAGAAGCTGTCGGGGGCCACGAAGCCCACCACGATGCCGCCGAGCGAGCCCGCGATCCCCGTATAGAAGGCGCTTACACCGAAAGTCAGCGACTTCGTGAGCGCGGTGTTGACGCCCATGCTGGCTGCCGCGATCGGGTGGTCGCGGATCGCCACCATGGCGCGGCCGGAGCGGCTCGCGACCATGTTGCGCGCCGCCCAGAACAGCGGCAGCGCCAGCGCAAGGCAGAGGAAATAGAGCCACTGATCGCTGTCGAGCGGCAGGCCCCAGGGCGCATCGGGCTTGTCCATCAATATGCCTTGCACGCCGCCGGTCCAGGATCCGAAATTTTTGAATTTGAGGATCTGAGGCGTCACCAACGCCAGCGCGAAGGTCGCGAGCGCGAGGTAGAGCCCCTCGAGCCGGAGCGCGGGCAAGCCGAAGAGGAAGCCCGTGCCGAGGCAGACGAGCCCTGCCACCGGCACCGTCGCCCAGTAGGGAACGCCCGCCTTGTGCACAAGCACCGCCGTTACGTAGGCGCCGATCGCGTAGAAAGCACCGTGGCCCAGCGAGATCTGGCCGTTGTATCCCGTGAGCAGGTTCAGACCCATGAGCGCGATCGCATAGACCGTCACCAGCGTGAGCTGGAAGGTGTGATAGCCGCTGGCCCAGAACGGCACCACGAGCGCCAGTGCGAGCGCAAGGCCGAGGCCGATCCGGCGCCAGGTCGAGACCGAGAGACGCGCCACTTCTCTTTTGGGCGCCGCCGTCTCGGTCTCGCTGAGCGCGCCCATGAGATCAGACCCGCGTCGCGATCGGACGGCCGAACAGGCCGGACGGGCGGATCACCAGCACGCCCACGATGATGACCAGCGCCGCCGTGAGCTTGAGGTCGGCGCCGACCACATAGCCGCCCGCCAGGTTCTCCAGCACGCCCACGATGAAGCCGCCAAGCACCGCGCCCCAGGGATTGTCGATACCGCCCAGAAGCGCACCCGCGAAGCCGTAGAGCAGGACGCCGCCCATCATGTTGGGCTCGAGATAGACGATGGGCGCCGCCATCATGCCGGCGACCGCGCCGGCCGCCGCCGCGAGCCCCCATCCCAGCGCAAGCATCCAGCCGACGCGGATGCCGACCAGCCGGCTCGAGGCGGGATTCTGCGCGGCGGCGCGCATGGCGAGGCCGAGCGGCGTGAACCGGAAGAAGGCATAGACCAGCACCAGCAGCGCCAGCGTCACGGCGATCTCGCCGGTCTCGTGCGGCGACAGGAAGCGTGTGCCGTACCACGCCCGCTCCGCGAAGGGGCTCGGAAAGGTCTTGATGGTGTAGGTGAAAATGAAGCCGGCGAGGCTGTTGAAGATCGAGAGCAGGCCGATGAAGACGCAGACCGAGGCGAGCACCGGCGCCTTGTCGAAGGGCCGGATAATCACCCGCTCGATCACCACACCGCCCGTGAAGGCGATCCCGAGCGTGATCAGGAAAGCAGGCCAATACGGCAACCCCGCCTGCACCAGCGCCCAGGCGATGTATGTGGCAAACATCGCCATCTCGCCCTGCGCGAAATTGACGAGGTGCGTCGCCTGATAGATCAGCACCAAGGCGAGGGCCACGCTCGCGTAGATGCCGCCGCTCGCAAGCCCGGAGAAGATCTGGTGGAGGAACGCCGTCATCTCTCAGTACCCGAGGTACGACTTCCGCACGGATTCGTCGCCGCGGATCCGCGCGGCGGTGCCGCTCATGACCACCCGCCCCGTCTCCAGGAGGTAGGCGTGGTCGGCGAGATCGAGCGCGAGGGTCGCGTTCTGCTCGACCACCAGCATGCTGACGGACTCCTCGCGGTTGATCGTGCGCAGGATGCGGAAGATGTCCTTGACCACCAAGGGCGCCAGGCCGAAGGAGGGCTCGTCCAGCAGCAGCAGCTTCGGCGACAGCATCAGCGCGCGCGAGATCGCCAGCATCTGCTGCTCGCCGCCCGAGAGCGTGCCCGCCTGCTGGCGCCGGCGCTCGCGGAGCCGCGGGAAATAGGCGTAGACGCGCTCGAAATCACCGGCGACGCGCGCCCAGTCGGCGCGGGTATAGGCGCCGAGGCGGAGGTTCTCCTCCACCGTCAGATGAACGAAGGTGCCGCGCCCGTCCGGCACATGGGCGACGCCGAGGCGCACCACGTCCTCGGTGGCGAGCCCGTCGAGCGCGCGGTCGGCGAACCGGACCTCGCCCTCGCGGCGCACCATGGCGCAGATCGCGCGCAAGAGCGTGGTCTTACCGGCGCCGTTGGCGCCCAGCAGCGCGGTGATGCCGCCCGCCTCGACCTCGAGGTCGACGCCGTGCAGCACCGGCGTCGGCCCGTAGTAGGCCTTGAGGCCGCGCGTCTCCAGCAGCGCCGTCATCAGGCGGCGTCCCCGAGATAGGCGCGGATCACTTCGGGATTGCGTTGCACTTCCGCGGGCGTGCCGTCGGCGATCTTGCGGCCGAAGTCGAGCGCCACGACCTGGTCGGAGACCCGCATCACCAGGTTCATGTGATGCTCGACCAGGAGCACGGTGATGCCGCGGCGATCCCGGATCGCCTGGATCTCATCGCGGAGACGGTCGACCTCGTCATGATTGAGCCCGCCCGCGGGCTCGTCGAGGAGCAGCAGCTTCGGATCGCTCGCGAGCGCGCGGGCGAGCTCGACCCGCTTGCGCGTGCCGAACGGAAGCGCGCTCACCGGCGAGCCCGCGAGCTCCGACAAACCGAGCTCGGCCAGCAGCGCCTCCGCATGCTCGCGGGCGCGCTTCTCGACGCTGGCGGTGAAGGGCAAGCGGAGCGCCGCGGCGAGGAAGCTGCCGCGGCCGCGGCAGTGCGTCCCCACCATGACATTCTCGAACACGCTCATGGTGCGAAATAGCGCCAGGTTCTGGAACGTGCGCCCGATGCCGAGGGCGGCGATCCGGTGCTTCGGCACCTCGAAGAGCGGCCTCTCCTCGAACAGGATGCTGCCGCGCTCGGCGCGATAGAGCCGCGAGAGGCAATTGAAGAGCGTGGTCTTGCCGGCGCCATTCGGGCCGATGAGGCCGCAGATCTGCCCCTGGCCCACGTCGAAGGAGACGCCCTCGAGCGCCACGATGCCGCCGAAGCGCACGGAGAGGTCGCGCACCCTGAGGAGCACGCTCACCTCGGCCGCCGGTCGCAGCGGGATCACCGCCACGACATCAGCCGCCCCCGGCGGACATGCGCCGCGTCCTGGTTTTCGGGCTCCTCACCCGCACGCGTAGCCTCCCGTACACTTATCTCTTCTTATATGCCGCCGCGTTCCACGTCAGCCGTGAAGCCCACTCTCGTACCCCAGCCCAGGCCCCGCGGCGCTTCACGAGTCCGCGATGCCAACGGCTATCCCGTTCAAGGTACGCTAAAACTTGCCGGATCAGAAGCGAGCAAAGCTGTGGCCCCTCCGCCCCTCGGTTCCCCACCGCGGCTCAGCGCACCGCGACGACCTGATGGACGATACCGGGCCGGGTCAGGCCCTTGAGCGGGATCTCGCCGATCGATTCGAGCGCGACGACCGCCTCGATCGAGGCGGCGGCGCGCTGGCTGACCAGGATCTGGCCGTCGCGGGCGGCATCGCAAAGCCGTGCGGCGAGATTGGTGACCGTACCCATCGCCGTGTAGTCGATATGGTCCTTGAAGCCGATGCGACCCAGCGTGGCATAGCCCTGCGCGATGCCGATCCCGAAGCCGATCTCGTGCCCGCGCTTGCGCCAGTCGGCCGCCAGCCCTGCCACCGCTGCCCGCATATCGACGGCGAGCCGCACCGCGCGCGCCGCCGGGTCGGGACAGGGGAGCGGATCGTTGAAGAACACCATGAGCCCGTCGCCCGTGAAGCGCATCAGCGTGCCTTCGTACTGGTGGATCAGCGGCCCCAGCGCCTCGTGATAGCTCCGCAGCACGCCCATCACCTCTTCGGGCTCCGCCGTCTCGGAGAAGGCGGTGAAGCCGCGGAGGTCGCAGAACAGCACGACGATCTCGCGCCGGTGGCTCTCGAAGATGCCCTCGTCGCCAGAGGAGACGATCATGTCGACGAGCTGCGGCGAGAGGAACCGGCGCAAGCGGCCGATGCGCTCGATTTCCGAGACCTGCGCGGCTACCCGGCTCTCCAGGTTGGCGTTGAGACCCTTCAGCTCCACCCGCTGCGCCTCGACCGTGTCGTGGAGCGCCTTGATCCGGAGCATGGAGCGGACGCGCGCCACCAACGATGCGTGGTCGAAGGGCTTGGTGAGATAGTCGTCGCCGCCGGCGTCTAGGCCCGCGACCACGTCCTTGGCGTCGGCCTTGGCGGTGACCAGGATGATCGGGATGAACGGGAGCGAGGCGTCGCTCTTGAGGCGGCGGGTCACCTCGATGCCGTCGAGCTTCGGCATCATGATGTCGAGCAGCAGCAGATCGGGCCGAGCCTCGCGCACCTGGACGAGCGCGTCCTCGCCGTCGACCGCGGTGACGATCTCGTAGCCCTGGCTCTCGAGTCGCATCTTGGCGATGTCGAGATTGGCCTCGTTGTCGTCGACCACCAGGATGCGCGGCGGATCACGCATGGATCGGCTCGCTCACGGCAGGAACTCGCGGACCTTGGCGAGCAGCTGGCGCGGGCTGAAAGGTTTTGCGACATAGCCGTTGCAGCCGGCGGCCTTCGTCTTCGCCTCGTCCCCCGCGAGCGCGTACGAGGTGACGGCGATCACCGGGATGTGGGCGAGCGCGGGATCGGCCTTGATGCGGCGCGTCGCCTCGTAGCCGTCGAGCACCGGGAGCTGCATGTCCATCAGGATCAGGTCCGGCTTCAGCTCGGCCGCCATCGCGACCCCCTGCCCGCCGTCTACCGCTTCGATCATCTCGTAGCCGGCGCTGGTCAGGAGATCGCGGATGATCTGCCGGTTGTCCTCGGTATCCTCGACCACCAGGATGCGCTTCATCACGCCACCTCCCTTGCGGCTTCGACCTGTACGGGGACGACGACCCGGAAGGTCGAGCCTTTGCCGAGCTCGGAGTCAACCGTGAGGCTGCCGCCATGCATCTCGACGATGCGCTTCGAGATCGCGAGACCCAGGCCCGTGCCGCCCTTCTGCCGCGTGTTCGAATTATCGACCTGCTGGAACTCCTCGAAGATGCGCGGCTGATCGGCCTCGGCGATGCCGGGCCCGGTGTCCTTGACCGCGAGTTCAAATCGGCCGTTGGCGAGCGCCACTTCGATGCCGACCGACCCCTTGTCGGTGAACTTGATCGCGTTGCCCACGAGATTGAGCAGCACTTGCGTCAGGCGCCTCTCGTCGCCGCGCCCCATGGGAAGCACGCGCGGCACCGAGGTCACGAGCGAGAGCCCCTTGGCCTTGGCGAGCGACTCCGTGGCGCTCACAACCGAGTGTACCACCGCCGGCATGGCATAGTCTTCGATCGCGAGCGTCAGCTGGCCCGCCTCGATCTTCGAGAGGTCGAGCACGTCGTTGATGAGGCCGAGCAGGTGCTTGCCGTTGCTCTGGATGCGCTCGAGCACGCCTCGCGCCTTCTCGCCGAGCTCGCCGTAGATGCCGTCCGCCAGCAGCTCGGCGTAGCCGAGCACGGCGTTGAGGGGCGTGCGAAGCTCGTGGCTCATGTTGGCGAGGAACTGCGACTTGTGTTGGCTCGCGAGCGCCAGCGCGCGGCCCTGCTCCTCGACCTCGCGGAAGA
Organism: Allostellaceae bacterium; assembly: GCA_035263705.1. GTDB lineage: Bacteria > Pseudomonadota > Alphaproteobacteria > ATCC43930 > CGMCC-115725 > DASZHJ01. The sequence continues at coordinate 18,202 of DATFRA010000304.1, forward strand.
GCCGCGCGTTTTGGATCGCGAGCACCGACTGGGTCGCGAACGTCTGCATGAGCTTGACCGTGCTCTCCGGGAACTCGCCCGCCGTCTTCTTCTGGATCGAGAGCACGCCGAACACGCGGTCGCCGCCGATGAGCGGCACCTGGAGCGCGGCGCGGAAGCCGGCCGCCACCATGAGATCGCGCAGCGGCAGGTGCGGCGCGGTCTCGAGCTCGATTTGAGCGGGCACGCGCTCTTGGATCGCGCGCCGCAGCGCCGTGGTCTCTTCCTCGCGGATCGGCGCGCCGCGGATCCTGGCCGCGAGCTCCTCGCTGAGGCCGTAGGAGGTGCCGAGCCGGAACTGGCGGTCGCTCTTGCGGTAGCGGTAGATCGCGCCGGCGTCGGCGCCCGCGAGCGTGACGGCGCGCTTGACGATGGTCTCCAGCACGGTCGCGAGATCGAGCGTGGAGCTTACGGCCTGGCCCACCTCGCGGAGCGTGGTGAGCTCGTCGACCGACCGCGCGAGCTCCGCCGACCGGTCGCGCAACTCCTCGAACAGCCGCGCGTTCTCGATCGCGATCACCGCCTGGTCGGCGAAGGTGGTGATCAGATCGATTTCCTTGTCCGTGAACGGGTTGACACTCTTGCGGTTCAACGAAAATACGCCCACCAGCGTATTTTCGCGCAACAGCGGCACCGCGAGGACGGTTCGAAATCCACCAAGACGCAGGCCTTCGACAGGGAAATCGTATTCCGGGTCGGCAAGCACGTCCGCGACCTGGATGGTCCGGACCTCCGCTATTGCTCGTGCGGTGGTCGACTTGCGGCCCGCTGCAAACGGATGCTGTCGGAGGTGTTCAGCAAATTCCTCTGATACGCCTGCAGAAGCAACAACGTGATAGAGGTCGCCCCTTCGGCGGGACATGACTGCCTGGTCGGCATGGCCGAGGCGCGCCGCCGTCTCGACCAGGGTATCGAGCACAGTGTTGAGTTCGACGGACGAGCGACTGATGATCTTCAGCACGTCGCTGGTGGCCGTGAGCTCGTCGACCGAGCGGGCAAGCTCCGCCGACCTGTCGCGCAATTCCTCGAAGAGCCGCGCGTTCTCGATCGCGATCACCGCCTGGTCGGCGAAGGTGGTCAGCAGCTCGATCTCCTTGGTGCTGTACGGATCGACTCGAGTGCGGTTGAGCGTGAAAACGCCGATAAGCGTCCCGCCGCGCATCAGCGGGACGGCGACCACCGTTCGCCATCCGCCGAGCCTCAGGCCTACATCAGAGTAGTTGTATTCGGGATCCGCGAGCACGTCGGGGATCTGAACGGCCCGACCCTCCAACTCCGCGCGTCCGGTTACTGTGCCTCGGCCGCCCTTCAACGGGTTACGCTCAATCCACCCCAAGTATTCTTCGGGGGCACCAAACGAAGCGGCCAAGTGATAGCGATCATCCCGTCGGCGGAACATGAATGCCTGATCGGCGCGGCAGAGGCGCCCCGCGGTCTCGACCAGCGTGTCGAGCACGGTCTGGAGCTCGACGCTCGAGCGGCTGATGATCTTCAGGACGTCGCTCGTGGCGGTGAGCTCCTCGACCGAGCGCGCAAGCTCGGCTTGGCGGTCGCGCAGCTCGCCCAGGAGCCGCGCGTTCTCGATCGCGATCACCGCCTGGTTGGCGAAGGTCGTCACCAGCGCGATCTGCTTCTCCGTGAACGGCTTCACCTCCATCCGGTAGATGGTGATGACACCGACCAGCTCGTCGCCCTTGAGCATGGGGACCGCGAGCAGCGTCCGGATCGGGTCGACATCCATGAGCGCGTAGGTGTATTCGGGGTCGGACTGGATGTCGGCGACTTGCACGGTCTGGCGCTCGAGGGCGGCGCGCGCCGATATGGTCTGCCGTCCCGGCGCGATCGGATGCTGCTCGACGTAGTCCATGAGCTCGGTCGTGCCGCCGTGCCAGGCGGCTGGCCGCAGCACCTGGCCGTCGAAGCGGAAAATGACCGCCCGCTCGGCGTCGCAGAGCTTGACCGCGTTTTCCACGAGGGTCTGGAAGACCGGCCCGAGGTCGAAAGCGGAGCGGCTGATCACCTTCAGCACCTCGCCGGTCGCCGTCTGCTGCTCCAACGATTCCGCGAGATCGGCGTTGCGGGTCCTGAGCTCGCCGACCAGCCGCTCGTTCTCCATCGCGATCACTGCCTGGTCGGCGAAAGTGGTGACGAGCGCGATCTGCTTCTCGCTGAAGGCGCGCGCCTCTTTTCTGTGGAGCACGAACACCCCCACGGGCACGCCCTCGCGCATGAGCGGCACACCAAGTGCGGTGCGCACATCCCA
>DATFRA010000305.1:0-4788 GCA_035263705.1 Allostellaceae bacterium
GAGCTGATCGCCGAAGACTTCTTCGAGCGGATCGTCATGACCGAGCGCGGGATCGGCGGCGCGTTGCGCCGCGAGCGCCTGGGGATCGGCGACAAAGCGCCCGGCCGCCAGCGCCGCCGCGTCGATGACGGCGATGACACCGTCCACCGTGACGCGCGCCTTGACCTCGGGCCAGGCGAAGGCCTGCACCAGCGGCTTCGGCAGCGCAAGGCCGGAGGTCTCGATCAGGATGTGGTCGGGCGGATCCCGCCGATCGAGCAGGCGTTCGAGCGTTGGCAGGAAATCGTCCGCGACGGTGCAGCAGATGCAGCCGTTCGCAAGCTCGATCACGTCGTCCTCGCGGCATTTCTCGACGCCGCAGCCCAGGAGGATCTCGCGATCGACGCCGAGCTCGCCGAACTCGTTGATCACGAGTGCCAAGCGCCGGCCGTTGGCGTTCGCCACCAGATGCCTGAGCAGGCTGGTCTTGCCGGCGCCCAGGAAGCCCGTGATGACGGTGGCGGGGATCTTGTGCATCAGCGTGTCTCCGCGGTCACGGTGTCCTTGAGCAGCATTGGCAGTCCCGCGGCCATGAACACCACGCGCTCCGCCGCCGCCGCGACGCGCTGGTTGAGCCGGCCGGCCTGGTCGCGGAAGGCGCGGCCGAGCGCCGTCTCCGGCACGACACCGAGCCCGACCTCGTTCGCGACCAGGACGACGGAGCCGCACGCCCTCGTGAGCGCCGCCAGCAGCCGCTCGGTCTCGGCGTCAGCATCGCGGCTGGCGTGCATGAGGTTCGAGAGCCACAGCGTCAGGCAATCGACCAGGATCGGCCGATCGGGCCGCGCCTCGGCCTCGATAGGCGCGGCGATCTCCAACGGCTCCTCGATGGTGGTCCAGGTGGCTCCGCGGCGCGCGCGGTGCTCGGCGATCCGCGCGGCCATGTCGGCATCGGCGGGCACGGCGGTGGCGAGATAAAGCCCAGAGCCTGCCGCCGCCTCGATGGCACGCTCGGCGTAGCGGCTTTTGCCGGAGCGCGCGCCGCCGAGCACCAGCATCAGGCGCGGCAGGGCGGGGGTCGATCGCGATGGAGAGGACTGATCCGGCATCACCCTTCCTCCCTCCGAGGACGGTCGTTGCGCGCGCGTCAGCGAGGAGGTCTCCTGGCTCGGGCTCGTCGACCGCGGCGCCTTCCCGATCCCCTTGGGGATCAGTGGCGTCCGCCGCGATCTCGCACCTTACAGTTGCGGGGGCAGCGCCGGCATCGCACCGGCTTCCCTGTCTCGTCGCGCGAGGGGAAAACTAGCATGGGCGTCGTTCGCGAGTCCAATGAGCAACGGCCGCCCTGCGTCCTTCGTGGTTCGACGAGCGCTCACCATGAGGGCGCTTCGCTTGCTCAGGATGAGGACTCTTCTTTGTGCATCAGCAATGCCCCTCATCCTGAGCAAGCGACCGAAGGGAGCGCGTCGAAGGACGCACGTTGACACCCGTGAATACCGGCGCGAGCCTCACCAAAACCCTATCACGGGAGGCCCGCGATGAATGACACACCCCATCTGCAACCGCTCGATGCCGGCGTGGTGCCGCGCTTCGCGGAGATCGCGACCTTCATGCGGACGCCCCGGGTGACGAACCCGCAGGGGGTCGATGTGGGGCTCGTCGGCGTGCCCTTCGATCTCGGCACCAACTTCCGCACCGGCGCGCGGCAGGGGCCGGCGCAGATCCGCGAGATGTCGCGCATCATCCGGCGCGTCAATGCGACGAGCCGGATCGCGCCGTTCCGGCTCTGCAACGTCGCCGACATGGGCGACACGCCGATCGATCCGTTCGATCTCCTGAAGAGCGTCGACCTCATCACCAAGTTCGTCTCGAACTTGACCGATCATGGCGTGGCGCCGATCTGCGCGGGCGGCGATCACACCATTACATTGCCAGTCCTGCGCGGCATGTTCCGCGGCGAGCCCTTCAGCATCGTACATTTCGACGCCCACGCCGACACGCTCGACACCTTGCTCGGCAGCAAGATCAACCATGCGACGCCGTTCCGGCGGCTGGTCGAGGAGGGCATCATCGATCCCAGGCGCACGATCCAGATCGGGCTCCGCGGCACGCGCTTCGGCGACGACGACATCCAGTACGGCTACGACGTGGGCATGCGCATCGTCACCATGGACGATTTCGAGGAGATGGGCCGCAAGGAAGTGATCGCCGAGGCGCGGCGCGTCTGCGGCAAGGACCCGACTTATATCACCTTCGACATCGACGGGCTCGACCCCGTGTTCTGTATCGGCACCGGCGTGCCGGAGCCCGGCGGGCTCAGCATGCGCGACGCCCAAGTGATCATCCGCGGGCTCCAGGGCCTCGACATCGTCGGCGGCGACGTCTGCGAGGTGCTGCCGCTCGCCGATCCTTCCGGCCACACGGCGCTCAACGCGGCCAATCTCATGTTCGAGATGCTGTGCGTGCTCGCCGACTCGATCGCCGCGAGGCGGAAGCGGAAGACCCTGTAGGCCCACTTCCCAACGTCAGGGCGCGTAGGTCACCGGGAGCGCGGTCGTGTACTTGATCCGCTCCATCGCGAAGGCGGAACTCACGTCGTAGAGATCGGTGACGCGGATCAGGCGCTTGTAGACGGCGTCGTAGGCGGCGATGTCCGGCACCACCACGCGCAAGAGGTAATCGACAGCGCCGCTCATGCGGTAGAATTCCACCACCTCCGGAATCTCCGCCACGGCGCGGCAGAATTTCTCGGCCCATTCCATGTTGTGCTGGTTGGTGCGCACGCTCACGAACACGGTGACGCCCAGGTTGAGCTTCTCGGCGTCGAGCAGCGCCACGCGCCGGCGGATGACGCCCTGCTCCTCCAGCTTCTGGATGCGCCGCCAGCAGGGCGACGTCGATAGCCCGACGCGCTCCGCGATCTCCGCGACCGGCGTGGTCACGTTCTCCTGCAGACAGGTCAGGATTTTCCGATCAAATTCATCTAGGGGCATATCATTCTCTCAATATAGCAGATATAGAGATGGATTGCCAAAATATCGCGGAGATGGGGCAAATAAGCAAACAAATTCCCAGCGCGCAGTCTACACTTTGGTCATCGCGTGAAGTTCAGGAGACGCCCATGCCTCGGCTGTCGTTCACGGAGCACCCGGCCTCGGTCGGAGAGACCTACGGTGAGCACATGGCCTCGGCGTGGAGCTTCTCGGCCCGCATGGCGGTGGGGGCTCTCGCCTGCTTCGTGCACGGGCTTTTCCCCTTCCTCTGCACCCGTACGGGCTCCGGCATCATCAACGAGCTCCACGGCCGGATGATCCTCAACCGGGCCCGCCAGCGCATGCCTGCTACCCTCGGCTCGCTCGAGAGTGCCGCGCTTTAGCCTCCCAAGATCGACCTCGCCTCGCTAGAGTCCCTGCTGTGTCGCGCGTTGCGGCGCAGGAGGAGAGACGCATGACTGAGCCGCTCTGGCAGCCGAGCGCCGAGCAGATCGCTACCGCCAACCTGACCCGTTTCATGAAAGAGGCGAGCCAGCGCTGGAAGCGCCCGCTCAAGGATTTCGGCGAGCTGCGGCGCTGGTCAGTCGAGCACCGCGAGGAGTTCTGGCGCTCGATCTGGGATTTCTGCGGCGTGGTGGCGGAGACCGCGGGCGAGCGCGTGCTCGTCGATGGCGACAAGATGCCGGGCGCGAAATTCTTCCCGGACGCGCGGCTCAATTTCGCGGAAAACCTGCTGCGCCGCCGCGACCCTAGCGACGCCATCGTGTTCTGGGCCGAGGACAAGGTGAAGCGGCGGCTCTCGCATGCCGCGCTCTATGACGCCGTCTCGCAGATGGCGCAGGCACTGAGGGCCGACGGCGTGGGCGTCGGCGATCGCGTGGCGGGCTACTTGCCGAACATGCCGGAGACCGTAATCGCCATGCTGGCGACCGCCAGCCTCGGCGCGACGTGGTCCTCATGCTCGCCCGATTTCGGCGTCAAGGGAGTGCTCGATCGCTTCGGCCAGATCGAGCCCAAGGTGCTGGTGCTTGCCGACGGATACTTCTACAACGGCAAAGCTTTCGACTGTCTCGACAAGGCGCGCGAGATCCTGCTGCAGCTGCCGAGCGTGAAGCGGGTGGTGGTGGCGCCGCTGACCCGCGACAATCCCACGTTGAGCGGGCTGCGCAACGCGATGCTACTGCCGGCCTATTTGGTGCCGCATCGACCGGGCCCGATCGCCTTTGCGCGGCTCCCGTTCGACCACCCGCTCTACATCATGTATTCCTCAGGCACCACGGGCGTGCCGAAGTGCATCGTGCACGGCGCCGGCGGCACGCTCCTGCAGCACCTGAAGGAGCACGTGCTCCATTGCGACGAGCGGCCGGGCGACCGGGTGTTCTATTTCACCACCTGCGGCTGGATGATGTGGAATTGGCTGGTGAGCACGCTCGCGGCGGGCGCGACGCTGCTGCTCTACGACGGCTCGCCGTTCCATCCCAGCGGCAACATCCTCTTCGACTACGCCGACGCCGAGGGCATGACGCTCTTCGGCACCTCCGCCAAATACATCGACGCCCTCAACAAGGCCGGCCTCGCGCCCCGCTGCACCCATAAACTCTCTACTGTGCGGCTCATGACCTCGACGGGCTCGCCGCTCGCGCCCGAGAGCTTCGACTACGTCTACGAGAAGGTGAAGCCGGACCTCTGCCTCTCGTCGATCTCCGGCGGCACCGACATCGTTTCCTGCTTCGTGCTGGGGAATCCTATCGGCCCCGTGTGGCGCGGCGAGATCCAAACGCCTGGCCTCGGCCTGGCGGTCGGCGTCTACGACGAC
>DATFRA010000306.1:0-11354 GCA_035263705.1 Allostellaceae bacterium
CCGCGAATCGTGACGTCGTTCTGCGAAAACGGCAGGCGCTCGCCGGCGGCGATGCGAATTTGCAGGTGCACCAGATCGAGCCCCGTGATCAACTCCGTGACCGGATGCTCGACCTGCAGGCGCGTGTTCATCTCCAGGAAGTAGAAGCTTTTGTCCTGCCCGGCGACGAACTCCACCGTGCCGGCGGAATCGTAGCCGACGGCCTTGGCAAGCGCGACCGCTTGCTCGCCCATGCGGGCGCGCGTTGCTTCGTCGAGCAGCGGCGACGGCGCTTCCTCCAGGACCTTCTGGTTGCGACGCTGGATCGAGCATTCGCGCTCGCCGAGATAGATGACGTTGCCGTGCTTATCACCCAGAACCTGGATCTCAACGTGGCGTGGATCGACGATGAACTTCTCGATGAACACGCGATCGTCGCCGAACGAGGACAGCGCCTCCGACTTTGCGCGCGTAAATCCTTCCGCAACCTCAGCGCTCGAGTGGGCGATGCGCATGCCCTTCCCGCCCCCGCCGGCCGCCGGCTTGATCAGCACCGGAAATCCGATCCGTCCGGCCTCCTTCAGAAGCCGCGCCTCGGATTGATCCTCGCCATGATAGCCGGGCACGACGGGCACGCCCGATTTCTCCATCAGCGCCTTCGCCGCGGCCTTGTCACCCATCGCGCGGATCGCGGCGGCGGGCGGGCCGATGAAGACCAAGCCCATGGAGGCGCAGGCTTCCGCGAACTCCGCGTTCTCCGAGAGGAATCCGTAGCCGGGGTGGATCGCCTGCGCACCCGTCGCGCGCGCGGCATCGATGAGCCGCTCGGCCGCCAGATAGCTCTCGCGCGCCGGTGCCGGCCCGATCGGCACCGCCTCGTCCGCCACCGCGACGTGAAGCGCGTCGCGGTCGGCCTCGGAATAAACCGCGACAGTCTGCACCGCCATGCGCCGCGCCGTCCGCACGATCCGGCAGGCGATCTCGCCGCGGTTGGCGATCAGGATCTTCTGGAACACGTGCGGGGGGCGGTGAGCTTTCCCTCGATCAGCCGATGTTCGCAACCGGGAAGCTGCGGCGATAGTACTTGCGCTGATAATCGCCGAACTTGAACGGCTCGAATCCGGCCTCGTGCGCACCGATCAGCGGCTCGATGACCGCGTCGCGGTTCGGGTTGACGAACAGCGGGATCGAATAGCGGTCCTTGCCGCCGCGGTTGATCACCCGGTGCGGCGTCGAGGAGAAGTGCCCGTTCGTCCAGATCTGCATGATGTTCCCGAGATTGATCACGTAGGTGTCCGGTATCGGCGGCGCGCCCACCCATTCGCCACTCTTGCTCTGGATCTCGAGGCCGCCGTTGGCGTCCTGCCAGAGGATCGTGAACCCGCCGGAATCCGAGTGCGGCACCACGCCGATCTCGTTCTCGCGCTCCGGCTCGTCCTGGGGCGGATAGTGGTTGAGCTTCAGGCGCGACATCGGCCGGCTGAAAATCGGCTCGAAGAAATCGGGCTTGAGGTCGAGTGCGAGCGCGAAGCCGCGCATGAAGACGTGGCTCAGCTTCTCGACCGCAGCGAAATAGGCCAGCATCGCGGGCTTCAGTCCCGGCGGATATTCGGGCCAGATATTGGGCCCGTCGAGCGGGCTCTCGGCATTGAGCGGACGCTCGTGCCCGATCCAGAAGCCCTCCTGGTGGCTCTTGCCCGCGGTCGGTTCGCCCTCGTAGCTCCTGTAGCCGAGCGGCAGGTAGCCGCGCATGCGTGGATTGACCACGATCCGCATCTTCTCGTCCATGGGCCGGCCAAAAAATAAAGCGGCTTGCTCCACGAGGTTTGCGATCAGCTCGCGCGGCAAGCCGTGGTTGCGCACGTAAAGGAATCCCACCTCGCGGCACGCCCGGCTCAGCGCGTCGATCGTCGAGACGGGATTTCGGCCCTCGACCAATGGCGCGATGTCGATCACCGGGATTTCCGAGAAATCGAGCCTGCGAGATTGCGGCAGAGCCATGGCGCTCTCTCCTTGCAACAGGGATGGCCCAGTATAGGATCAAAAACCGAGGACTGCAGGGGGCGTTTTGCCAGGGAGGAATACGACAATGGCGGGATTTGCATCGCGTTTAGACTCGGCGGCGCCGACGCGCCGCACGCTCCTCAAGGCGGCGGCAGCCACTCTGATGGCAGCGCCACTGCCCCTGCGGGCCGCTCGCTCGGCCGAGGGCGAGGTCATCTATGCAACCTGGGGCGGCAGCTGGGCCGAGGCCATGCGAAAGGCCTGGTTCGAGCCGTTCACGCAGCAGACCGGCATCAAGGTGCGGACCATCGATGGCCCCGATTACGGGAAGATCCGCGCCATGGTGAAGGCGAACAACACCGAGTGGGACATCGCCGAGGTCAACCCGGATTTCCAGTGGATCGGGCCGCGCGAGGGCCTCGTGGAGAAGCTCGATTTCTCGGTGATACCGACCGATCAGCTGATCAGGGGCGAGAACCTTCTGACGGACTACTCGCTTCCCGAGGCGTTCTGGACGCGCGTCATCGCGTACAACACCAAGAAATTTCCCGGCGACAACCATCCGCACAACTTCGCGGAGTTCTGGGACACCGCGAAGTTCCCGGGAAAGCGCGTGATGTATGCGAAGGCCAACGGGGGGGCGCTGGAAGCGGCGCTCCTGGCCGACGGGGTTCCCGCCGACAAGCTCTATCCGCTCGACGTCGAGCGCGCGCTCAAAAAGCTCGACAAGATCAAGGACGACGTCCTCTGGTATGAGACCAACGCCCAGGCCGTGCAGTTCTTGCAGGACGAGCGGGGTGTGCTGGGACTGGTCGCGGACGGGCGCGCGAAGTTCATCCAGGAAAAGGGTGCGCCGATCGCGATCGAGTACAACCAGAGCCAGCTGACCTGGACCTCCTACGTCGTTATCAGGGGCGCGCCCAACAAGGCGAACGCCATGAGGCTTCTCGCCTTCATGACGAGCTTGGACGGGCAGAAGGCGATCGGCATGGCCTACACTTACGGCCTGGTGACGCCGAAGGCCTATGACCTCCTGCCGCCGGGCCGAGCCGAGCAGCTGAGCAACGGCCCCCAGCAGCAGGGCAAGACCGTGCTGATGAACGAGAAGTGGTGGGGCGAGAACCTCGAGAAGACGCAAGAGAAGATGGACGCTTGGCGCCTGACCTGATCACGAGGTTTTCGAGGCGGACATGGCGGTTGGCGGCGCGGCCATCGGGCCCGGCGACCGCGGCCGAGCGCGAGCACACCCCGACCCGGATCGGCGCCGGCTGACGCGTACCGGGCTGCTGGGCCTGCCAGCGCTCGCCTTCGTCGCGATCTTTCTCCTTTATCCGCTCGCGCTGCTGATCGAGACCAGCTTCCATGCCAAGAGCGGCGAGTGGAGCTTCGAGCAATACGCGCGCATCGCCACCACGCCCGTCTATGGGCTCATCCTCTGGAAGACCGCGTGGGTCGCGGGCCTGGTGACGCTGATCGACCTCCTCGTGGGCTACCCCTTCGCCGTCGCCCTCACGCGCGCGCGCGGCGCGTGGCGGCTCGTGCTGCTCGCGGCGGTGCTGATGCCGTTCTGGACCAACCTGTTGGTCCGTACCTATGGCTGGATCGTGGTGCTGTACCCGAGCGGCCTCATTAACACGCTGCTGCTGCACTTGGGGCTGATCGCGGACCCGATCGAACTCGTGCAGAACACCGCGGGCGTGCTGATCGGCATGGCGCAGATCATGCTGCCCTACACGGTGCTTCCCATCGCCGCGCAGATCGAGAAGATGGACCGTCGGCTCCTGCAGGCGGCGCGCAGCCTGGGTGCTTCGGCGCCGCGCACCTTCTGGCACGTCTACTTGCCCCTGACCTTGCCGGGCGTGTTTGCGGGCGCGCTGGTGACGCTGGTGCTCAGCCTCGGCTTCTTCGTGATCCCCGCGCTGCTCGGTGGCCGGCGCGACGTGCTCATCGCACAGCTCATCGATTTCAATCTGACGAAGGTGCTGAACTGGGAATTCGCGGCGGCGCTCGGCACGATCCTGCTGGTGGTCACGATGGGACTGTTCGTCGCGGCGCAGCGCTGGTTCCGCCTCGACACCCTCTGGACCGAGGCGCGCTAGTGAACTCCCTCGGCAAGGCCGCGCTCGCGAGCTTCGCCGGGCTCGTCTGCCTCTTCCTCGTGCTGCCCAGCCTGATCGTCCTCCCGATGTCCTTCAATGCCGACAATCTTCTGCGCTTTCCGCCGCATGGTTTCTCGCTCACCTGGTACCAGGCCTATTTTGGCGCGGAGAATTGGCAGTCGGCCACGTGGCACAGCCTCGCGATCGCCGTCTCGGTGACGATCCTCGCAACCACGCTCGGCACAATCGCCGCGCTGGCGCTGATCCGCGGCCGGATCGCGTGGCGCATGCTCTATATCTATCTGATGCTGACGCCGATGATCGTGCCGCCCATCGTCTCGGCGGTCTCCATGTACGGCGTATTCGCGCAGTTCAGGCTCGTCGGCACGCTCCCCGGCATGATCCTCGCTCACACGGTGCTGGCTCTGCCCTTTGTCATCATCAACGTCGCGGCGGTACTGCAGCGCATGGATTGGCGCCTCGAGCAGGCCGCGCGGAGCCTGGGCGCCCCCGCGCTCCAGGCCTTCTTCCTGGTGACGCTGCCGCTGATCCGGCCTGGCCTGATCGTCGCCGCGATCTTCGCCTTCATCACCTCCTTCGACGAGGTGGTGGTGGCACTCTACATCAGCGGCTCCAGCGCGATCACGCTCCCGGTGGAGATGTGGAGCGGTCTCCGCTTCGAGATCAACCCGGTCGTGGCCGCGGTCTCGAGCCTGCTGCTCGGCATCTCCGTCGCGAGCCTGCTCGCGATCGGTCTGCTTCGCCGCGTCGCCACCGCCCAGCACCGGACGCCCGCGTGACCGCGGCAACGTCCGCCGCCACCGGCGGCGAGATTCGGCTCAGCCGCCTCAGTCGCAGCTTCGGCGCGGTTCACGCGGTGCGCAACGTCGATCTCGTGGCGGCACGGGGCGAGTTCCTGACGCTGCTGGGCGCCAGCGGGTCCGGCAAGACGACGACGCTCATGATGATCGCGGGGTTCGTGACGCCCTCGGCGGGCGACATCCTGGTCGATGGCGCCTCGATCCTGGGCGAGCCGCCCGACAGGCGCAATCTCGGCGTGGTGTTCCAGAGCTATGCGCTCTTCCCGCACATGACCGTGGCTGAGAACATCTCTTTCCCGCTGCGTATGCGCCGGCTTGGCGGCGCGGACGCGCGCGAGCGGACCGAGGCGGCGCTCGCGATGGTGCGCCTTGAGGGCTACGCCGAGCGGCGCGTCACCGAGCTCAGCGGCGGCCAGCAGCAGCGTGTGGCGCTTGCCCGCGCGCTGGTGTTCCGGCCGCCGGTGCTGCTGATGGACGAGCCGCTGGGAGCGCTGGACCGCAAGCTCCGCGAGCAGATGCAGCTCGAGATCAAGCGCATCCAGAAGAGCCTCGGCATCACCGTGATCTACGTGACGCACGACCAGGAGGAGGCGCTCATCCTGTCCAATCGCATCGCCATCATGCACGAGGGCGAGGTGCACCAGGTCGGCACGCCCGACGCCGTCTACGAGCACCCGAGCACGCCGTACGTCGCAAGTTTTCTCGGCGAATCGAACTTCCTCGACGGCATTCTCGAGAGCATGGACGGCAGTACGAGCTGGGTGCGCCTCGCCTCGGGCGAGCGGATCGGTGCCAGAGCGACGGAACTGCCGATCGGCTCAAAGGTGCAGGCGATGGTGCGACCCGAGTCCATCACCTTCGACGCCTCAGGCCCGCGCACGAATTCGCTGCAGGCGGAGATCGAGGTTTGCGAATATCTTGGCCAATCGATCCGCTATTTCACCCGCGGTGCCGGAACCACGCTCACCGTGCGGGCCCCAAGAGCGGACGCCGCGCATCGCGCCGCCGTCGGCGAGCGAGTCACGCTCTCATGGCCGCAAAGCGAGACGTTGCTCTTTGGCTGAGAACGACGGTTGCCGTCCGCATTAATCTCGCATCATCGAAGAACAGCGGCTCGCGAGCCGGACGCCTGGTCAGCGGTAGTGGATATCGATCGCCGCGATCTGGTCGCCGAAATGGCGATCGACGAAGCCGAGGAACGCGGAGAGCATCTGCCAATCCTGATCATCCGAGAGCGGCCGAACCTCGACCGTCACGATCTCGGATAGGCCGCGCTGCAGATGCACCCATCCGCTGTGAGCCTTGTGCCTCCATCGCGCCGAGTCGCGGGTCCTTGCTCCCGCCCGATAGAAGGTTCCCCGGCCGCTCTTCCGGATCGCGGCTTCCTTTCTGACGAGCTCTCCATAGAGCTTGACATCGCCCCTCGGCACGATCTGCAAGATCTTCATGGCCAGTCCCCCTCGCTGATCCCCTATTCCTTCCACTTGGGCTTGCGCTTCTCGAAAAACGCTCCGAGGCCCTCGCGGGCCTCCTCCGACGCGCGCGCCTCGGCGATGGTCCGAACGGTGATGTCGATCACAGGCCGCTCGACCGGCCGCTCCGCCACCTCGGAGATCAGCCGCTTTGAGCGGGCTTGGGAGTGCGGGCCGCCCTCGAGGAGCGCTGCCACGATCGCCTCCACTTTCGCATCGAGCTCCGCCACCGACACGACCTCGTGAACGAGGCCGATCCGGTACGCCTCAACCGCCGAGAATCGCTCGGCCGTCAGGAAATAGCGCCGCGCCATGCGCGCCCCGATCGCGCGGATGAGGTAAGGGCTGATCACTGCCGGCACGAGGCCAAGCCGCGCCTCGGAGACGCAGAAGATCGTGTCCTGCTCGGCGACCGCGATGTCGCAGCAGGCGACGAGGCCGAGACCGCCCGCGAAGACCGAGCCATGGACGCGCGCCACCGTCGGCTTCGGCAACCGGTCGAGCGTGCTCATGAGCCGACCGAGCTCGCGGGCGTCGGCGACGTTCTCGGCGTAGCCGTAGCCGGCCATGCGGCGCATCCAGTTGAGGTCGCCGCCGGCGGAGAAGCTCTTGCCGGCGCCCGCGAGCACGACCGCGCGGCAGCCGGGGTCGGCGCCCACCGCCTCGAAAGTCTCGATCAGCTTCTGGATCAGCGCGTCGTCGAAGGCGTTGTGGAGCGCCGGACGGTTGAGCGTCACCGTTGCGACGCCGCGGTCGTCGCGAGAGACGAGGACGGTGGGGTCGGTCATCGCACTCACATCCGGAACACGCCGAACTTCGTCGGCTCGATCGGCGCGTTGAGGCTCGCGGAGATCGCGAGCGCGAGCACCCGCCGCGTCTCCGCGGGATCGATCACGCCGTCGTCCCATAGCCGCGCGCTCGCGTAGTAGGGATGTCCCTGGGTTTCGTACTGCGCGCGGATCGGCGCCTTGAAGGCTTCCTCGTCCTCCTCGCTCCAGCTGCGGCCCTGGGCCTCGAGATTGTCGCGGCGCACCCGCGCCAGCACGGAGGCCGCCTGCTCGCCGCCCATTACGGAGATTCGCGCATTGGGCCACATGAAGACGAAGCGCGGATCGTAGGCGCGGCCGCACATGCCATAGTTGCCGGCACCGAAGCTGCCGCCGATGATCACCGTGAATTTCGGCACGCGTGCGCAGGCGACGGCCGTCACCATCTTGGCGCCGTCCTTGGCGATGCCGCCCGCCTCGTATTTGCGCCCGACCATGAAGCCCGTGATGTTCTGCAGGAAGATGAGCGGTATGCCCCGCTGGGCGCAGAGCTCGATGAAGTGCGTCGCCTTGAGCGCGCTCTCGGAAAAGAGAATCCCATTGTTGGCGACGATGCCCACGGGATATCCCCAGAGGCGCGCGAAGCCCGTGACCACGGTCTCGCCGTAGAGCCGCTTGAACTCGTCGAGCTCGCTGCCGTCGACGATCCGGGCGATCACTTCGCGGACATCGTAGGGCTTGCGTACGTCCGTCGGCACGATGCCGTAGATCTCCGCGGGATCGTAGAGCGGCTCGACCGGCTGCTTCAGCGCGAGCGCGCCCTGCTTCACCCGGTTCAAATTGCCGACGATGCTGCGGGCGATGCCGAGCGCGTGCGCGTCGTCGAGCGCGTAATGGTCGGTGACACCGGAGATGCGGCTGTGCACGTCGGCGCCGCCAAGCTCCTCGGCGGTGACGACCTCCCCGATCGCGGCTTTGACCAGCGGCGGGCCAGCCAGGAAGATCGTGCCCTGGTTCTTGACGATGATGCTCTCGTCGGACATCGCCGGCACATAGGCGCCGCCCGCCGTGCACGAGCCCATCACGACCGCGATCTGCGGAATGCCCGCCGCCGACAGGGTGGCTTGGTTGTAGAAGATGCGGCCGAAGTGGTCGCGGTCGGGAAACACGTCGTCCTGGTTCGGCAGGTTTGCGCCGCCGCTGTCGACCAGATAGATGCAGGGCAGATGGTTCTGCCGCGCGATCTCCTGGGCACGCAGATGCTTCTTCACGGTGATGGGGAAATAGGTGCCGCCCTTGACGGTCGCATCGTTGGCGACGATTACGCATTCCCTCGACATCACCGAGCCGATGCCGGTGATGATGCCACCTGCGGGCACCTCCTCCGGGTACATCTTGTAGCCCGCGAGCTGCGAGAACTCGAGAAAAGGTGCGCCGGGATCGAGCAACGTTCGCACGCGGTCGCGCGGCAGCAGCTTGCCGCGGCCGAGATGCCGCTTCCGCGCGGCCTCGCCGCCGCCGGAGCGGATTTCGGCCACCACGCGGGTGAGATCGTCGACTTGCGCTTGCATCGCCTCGCGGTTCAAGCGGAAGGTCTCGGCGCGCGAATCGACGGCTGTCTTGAGGACGCTCATCCCGGCGTCACCTTGCTCAAGAGCACTTGACCCCGCAAGGGGAAAACCGGGAAATGCCCTGTTGCCCCCGCAGAAGGAGTGCCTGCGATGTTGTCGCTTGGCGAGCTCGAGGCCGCCGCCGACCTCGTCCACACGGTGATGCTGCCAACGCCGGCACATTGTTGGGCTTTGCTCTCAGCGCGCGTGGGCGCGGAGGTTTGGGTCAAGCACGAGAATCACACGCCGCTTGGCGCCTTCAAGATCCGCGGCGGCATCGTCTACATGACCGACCTCAAGCGACGCGAACCGAAGCTCGCCGGCGTGATCGCGGCGACCCGTGGCAATCATGGCCAGAGCGTCGCCTTCGCCTGCCGCCGTGTGGGGCTCCGCGCCGTCATTGTCGTTCCCGAGGGAAACAGCCGCGAGAAGAACTCGGCGATGCGCGCGCAAGCCGCCGAGCTCATCGAATACGGCCACGATTTCCAGGCCGCCTACGAGTATGCCCGCGACCTCGCGCGGGAGCGCGGCCTTCATCCGATGCCATCCTTCGACCGCCGCCTCGCCGCGGGGGTCGCGAGCTATGCGCTCGAGCTTTTCCGAACGGTGCCCGACATCGACACCGTCTATGTGCCGATCGGCCTCGGCTCCGGCATCTGCGGCACCATGGCGGTGCGGGACGCGCTCGGGCTCAAGACCAAGGTGGTAGGCGTGGTTGCCGCGAATGCGCCCGCCTACGCGCTCTCTTTCGCCGCGCGCAAGCCGGTGTCGACCAACTCCGCCGACACTATGGCCGACGGAGTCGCCTGCCGAGTGCCCGATCCCGAGGCCCTGGCCCTCATCCTCAAGGGCGCCGACCGCGTCGTCAGCGTGAGCGAGGCCGAGATCCGCGCCGCCATGCGCCACCTCTTCACGGACACGCACAACCTCGCGGAAGGCGCGGGTGCCGCGGCACTCGCGGGCCTCCTCCAGGAGAGGGGCCGAATGGCCGGGAAGCGCGTGGGCGTCATCCAATCCGGCGGCAACATCGACCGCGAGCTCTATGTGAGCGTGCTCGCAGGGGATGGTGCCGCCTGATCGATGCACCCTTGAGTACCCCAGCGTTCCCGGCATAATCCGGCCAACGCAAAAGGGCCATCCTGATGGCTCGAGAACGAGGGAGGTTGCTCATGCACATGCGAGCAGTCATCGCTGCGCTGGCCGCCGTTGCCGCCATGGCCGCTCCGGCCGCCATGGCTCAGACCGTCAAGGTCGGCGTCATCAACACCTATTCCGGGCCGTTCGCCGTGCCCGGCCAGCTCATGGACCGCGGGATCACGCTCTACATGAAGCAGCACGAGAAGGACCTGCCGCCGGGGGTCAAGATCGAGCTGATCAAGCGCGACGACACCGGCCCGCAGCCCGACGTGGCGAAGCGCCTGGCCCAGGAGCTGATCACGCGCGACCAGGTGCAGCTCTTGGCCGGCATCGTCTACACGCCGAACGCGCTCGCGGTGGCGCCGCTGGTGACCGAGGCCAAGGTGCCGCTGGTCGTGATGAACGCGTCGACGCCGGTCATCACCATGAAGTCGCCCTACATCGCGCGCGTGTCGTTCACGCTCTGGCACTCCTCCTATCCGCTGGGCCAATGGGCAGCGAAGCACGACATCAAGACGGCCTACACGGCCGTGTCGGACTACGCCCCCGGCGCCGACGCCGAGGAGGCCTTCATCAAGGGCTTCACAGAGGGCGGCGGGAAGATCGTGGGCTCCATCCGGATGCCGCTCCAGAACCCGGACTTCGCCCCCTACCTGCAGAAGGCGAAGGACGCCAATCCCGCAGCGCTGTTCGTCTTCGTGCCCGCGGGCACGCAGGCGATCGCGGTGATGAAGGCCTTCGGCGACGTCGGCCTCAAGCAGGCGGGGATCAAGCTGATCGGCCCGGGCGACATCACGACCGACGAGGGCCTCGACGCCATGGGCGACGTCGCCCTCGACGTCATCACGATGTTCCACTACTCCGCGGTCGGAAAGGCCCCGGCCAATGCCGCCTTCGTACAGGCCTATCAAGCTGAGTTCGGGAAGGACCAGATGCCGGCCTTCACGGTGGTCCAAGGCTATGACGGGATGGCCGCGATCTTCGACGTGATCAAGGCGCAGAACGGCAAGATCGACCCCGACAAGACCATGGCCCTGCTCAAGGGCTGGAAATACGACAGTGCCCGCGGCCCGATCATGATCGATCCCGATACCCGCGACATCGTGCAGAACGAATACCTGCGCCGGGTCGAGCGGGTGAACGGGCACCTCGTGAACACGGAGCTCGAGACCATCCCTATGGTCAAGGACCCCTGGAAAGTGCTGAACGCAAAGCAGTAGCGGCCATCTCGGACGCGACCCTCACCCTCCCGTCGCCTTCGCTGCCCTTCGCGCTGGGAGGGTGGGGGCTGTGGCCTCGCGAGCCTCCGAGGCCTAGCGCTGTTCCGCCGCCCTCAGTTCAATCACCGTGCCGAACCCATGCTCCGCGGCGATCTGGAGACGGTCGTCGGAACGCTCTGCGGAAATGTCGTTACGATCGAGCACGTCCTCGGCGACGTCGAGGTCGGCAACGGCGATCGAATAGC